>JAZKAD010000036.1:0-25117 GCA_040389305.1 Pseudomonadota bacterium | reverse complement strand
ACGAAGGTCTACGTTTTGCTGTCCGTGAAGGTGGACGTACTGTTGGTGCTGGTGTTGTTGCGAAGATATTGAAGTAAGGAATTGTAAGTATACCCCTTTACTTACTAAATCTGATATAAATCAAGTTTAGTAAGTAAGGTTATAGCTGTTTTTTAATGTAGGTGAGTTGATGAATAATCAGAAAATTAGGATAAGACTTAAGTCGTTTGATCACAAACTACTAGATCATGCAACTCGTGAGATAGTACAGACTGTAAAGCGCACTGGCGCTCATGTAAATGGTCCTATCCCACTTCCACGCACTATCCAACGCTTTACTGTTAATAGATCTCCTCACGTCAATAAAAAGTCAAGGGAGCAATTTGAAATTCGCACCCAGCGCAGATTAATTACTATTGCTTATCCTACGCCGCAAACAATTGATGCATTAATGAAAGTAGATCTAGCGGCTGGTGTCGATGTTGAAATTAAGCTAGTTGGAGTAGGGCAATGAGAGGTGGTTTAATAGCTACAAAACTCGGAATGAGTTCTGTGTTTAGTGAAAGTGGCGAAGTAATTCCAGTAACCTTATTAAGGATTCAGGATTGTCAAGTAGTTGGTCATCGCACCAAAGATAGAGATGGCTATACAGCGCTTATTGTTGGTGCAGTAAATGCTAAGCCAAGTAGAGTAAGCAAGCCAATGCGCACTGTATTTGCTAATGCTAAAATTGAGCCTAAGGTATCCTTAAAAGAATTTAGGATAGCAGAAAGCTCTTTTATCGATGTGGGTTCAAATCTTACTCCTGACTTTTTCAAAAAAGGTCAGTTTGTAGATATATCTGGGAGTAGCATAGGTAAAGGTTTTGCCGGCGGGATGAAAAGACATAATTTTAGAGGTCTAGAGGCATCGCACGGTGTTTCTGTTTCTCACAGGTCTATTGGTTCTACAGGCGGTTGTCAAGATCCTGGTCGTGTTTTTAAAAATAAGAAGATGCCTGGTCATATGGGCGACGTGAATGTAACAATTCAAAATTTACTGATCGTTGCGACGGACATTGAAGGCGGCTTAGTCATAGTCAAAGGTGCTGTACCCGGATCTAAAGGTACTGTAGTTTACGTGACAGATGCTATAAAAAAATAGCAATATTCTGATGGGATTACCCAGAAGATGAAGAGTTTTAGGTGATAGAAATGATGAAAACAAATATATACAGTCTTTCCAAAGAATCCAAGGGTGAGCTTAGCTTAAACCCAGAGATATTTGGTTTAGAAGTAAGACAAGATATCGTGAAGCTTGCTATAGATTGGCAACTTGCTAAGGCTAGATCTGGTACTCATCAGACTAAGACCATATCAGAGGTGTCTGGTACTACAAAAAAGCCTTTTAAGCAAAAGGGCACTGGTAATGCTCGTCAGGGTTCTTTAAGATCTTGTCAGATGCGCGGCGGTGGAGTATCCCATGGCCCTGTATCACATAGCCATGCTACGCATTTAAATAAAAAGGTAAGAAAGTTGGCTATGTGCCACGCTCTTTCTTCTAAGTTTGCAGAAGGCAAACTAGTAATAGTTGAGAGTCTGCATATGGCAGAATCCAAAACCTCTAGTCTTCAATCGGCTATGAGAAATTTTGATGGTTCTAGCTTTTTTGTAGTAGACTCAGCTACGGTGAATCAAGATTTTGCTCTGGCATCTAGAAACTTACATAATATAGTGGTTGTACCTAGTGTTGGCGCTAATGTATACGATATCATTAAGCATGATGTTCTTATGCTTACAAAAGATGCCGTAGTAGCTTTAGAGGCGAGGTTGAAAAATGACTAATTATAATTTATACGACGTGATTAGACGCCCTCTTATTACGGAAAAAACAACTATTATGGCCGAACCAGAAGATGATACGCAAAGTCGTAAATATACTTTTGTAGTAATGCCAGAAGCTAATAAAACTCTTGTACGCAAAGCAGTTGAAAGTATTTTTGATGTCAAAGTAAAAAAAATTAATATGCTTAACGTTAAAGGGAAGCAGAAGCGATTCAAAGGAATAATTGGTCGTCAATCTGATTTTAAAAAAGCTATAGTAACTCTTGCGCATAATCAAACAATAGATTTGACAGGAGGAGTAAAATAATGGCACTTAAGCATTTTAATCCTGTAACACCGTCTCTTAGAGAGCTGATACAAGTAGACCGCTCAGATCTATGGAAGGGTAGACCTCATAAATCTTTAACCGAAGGTCAAAAAAGAACGGGTGGACGTAATAATACCGGAAGAATTACTTCTTGGCATATTGGTGGCGGACATAAGCAGCTATATCGTATTATAGACTTTAAACGTAATAAGGTAGACGTTTCGGGTACTGTTGAGCGTATTGAGTACGATCCAAATAGAACCGCTTTTATCGCTCTAATTAAATATGATGACGATAGTTTTACTTATATTATAGCTCCTCAAAAGCTTAATCCAGGTGATCGCATTATTTCTAGTGAAGCTGCTGATATTAAAATAGGCAACACTCTACCTCTTAAGGCTATACCAGTTGGCACTATAGTGCATAATGTTGAAATGAAGCCGGGCAAAGGTGGACAACTTGCAAGATCAGCAGGTGCCTCCGTACAGCTTGCTGGTAAAGATGCAGGATATGCACAAATAAAATTACGTTCAGGAGAGCTAAGATTAGTTCCTCTAGAATGTCGTGCAACTATTGGCGTAGTATCCAACCCAGACCATCAAAACGTAAACTATGGTAAAGCTGGTAGAATGCGTTGGCTTGGTAGAAGACCAGTAGTTCGTGGTGTTGCTATGAATCCGATAGATCACCCACATGGCGGTGGTGAAGGTAAAACCTCTGGTGGACGTCATCCAGTGACGCCTTGGGGTAAACCAACTAAAGGTAAGAAGACGCGTAAAAATAAGGCTACATCTAAATATATTCTAAAGCGTAGGAAGTAGGGCTATATGACTCGTTCTGTATGGAAAGGTCCGTTCGTTGACGGATATTTGATTAAAAAAGTGCAAAAATTGATAGAAACTGGCCAGTCTCAAATTATTCAGACTTGGTCTAGAAGATCTACAATTATTCCAATGTTCGTAGGGATAACATTTGCTGTGCATAATGGCAATAAGTTTATTCCTGTGGCTGTGACCGAAGAAATGGTTGGAAGAAAGCTTGGTGAGTTTTCTCCAACGCGTACATACCATGGTCACGGGGCAGATAAAAAAGCTAAGAGAAAGTAACATGATACATGATAATAGCAACTCAGCAAAGGCGATAGCAAGATCCTTAAGAGTAAGTCCTAGAAAGCTTAATCTTGTGGCGAGCTTTATACGTAATATGAAAGCGTCCGAAGCTTTAGTCCAGCTTGCCTTTTCTCGTAAAAGAATTGCTGGAGAAGTAAAAAAATGCCTTCAATCAGCAGTAGCAAATGCAGAGAATAACTTTGGTCTAGATATAGATAACTTAGTTATAACGCATGCAACGGTAGGTAAGGCATTAGTTATGAAAAGAATAATGCCAAGAGCTAAAGGTAGAGCAGCTAGAATTAATAAATTTTTTAGCAATCTATACATCACAGTCACAGCAGTAGAGGAGTAAGAAAGATGGGGCAAAAAGTTAATCCACATCGATTCAGAGTAGGTCCAACGTTAATTAAAAATTGGGACTCAATTCTGTATGCTGAAAAAAATTATGGTGATTTATTAATTCAAGATCTAAAAGTTAGAAAGCTTGTTAAGAAAAAGCACGAAGTCGCTCAAATAAGCAAAATTACAATTGAAAGGCCTTCTAATAAAAGTGTAATTATTAATATCCATGCTAGAAAACCAGGTGCTATCATTGGGAAAAGCGGCGGTGACATAGGTTCTCTGCAGCAAGATATCTCTAAGCTAACTGCATTGTCAGCAAGCGATGTATATATAAATATACACGAAATTAAAAAACCTGACATAGACTCTTGCTTAATAGCTCAAGGTATAGCGCAGCAATTGGAAAAAAGAATTGCTTTTAGGCGTGCAATGAAAAGAGCTATGCAGGCTTGTATGAAGCAGGGTGCTAAAGGTATTAAGGTCAGTTGTTCTGGGCGCCTTGGAGGAGCTGAAATTGCTCGTACTGAATGGTATAAAGAGGGGCGTGTGCCACTACATACACTAAGAGCTGATATAGATTATTCTACAGCAGAAGCGCTAACGACTTACGGCATTATTGGCATTAAAGTTTGGGTTTATAAAGGCGATGTTGCAGAAAGCAGAAGAAAGCATAATTAATTTCAGAAGTAAGAAAGATGTTGTATCCACAGAAACAAAAGTATCGTAAAGCCCATAAAGGCAGAGTAGGTACCAAAGCCAAAGCAGGAACTATGCTTGCCTTTGGCTCTTTTGGCCTTAAATCATTGGATAGCTGCAGAGTTACCGCTAGGCAGATAGAAGCAGCGCGTCGTGCAGCAGTTAGATGCATGAAAAGGCAAGGCAAATTATGGATCAAGATTTTTCCAGATTTACCAGTATCTAAAAAGCCCGCAGAGGTTAGAATGGGTAAAGGCAAAGGATCTCCAGAATTTTTTGCAGTCAGGGTAGCGCCTGGTAGAATTATGTTTGAAGTAGACGGCGTAGCCGAAGATGTAGCTCAACTAGCTTTAGAGCTTGCGAGCGCTAAATTACCTGTAAGAACTAAAATAGTAAGACGATATGAGTAAGAAAAAAAATAATATTCAGGATATTTCTGGCCAAACTATTGAAAAATTACGTGAACAACTTGCTTTACTTAAAAAAGAATTGTTTAACTTGAGATTTCAAAAAGCAATGGGCGAACTCAAGGATGCTAGCAAATTTTCAGTAATTCGCAAAGATGTTGCGCGTGTAAATACCGAGCTTGCTAAGCGAGCTAAGTTAGGAGGTAAATAAGATATGCCAAAACGAGTCCTTAGAGGAACAGTTGTAAGTGCAAAAGCTGATAAAACAGTGATAGTAAAAGTAGAGCGTAGGTTTAAACATCCTGTGTATAAGAAAATCGTTAAGGTTTCTAAAAAATATGCTGCGCATGATGCAGATAATAAGTACCAAGTAGGCGATTCTATTGCTATCATAGAAAGTCGTCCGATTTCTAAGACAAAATCTTGGATGGTAATGTAGTATTAGCCTTTGACTTTCTAAGATTTTATGTGTATTTTGCTGTACTCGAACTGTTTGTAGTTAAAGCTTAAACAAAAGATATTCTAAATACATAAAATTTAGACTTAAGGTATTTTAGAGTAATTAAAGTAATTTTATTGTTGGTTGTTATTATGATTCAGATGCAGAGCGTTCTGAATGTCGCTGATAATTCAGGCGCCAAAAAGGTGATGTGTATTAAAGTTCTCGGTGGCTCTCATCACATGATAGCTGATATCGGTGACGTGATAGTAGTGTCTATTAGAGAAGCCATGCCCAATGGTAAGATCAAAAAGGGCGAAGTACATCGTGCATTGATAGTTAGAACTAAAAATGGCGTCAGACGTTCTGATGGTAGTGTTATAAAGTTCGATACTAATGCAGTGGTCCTGTTGAACAAACAGGGTGAGCCTTTAGGCACTCGTGTATTTGGTCCAGTAACTCGCGAACTTAGAGCGAAAAAATTTGTAAAGATTGTGTCTTTGGCAGAGGAAGTGCTGTAAATGATAGTTAAGATGAAAATACGTAAGGGTGATGAAGTTATAGTAGTTGCTGGTAAAGATAAAGGTAAGCGAGGACTTGTGCTTGCAGTAATGCCAAAAGTATCACGCGTGATAGTGGCAGGTATTAACCTCTTTAAAAGGCACACCAAAGCCACCAAAGAGCATGAAGGCGGAATTATCCAAAGAGAAGCTTCGATGCATATTTCCAATATCTCGCATATTGATCCACAAGATGGCAAAGCCACAAGAGTTGGGTTTAAAATACTAGAAGATGGTACAAAGGTGAGAGTTTCTAAAAGATCGGGTGAAACAATTGACAAAGGGAGTAAATGATGCAAAGATTCGAAGCGCTATACTCTGAGTCAATTAAAAAGAGCCTAGTTGAAAAGTTTGGTTATAAAAATCCACATCAAATTCCAAGACTCGAAAAAATTGTAATTAATATGGGTGTTGGCGAAGCTGTATCTGATTCTAAAGTAATCAACCATGCAGTCAATGATCTAACATTGATTTCCGGACAAAAACCCGTAGTTATTTCGGCTAAGCAATCTGTGGCTTCTTTTAAACTGAGAGAAGGGATGAAAGTCGCTTGCAAAGTGACTCTTAGAAGCAGTAGAATGTACGATTTTCTTGAGAGGTTGGTATGGGTTGCTCTGCCACGTACAAGAGAGTTCAAAGGGTTTTCTAAAAAAAGTTTTGATCGTAGAGGAAATTTTACTTTTGGTATAAAAGAGCAGATCGTATTTCCTGAAATTAATTACGACAAAATAGATGCTATACGCGGTATGGATATAACATTTGTTACATCCGCTAAAACTGATGAAGAAGCCCAGTTCCTATTATCTGGCTTCCATTTGCCGTTTACTAATTAAATAAGAATGCAGAGATTATATGGCAAAAAAAAGCTCTATAGAAAAAAATAACAAGCGTAAATCTCTATGTGCTAACGCTCGCAATAAAAGAGCTGCGTTAAAAGAGATGATTTACGATAAAAATCTTAGCTTAAGCGAAAGATTTGGATTGGTAATAAAATTAGCTTCTCTACCTAGAAATGCTGCTAGAACGAGAATTAGAAATAGATGCGAGATTACTGGTAGATCCCGTGGATATTATAGAAAGTTCAAGTTATCTAGACATATGATTAGAGATCTGAGTGGGCACGGAGCTTTACCTGGATTAATCAAAGCTAGTTGGTAATTTTACGTAAGAGTTTTTTATGTCAATGACAGATACTATAGCAGACATGCTCACAAGAATAAGAAATGCTCAAAAAAGCAAATTAGTGAGTATGTATGTTCCGCATTCAAAGATGAAATGCGATGTTTTAGAGGTGCTTAGAGAAGAGGGCTATATCTCTTCTTATAATATTATTGATACTGAGCCAAAAAAAAGCGCAATAGAAGTTTCTCTTAAATACTCCGCCCAAGGTAAGCCTGCGATTCAAGAAATTCAAAAGGTATCGAAACCAGGAAAGCGTATTTATTCTTCGATTGGATCTTTAGCCGGGCATTATAACGGTATGGGTATATATATTCTGTCTACATCCAAGGGTGTACTTTCTGACAGACAAGCGCGTCAGTTATGCGTGGGTGGTGAAGTAATTTGTAAAGTGTTCTAGGGGTATCTGAGGATGTCAAGAGTAGGAAAACTCCCGGTAGTTATACCAGGTGACGTAAAAGTTGAAATTAATGGTCTGCATATTGTAGTTACCGGTTCAAAAGGTCAGTTAAATAGAACTTTTGATGGTATGATTGAGATCTTAGTTGAAAATAATGCAGTGGTTGTTAAGCCTCTAGATAGTAGTAAAAATGCTAGATCTATGTGGGGAACTGCCCGTAGTATTATTAATGGCATGATCAAAGGTGTGCATGAAGGGTTTTCAGAAGAACTCGAAGTAAACGGTGTTGGCTATAGAGCTGCAGTTAAAGGCGATTACTTAAATCTAACTTTGGGCAAAAGTCATAATACTAAAATTGAAATACCAAAGACGATTAAAGTTGATTCTCCTAAGCAGAACGCAATAATGCTGCAGAGTGTCGATAAAGAAAAACTAGGACAATTTATTGCTCTTATTATTAAACAAAGACCTCCTGAGCCTTACAAAGGCAAAGGCATCAAGCGCAAAGGTCAGTATGTTGAAAGAAAAGAAGGCAAGAAAAACTAGTTCAGTAAAAGTATAAATTAGTAATTTAGATTAAGGCAATTATGCGCAGTTCAAGATGTAGATTTGAGACAAGAAAGCAAAGGGTGAGATCTGCGATTGCTCGCCTATCAGATAGACCAAGATTGTCAGTATTTAAGTCGGGTAGACATATCTACGCTCAAATTATTGATGATAATAAAGCTATAACTTTAGTGTCTGCTTCTACTCAAGACAAGGAATTAAAAAGCGATGCTAAGTCTTGTTGTAATAAGATAAGCGCTGAAAAAGTTGGAGCTTTAGTTGGAAAAAGAGCTGCTGCCAAAGGCATTACAAAAATTGTATTTGATAAAGGTGGCTATAAGTATCATGGAGTGATCCAAGCTCTCGCCGACGCTGCAAGAAAAGAATTAGAGTTCTAAATTAGGTAAAATTGATGTCTAAATCAGATAAACAATCTACAAATAACCAGGCAGAAACCCTAGTAAGTGTTACAAGGGTTACCAAAGTGGTAAAAGGTGGTAGAAAATTTTCTTTTGCTGCATGCATTGTATCCGGAGACAAAGAAGGCTCAGTAGGATATGGTCATGGTAAAGCCAAAGAAGTTGCAGAGGCTAGAACTAAAGCATCTCAGGCTTCCAAGAAAAAAATGATTCATGTGCCGCTATATGAAGGCAGAACTATACATCACGACGTGGTTGGCAGGAGTGGAGCAGCGAGTGTATTGCTACGTAGAGCTGGACCAGGTACCGGAATAATTGCAGGCGGTGCTATGCGTGCGGTTTTTGAATCTTTGGGCATTCATGACATTGTTACTAAGTCATTAGGTTCATCCAATATATATTCAATGATTGCAGCTACCTTTGATGCGCTGAAGAAGTTGTCTTCGCCGAAAGAAATAGCGGCAAGACGTGGTAAGATTATAACTGAATTATCAGTTATGCCTCAAAAAAAGAAGAAATTAGAAAAAGAATAATTATACTAGAGTTTCATCATGCCTAATAATAAGCATACTGACAAAATTAAAGTTACCCAAATTGGTAGTGCTATAGGTCGTAAAAGCGATCAAGAAAAAACACTAATTGGACTAGGGTTAAACAAATTGCATAGAAGTCGAGTTTTAGAAGGTACAGATGCAGTACGCGGAATGATTAAGAAGGTGCATCATTTGGTTAAAATTGAATCCGTGAACTAGAGGCAATAATATGCAATTAAATGACTTATATAATTTACCGGGCGCAAAAAAGAAGTCCAAGCGCGTAGGGCGTGGGATAGGAAGCGGAAAAGGAAAGACATCAGGGCGTGGCGTTAAAGGCCAAAAATCTCGTTCAGGTGTAGCTATTAAAGGGTTCGAAGGCGGACAAATGCCTATGATAGCAAGACTTCCTAAGCGTGGATTTAACTGCCCAACGTCTAAATATTTTATTCCTATAAATTTTGTAGATATCACGAGGCTTATAGAGAATAAATTGATAAAAGCTGGCGACACTATTGATAAAATCACCTTGGTACAATGCGGCGTGATTAAAAGCGTAACTCGCAAAGTTAAATTGCTTAGTAAAGGCGACTTAAATATCAAGCTCAATTTTACTTTAGATGCTTATTCCGCCTCTGCTAAGGAAGTGGTAAGTAAAGCTGGTGGTACAACGAATTAGGTAACAGAACTATTTCTAAATGGAGCTTTTTGGCTCCGCTTAGTAATAGTTCTTTATTTATTTCATAGGTGCAAAACGATCTAATAATTAAACATTAATTACAATGTCCTCATCTCATGCACAAAGCGATTTAAGCAGCAGGATAATTTTTACTCTTTGCGCTCTCTTTGTCTGTAGAATTGGCTCGTATATTCCAATTGCTGGCATTGACGCTAGCGTATTACATGAAATTTCTCAGCAAAATCAATCTGGCATTCTTGGTATGTTTAACATGCTATCTGGTGGATCATTGGAGCGTATGTCAATTTTTGCTTTAGCAATTATGCCATATATAACTTCTTCAATCATTATCCAGCTTTTGACAATTGCATATAAACCATTAGAAAATCTCAAGAAGGAAGGAGAGGCTGGACGTCGTAAGATTAACCAAATCTCAAGGTATTTAACGGTTGGGCTTGCAGCTATGCAGGCTTATGGTGTAGCTACAAGTTTAGAAGGTATGGCTACTCATTCGGGATCTGTTGTGGTTATACCCGGGCTATTTTTTAAAACCACTGCCGTCATTACCTTGGTAGTAGGTACTATGTTTTTAGTGTGGCTAGGTGAGCAAATTACGGCTCGTGGCATAGGCAACGGCACTTCTTTAATAATTTTTATTGGTATAGTATCGGGCATACCAAGCGCCATTATCAGTACTTTTGAACTCACAAGAAAAGGTAGCTTGTCTCCCTTAGTAGCTTTTGGAATTTGCGCAGCCGTAGTGTTTATGGTTGTAGTGATTATATTTTTTGAGCGAGCTCAAAGACGAGTATTAGTGCAATATCCAAAACGCCAAGTGGGCAATAAAATTTATGGTGGTGATGCTACTCATATGCCTCTTAAACTGAATACTGCAGGGGTTATTCCTCCAATTTTTGCGAGTTCTATTTTATTATTTCCTCTTACTATAGCGAATTTTTCTCAAAGTACATCGCCATGGGTAGAAGGAGTGGTATATTATCTTGGTCACGGAAGGCCATTATATATTATATGCTATATTGCTCTTATTGTGTGCTTTGGATTTTTTTATACTGCTGTTGTATTTAACTCCGAAGAAACAGCAAATAATTTGCGTAAATACGGGGCCTATATTCCTGGAAGAAGGCCAGGGAAAAATACTTCGGATTACTTTGATTATTTACTAACCAGATTAACCGTCCTTGGATCGGGATATCTGTGCTTCATATGCATCGTTCCAGAGATATTCATGAATAAATTCGCGGTATCCTTTAGCTTGGGTGGTACAAGTTTATTAATTGTGGTAAATGTAGTCATTGATACTTTCACTCAAGTGCAAACCTATATGTTTAGCGGTAGGTACGAAGGATTAGTACGTAAGATGAAAACCAAAGAAAAGTCTGTATAAGTGGTTATAATATTAATTGGGCCTCCGGGGTCAGGAAAAGGAACTCAAGCTGAAATATTGGCTGCTGAACTTAATCTCACGCATCTTTCCACAGGAGATGTCTTGCGAGCAATGACGGAGTCTGGTACTTCGGAAGGAGCGGAGTTAAAAAAAATGATGAGCGAAGGCAAGCTCGTGCCTTCAGATATGGTAAATAAATTTGTATTAGCTTCTCTTGAAGCTAATAATGGCAATTGTATTCTAGATGGTTATCCTCGTAACATAGACCAGGCTAAATTTTTATCTCAAAATTACTTTAGCAAGATTCAAGTTATATATTTTGATCTTGATAAAGAGCTCTTAATCAAGAGAATCACTGGAAGATTTAGTTGCAAGAATTGTGGTAAGATTTACAATAAGTACTTTAATTCTACAAAAATTGAGTCTTTATGTGATGCATGCGGCGACCATGAATTTTTATTCCGCTCAGATGATAATGTAGTGACAATAGAAAAAAGACTTAATGAATACAAAGAAGAAACAGAGCCTGTAATAGAATATTATAAGTCACAAGGTTTTCTTATAGAGCTTAAAGCGGACGCTGCTACGAATGTGATAGCTGCCGAATTATTATCTACTCTAAAAAGTCATTGACTTTGTGAGTGATTTTACTATTATCCAGGATCTGGTCTTGTATAAGATGTATGTAGGTCTTAAATTGAACCTACTAGAGCATTAAAGTATCACGTATTGTACTTGTAGTATAATGCGCGAAGTAGATGTAAATATTTACTGCGTAGTCAGTAAATTTATTAACGTAAGTTTTGGAGAATATGTGTGGCAAGGATTGCAAGCGTAAACATTCCTACCAATAAGCGTCTGGTGGTGAGTTTGACATATATTTATGGTATAGGTCGTACTATAGCGGAAAAGATATGTGAATCTGCTGGTATTAAGATGGATAAAAGAGTAAAGGATCTTACTGATAAAGAGTTAGTTGATCTGCGTTCTATTATCGAACAAGAATACAAGGTAGAGGGTGATCTAAGACGCGAAGTAAATCTGAATATCAAAACTAAAAAAGATATGCGTTGTTACGAAGGATTGCGTCACATTAAAAAATTACCAGTAAGAGGTCAAAATACTCATTCTAACGCTAGAACGCGTAAGGGCAAGGCTGTAGCTATTGCTGGTAAAAAGAAACCTACTAAATAGAGCGTGAGATGACAGTTGCAAATACAAAAGTAAAAAAGAAGAAAAAGCATATCACTCTTGGTATGGTGCATATTAAAGCTACATTTAATAATACCATAGTATCTTTTACGGATGTACAGGGGAATGTTATTGCTTGCTCTACTGCTGGGTCTCATGGGTTTAAGGGTGCAAAAAAGGCCACGCCTTATGCAGCGCAAGTTACAGTAGAGAAAGCTGCTTCAGATGCTAGAGAACATGGACTTAAGACCGTATCCATTAGAATACATGGAGCAGGATCACAGAGAGAATCAGCCTTACGTGCCGTTTTTGGTCAGCACTTTGTTGTAACATCTATCACAGATGTTTCGCCAGTTGCCCATAATGGTTGCCAGCCACCTAAAAGAAGACGTGTATAATTAAGAAGTCGTGTCTTAAGATGGCATTACAAAGCCTATATACCAATAGGTATAACAAAGACGTAAGGGATAATGGCGTATACCAAGAGATATATGGTATATATAAAGTTTGTTTTTAAGGAAAAATATGTTATCACTGAATAAGAATTGGAACTCATTAATCAAGCCTACTAGGTTTGTGACTAATCATGAGAGAGATAATACCAATATAGCGATAATAACTGTAGAGCCTTTAGAAAGAGGATTTGGTTTAACTGTTGGTAATGTGCTAAGAAGGGTACTACTTTCATCTTTGCAAGGCGCTGCTATAACTTCAGTTAAAATTCCAGGCGTAGAACATGAATTTTCTGCAATACCTGGCGTAAAAGAGGATGTAGTAGACGTAGTATTAAATTTGAAAGCCGTAGTAGTTAAGATGCATAACTCGGAGAAAAAGACTCTAAGATTGCATGCTGTGGGGCCATGTGAAGTTACGGCAGGTATGATTGAAACTAATCATGATGTCGAGATTTTAAATCCAGGACAAATAATATGTACTTTGGCTAAAGGATCTTCTCTTGAATTAGAGCTAGTTGCTCAAACGGGGAGAGGATATGTTCCTGCTGCAGTATCTAGAGAAACAGGTGATTTGCCAATTGGTGTTATACCTGTAGATGCTTTATTCAGCCCTGTAAAACAAGTGTCATTCAAACTTGAAAATACAAGGGTGGGTCAGGTTACGAATTACGATAAGCTGATTTTGAAAGTTGAGACTGATGGCTCTGTTACGCCAGAAATGGCTGTGGCATTAGCTGCTAGAATTATTCAAGACCAAATGCAACTTTTTGTTACATTTGACGAAGTGGAAGAGGATAAACAAGAAGAGCTAGAAGAGTTACCATTTAATCCAGTCTTGTTAAAGAAAGTGGATGAACTTGAGCTATCTGTGCGTTCACAAAACTGCCTCAAAAACGACAATATTGTATATATAGGTGATTTAGTTTGCAAAACTGAATCAGAAATGCTCAAAACTCCTAATTTCGGCCGTAAATCTCTGAATGAAATCAAAGATATATTGTCAGGATTCGGTTTGAAGTTTGGAATGGAAATTGAAGGCTGGCCTCCAGAAAATCTAGAGGGACTGGCTAAAAAATATGAAGACCCATATTGATAGAAGGTAAAAATGCGCCATAATTTACATGGAAGAAAGCTCAACAGAACGAGCAGTCATAGAAAGGCAATGTTTGCCAATATGGCAGTATCGCTAGTTATGCATGAGCAAATTAAAACTACGCTTCCTAAAGCAAAAGATTTAAGACCTTATGTTGAAAAACTTGTGACTGCCGCTAAAAGTGGTAGCCTTGCGGCTCGTAGAAGGATTATTTCTAAGATCAAAGATCAGGTCGCAGCAGAAAAACTTATGTCCGTACTTGCTAAACGCTATGATGCAAGGCCTGGCGGATATACAAGAATAATTAAAGCAGGCTTTCGTTTTGGTGATGCAGCAGATATTGCATACATCGAATTTGTTGACCGAGACGTAGATGCTAAAGGCTACAATAGCCCACATAAAGAAACTTCTGCGGTAGAAGCAGAAACAGCTTCAGAATAAATATTAGGTGAGAATTTATGGCAAATCATGAGTCTGCAAAAAAAGCACATAGGCAAACTATAAAAAGAACGCTTGCTAACAAAAGCAGAAAAAGTCGTATTAAAACTTTTATTAAAAAGGTAGTAGCAGCTATCGAGTCCGGTACTCGTGAGGTAGCAACATCAGCTCTGAGCGTTGCTCAATCAGAGATCATGCGTGGTGTTAAATGCAATATCATCAAACTAAATACTGCATCTAGAACCATCAGTCGTCTTGCTCAAAAAGTCAAGTCTATGGGATCTATAGCTTCTTAAATTTATATTATAGGCTGTATAGCATTTTCTTAAATTTTATACAGCCTATGTATAAGTAGTCCCCACAATAATAATCTTCATCGTTCGTTTTTAAGACCTTGCGATTTTATCCTATAATTTTGCTCTCTTTCTATTCTCTTATAACTCGTGTATCAAATCTTTTTAGGTAGTAAGTTTAAGTATTGTTCAAAGGTAGAGTTAGGCCTCCTGCGGCTAAAAGGGCTATTATAACCAACTTTAGGTGAATTCAAGGATCTAGTGCAACGCTGTAGGTTCTTTGGTTATAAAATACCCCTTGTGGAGCTTTAAATCCAAGGCATTTTCTTGGCTGATTATTCATCGCATCTGAGATTGTGTCTAGCAATTCTTGTGATAAATTCTTGGGGTTGTAGTTTTTTGGTAAATATCTCCTCAGCCTCACGTTGAAATTTTCATTGGATCCTTTTTGCCAGGGTGAATATGGTTTGCAAAAATAGGCCGTGAGTTCAAGGTTTTTGTAAGAGGCAAATTCTGTGCCTCTGTCAAAAGTTATGGGTTTTTGTCTTGTGAGTAATGTATGGAGTTTGTCTTTAGAGCCTTCAAAATAAATTTGTAAGCTGTTCCTGCGAGACTCTAACTGTAGTATTTTCATATTTGAGGCGTCCAGCTATTTGCTTAAGGAGACCAGCCACATTTAAGCTTAAAAGGAAAGACGCCTTATGAGAAACTTAAAGAGATCCTAGAGGTAGCGTGAATAGTCTCAAATGATATGAACTTATACATTGTCCAATGATTGCATAATAATTATGTATATAATATATAACCACTAGACAGAGCTTAGTTAAACTCTAAGGAGTCTACTGAATGATTTCCCAATGTCCATCAGGTTTACGACAAGCTTTACCAAAAGCTTTTTGTTTTTCTCCGCCAACAACTATAACCTGGGTGTACTCTCTGCAATATTCACCTGAGTTGTCTCTATAAGCTTTACTTGGTGTGATATATCCATGGTGTCCACTATCCGGGTTACGCCATTCTGTGGTATTTCCAGATGGAGAATATTCTAATGCCTTAGCAGAGGTTTTTTCTAGTAGCATCTTATCCTGGTCATCTAAACCCTTACCTATAGTATTACCGAGAAAAGCCCCTCCCAGAGCTCCAGCGCCTATAGCAAGCAGCCTACCTTCGCCCTTACCAAACATCGATCCCAGAAGACCCCCAGTTACTGCGCCAATAGCAGTGCCGCTACCTTGTTTATTTCCGGCGCACCCAGAGAGTAAAAGCGTTGCTATAATTACAGCGTAAAATTTTCTCTTCATCATAATATTTGCCTATTTTTTTGACTATAAAGGATTATATAGATATAGTATTCCGTATATCTTTATCATATAAAAATTTGTGACGCAAGCGCATATCAAGCATCCAAAACTGATGATATCAGCATTATACTGCTCAAGCATAGTAGCTATATGTATTATGAGCGCGAAGATATATGGCTTCTTTATGACCGGATCCATGTCTCTTCTGGCATCGCTCGTAGATTCTTCCCTTGATATCTTTTCCTCATTAATAAATCTACTTGCAATGCGTCTTTCTATGCAGCCCCCCGATAATAAGCACCGTTTTGGCAAAGACAAAGTCGAGGATTTAGCGATTTTTGGGCAAAGCATTTTTTTCTTTGCCTCTGGACTATTTACAATGGTAGCTTCAGCGCGGCTTTTATTAGAGCCTAGGCTAGTAGAAAGTAGTGATGTAGGCATAAAAGTCATGGTATTTTCTTTGATATGCACAGCGTTGCTTATTTTTTATCAAACTATTGTTATAAGTAAAACGCAGTCGAGGTTAGTTATTGCAGATAAGTTGCATTATTTTGTAGATTTCCTTACCAATGGCGCCGTTATACTCTCTCTTCATTTTAGTCAATCCATTCCTTCAATAGATGCAATATTCGGAATACTTATCGCATTTTACATTATATGGAGTGCATATGGGTTATTTTTGCAAGCATCCAAGAACTTGATAGACCAAGAATTCAGTGAAGTAGAAAAAAATAAGATCATTAAGCTTTTAACTAGTTATAATAAAGACGTATTCGCTGTACATGAACTTAAAACGCGTTACGCTGGCAGTAAGCCGTTTATTCAATTTCATTTAGAGATGCGCAGCGACATGAGTTTATTAGAAGCCCATGCTATAAGTGATAATATTACTGCAGAGCTTGAGAAGCTTTTTGTGGGTGCTGAAATTACAATACATCAAGATCCAGCTGGATTAGAAGATAATGCACAATATCGCGAGATACTAAATAGCAACATATCAGTAAATGAAAAATGATGACGGTAGTTAAGGATAAGCTAATGATATTGCAAGGTACTAAGTGTAATGACTTTTGATGATGAGTGCATGAGACAGGCTCTTGAGCAGGCTATGAATGCTGCGGCTCACAATGAGGTACCAGTGGGGGCAGTTATTGTAAATAGGCTAGATAGAGAAATTATAGCTAGGGCTTATAATAAAGTAGAAACTGAGAATAATGCAATAGCCCATGCGGAGATTTTAGCTATTAACACCGCTTGCAGAATGCTAAATACTAAAAATTTAGCAGAATGTGACTTGTACGTTACTCTTGAGCCTTGCGCAATGTGTTCGGCTGCAATTTCTCACTCAAGAATCGGCCGAGTGTTTTACGGTGCTAGCGATCCAAAGATGGGGGCTGTAGAAAATGGAGTACGATTTTTTACAAACCATACATGTCACCACCGACCAGAGATATATGTGGGCATGATGGCAGAAGAATCAGAAGTGCTACTGAAGAATTTTTTTAAAGGGCTAAGGTAAAAAAATGTTATTTATTGTAGGAATTATTATAGTAGTAAGCGCAGTGCTTGGCGGATACTCTATGCACAACGGAGATCTTAAACTTCTGTGGCAACCAAGTGAATTTATAATCATACTTGGCGCAGCTATTGGGGGTTTTTGTATATCTAATCCCATGAATGTAGTTAAAAGCTCTATCAAGGCATTGAGGTTTTTATTTAAAGGCCACCCTTATTCAAGAGCAGATTATACAGAATTAATTTTATTATTCTTTAATATAACAAAGGTGATGAAAGTAAGAGGAATGCTTGAAATTGAAAATCACGTGGAGCATCCAGAGGAAAGTCAGATCTTCAGCCAAGCTCCGTCAATAGTAGGGCATAAAATAAACCTGGAATTTATACGCGATAATTTAAGGTTGCTTGTAATGGGGGTAGATAACCCTCATCAATTTGAAGCTATGATTGATTCAGAAATTGAAGTCTTAGCATCCGAATTAAAAGCTCCAGGGCGAGCAATACTTAGTTTAGGAGACTCTCTCCCGGCTCTTGGTATTATTGCAGCTGTACTTGGGGTGATTGTTACGATGCGTAGTATTGTTGAGCCACCGGAGATACTGGGTGGGCTCATCGCAGCAGCTCTTGTTGGCACATTTTTAGGCGTGTTGTTTTCTTATGGTCTCTTCATTCCAATAGGGCATTTCGTATCTGAATATAGCGAACTACAAATTCTTTACTTACAAAGTATAAAGACTGGGTTTATAGCGTATCTTAACGGTAACCCTCCTATAGTTATAGCAGAGTTTATCCGAAAAACAGTACCGGAATCGGTGAGGCCTTCTTTCCAAGACGCGGAAATGGCCATAAGTAATCAAGTTACACCTAACACGCAAAAAAGGTAAACAAGTAAATGACTGTTAAAGATAGTAGCTTTATCACCATCACTTCTGACATTATGCATGGTATTTGGAGCTATCCTATATTAAGTGTTGGAGCTAGTAACATACGTGTCAGTAACGTTGTATTAGCACTTCTGCTTAGCGCTTTAGGGTTTAAATATGCCAAATCAGTTCTAAATATTATCAAAAAGAACCTGCGTAAAAGGATGGCGGATGACAAAGATGCAGCCAACGCTTTAGAGAAGATCATTTCATACGCGATTTGCGCGATATATATAATATCCGTTCTTGAAATCGCTAATGTACCACTCAGTAGCTTTGCTTTTGTTGGAGGCGCACTTGCTCTTGGCATCGGTCTTGGCGGACAAAACCTCATGAGTAGTTTAATCAGTAGCCTGATCATCATGATAGAACGTCCAATTAAGATCGGTGATATAGTTGAAATTGATGGAATGACTGGCAGGGTGACTTCTATCGGAGCGCGCTGCATTGGTCTCACCAGCTTTTCTAATGTAGAGATTTTGGTGCCTAATAACAAAGTGATGCAGAACGTGGTTGTTAACTGGACTTTTGCTGACTACATGATTACCATCAATGCAGTCTTAAGTATTACCAAAGCCACCCATGCTGATGATAGTCGTGAATTCATTAAGGGCTTGATAAAAACTTTGCAGAGCACTCCAGAGATATTTCCTTCTCCGCCTCCTGAAGTGCATCTTGTGAAAGTAAGCTCAACACATTATGTTTATCAATTGAATTTTAGCTTTGATTTGAAGGGTAAAAATGGGGTGGAAGCTGCTCAAAGTATAGTCAATTTGAAGCTAGTAGACTTCTTAAAAGATAAGGACTTTGAAATCGAGTATCTCAAATTAGTCCCGGTTAATAAAGAGCCAAAGAGTACTGACTGACCTTATATTCCTGAATACTCATCGTACAACCTTAAGGCAGTAAAAATACTGCATGTTCTACAGTCTTAGCATCTTTGCCCACCAAGTTTTTTGCAATCGATTTAGTCATTATTTCCCCAGTATGATGCCCAACGCTCTGCCTGAAACACCCAAGTGTTTTGGGGTCCCCAATAGCAATAAATTCTTTGTATTCAGTTTTGTCTCTTAATTTTTTCTCTATAAATGCCGCTATCATTTTGGCGGCATCTTGGTGCTCCAGGTCTTTAGGATCTGTATGAGGTTCAAAGGATCCAGATATAGAAGATGTTGCACTACTACCAGATGAATGACGTAGGCTTTGATGGTTTTCTTGGCGATTATGTTTTTCAAAAACTAGAGGGACAATTTCAGGGCCCTGCATAACCTTTTCGTGATTTGCGACGTATAATTCAAGATGAAAGCTATTAAAAACTGCTATTAATTTTAAATTTTGCCTGTCCATACTATGTCCTTCCATAAGCGAGGCTTCATAAACCACCTTTAGACTGTAATGCTACCAAATCTAAAATTCAATATAATTCTCGTGGTAGGACGAATGTATTTATGGAGGTGCGGCTAATTAACTTTTGAATATTCTAGCAGTTCATGAGCAAGCTCATTATAAGCTATGTCGAGTGCGCTATGGTCAGAGGAGGTTAGAACGACGGATGTCGCATGAGAGTTGCTTGTTACGTAAGGATAACTACCAACATCAATATTTGGATATTTATTCTGCAAAGCTTCAAGTTTATCAGCAATAATGCTTTCTCCAACAAGTATATCCAAATTTTTACTTTTTATAGCTGGACCATGGTTTAGCTCGGGGATAAGATCCTCAAGCATTGCTTGCATGATATTTGGAACGCCAGGTAGTACATATATATTCTTAATAATGAAGCCAGGAGCACCGGACACTGAATTTCGAAGCAACCTAACGCCTTCTGGCATATAAGCCATTTTTTTGCTAGCGGGATTTATTTCTCTTCCAAGAGAAGTGTAATAATCCAGAAGTATCTGATATGCTTCCTCGTTTAGTTCGTATTTGAGCCCAAAAGTCTCTGCAATAGTTTTGCTCGTGATATCGTCGTGAGTCGGGCCAATACCACCTGTAGTAAATACATAGTCATGGGCAGAAGACAGCTCTAATAAAGTCTTGGTAATACTGCTAACAACGTCTGGAATAATGCGAACCTCGCAGAGAGATATCCCTGCAGCCCCAAGTTTTTGTGCGATAAAACCTACGTTCTGATCCTGCGTTCTGCCGGAGAGAATTTCATTGCCTATGATAATAAGTGAGGCTTTCATAGCGGATATCTTGCAAGGGTATTTTTATATAAAAGACATGCCGCTCCATCTATATTCAAGAAGAGCGGCGGTAAAAAATTAATCGTTACTTCTTCTGACGCCCAAAAAGCGTAGTAGATAGATAAAGAGATTAATGAAATCCAAGTATAGAGTAAATGCCCCTAGTACGGCCATTGTTTGTCCTCGCTCGCCACCACCAGAAGTATAATAGATTTGCTTAAGTTTTTGAGTATCCCAAGCGATAAGACCGATAAAGATCACCACGCCAACCACTGAGGTGACGAAATAGATAGCAGCGCTTTGAAAAAACATATTAGCAAGTGATGCAACAATTAAGCCGATCAACCCCATAACTAAAAATGATCCAATAGAAGTTAAATCACGGTTAGTGGTATATCCGTATATACTAGTACCCGCGAATGTTCCTGCGCAAACAAAGAATGTTTTTGCAATAGATTCGCCAGTATAGATAAACCCAAGGCTTGCAAGTGACATACCACTAAGGCCTGCATATACCCATAGAAGAGTTTTCGCTTTAGATACATCCATAGTACCAATTCCCCAAAAGAAATAGAAAACTATTGCAAGGGGAGATAGCATAACAAGTGTTCCAAAACCAGTATTGCCCATGAATTGCCCAGATGGGCTAAATTCAAACATCAGGCGAGTCAGTGGCTCAAAATTCAAAGTAGCGTAAGCTGCAATTCCAGTTACTACCAGAGCGAGCGTCATGTAGTTATATATTTTTAGCATATATTCGCGAAGACCGGCATCAAATTCTTTGCTATCTGACGCAATAAACGCCCTTTTTGTATAATCAATCATATCAAGACCTCCTAAGTCATTCTTATATAATAAATATAGAGCTTTTGGCGGGGCTTTTCAAGTGCAGTTATATTGTACGCAGTATAAATCTTGAAAGGATATTATACTTATCACGAATAACTGGATTTATGTAGCGCTTTCAGATCCCTAGGTAGAAGCTCTCAGCGTGTATCTCCATAGACTTAACTTAATAGCTTTAGGAGTGGATGGTATAGAAAAAAAATAAACACCCCGCTTGCAAGTACAATCTCTAAAATCTTGTCTTTAGAAGTGGTGTCTCATATATATTATTGATATATTCTAGGAATGGTCGTGGTGCTCCCACGTAACGTTTAAGAAGATTTAAGTGATACCATCTTCAATGCCCTGTCTTAAATATCTTTATCATTATCATTTTAGCGAGACTCATGCGGTATGATATTTAAGGCTAGAAGATTTTCTACGTATCTCAGATCTATGTTAGACGAAGAATATCATCGTCTTAATCTCTGGTATTTTGTCTCCTTTATTTCTGGCATTCTTTTTTACTTCTCTTTAAAGCATGAACCAAGCATGCACCATGTGGCTGGTGTTTTCATAGGTAGTTTCGCTGCGCTTTTTTTGAGACGCTACGGCGTGCCTGGTATTTTTTTATCCGGAATACTCATAGCCTTTTCATACGGAGTATTTATAAGCAAATATCGCGAAACCGGTCTTGGAGGAGTGGCGCTTCAAGGCCCGATATCTGCATCAGTTGCGGGAGATGTGTCTAGCATGAAGCCTACTGTGCGTGGCGTGCAGATTGTGCTATCAGACGCCAAATGCAATAAAGTAGAAAACTTCCCAAAGCAAATTCGCGTCAATGTCAAAACTGAACATGCCAAAAAGTTAATGATAGGCGACAGAATAAAACTTTTCGCCTTTCTGAATCCGCCACCACGAAGCGTCCTTCCCGGAGGGTATGATTTTGGACTATACGCATATTTCAGTGGCATAGGAGCTGTCGGGTATGGGTTATCGGAACCTAGAATTTTGAACTCTGGTCATTCTAGCGTTTGTGGGAACGACAAAATGATCTCCGAAGACAACTCTCGTGATGAGTGTTGCGTTAACAAATACGGCTTCAATAGCATGCTTCAAGACCTGAGGCGCAAGGTGTATTATCGCCTTATCGAGGTGATGGGCGCAGATCGCGGCAATTTTGCTGCTGCGATTTTGCTAGGAGAGGGTAGTGGGCTCAATAGAGATATCATGCAAAATATGCGCCTTGCTGGCATTTCGCATATTCTTTGTGTATCTGGGCTCCATCTTACATTAGTTGCTATGCTATTTTTTACTTCCTCGAGGATATTACTCAATCTCTCAGATAAAATAGCCTTTAAATTTGATATCAAGTCTGTGTCTGCCGTCATATCCTTAGTAGGTAGTTTTTGTTACCTTCTCGTGTCGGGTACTCAGATTGCAGCGACTAGGGCCTTCATTATGACTGCAATATTTATATTTTCTGTGATGATTGGAAGGTCTCCATATCCCCTAAGATCTATGGGTTTAGCCGCGGTCGTTATTCTCAGCATGAATCCTGAATATGTGATGCACCCAAGCTTTCAGCTTTCCTTCGTGGCAGTACTTTCGCTTATTGCAGGCTATGAGTTTTATGTTCGGAATCAATGGATATTTGGGAACAGCAAAGGTGTTTTTGCTACTATTAAACTTCATCTTTTTTCCAATATTTATTCAAGCTTAGTAGCAAGCGCCGCGACCACTCCCATTGTAATTTATCATTTTTATATCTCCTCCAACTATAGCATCTTAGCAAATCTTATCGCCGTGCCCATGATGTCATTCTTTATGATGCCAATCGTGATTCTAGCTGTGATGGTGATGCCCTTTCATCTTGATTACTATATTCTGAAGCTACTAGGATACGGAGTGCAAATTGTTATCGAAACAGCAGATTATGTCACCCATATGCCAGGCAACATTTGGTATTTTGGCTATATTACCCCCTTGCCCACACCATTTCTAAAATAATTACAGAAGAAAAACCTGATGTTATTTTTGACCCTTATTTGCATGCCCTAGGGATAAAAAATACGGAAGAGAGCTTAGAGATCTACGCGGGGCGCCTGCCTAAGTTCACAAAAACATATTGGGTTAATTGGTTTGGGCAGAGAGATGCGGTTATTCATAAAAAGAATCTAACGCTAGAAAATCATACCTTAATTACGGCATCGAATCATAAAGTTAACTTGCTATATAAAGAGTTCGATTGTAACGCTGATATGGTTTTAAACATGATAGATGATAGGCATTGTGTTGACGTCCTCGGCGCAAATTTGGGGCTGAACCTTTCTGAGATCCGTGAATATGGCACAATATTTGTGTTTTGTACCAAAGATGGATGCAAAATGGAATATCAGGATTCTGAGAGATTTAAATTTGAAAAATAGTAGTGGTGCAATTGCTGTTAAGCCGAATTATTATACCCTGTAAATTCAAATTCAAAAAACGAATTTACAGGGTATATTCTATGTTATTTATCCTTTACATTATATAAAACACCCTGTAAATTCAAATTATAAAATCGAATTTACAGGGTAATATGATCACGCGAGATTATTATACAAAAACATTATCTGAGTATTTTGAGATTTTCCCCATCGTGAGTCTGATTGGGCCTAGGCAATGTGGTAAAACTACAATTGCTTTAGAATTTGCAAAATCGCATTATTCATCTTTCCATCATTTTGACCTCGAGGATCCTGATGACTACACAATTCTTCAATCAGCCAAAGAAGCACTCAAAAATCTTGAAGGTCTAATACTGATTGATGAAATACAAAGATTCCCCGCTTTATTTTCTTATCTAAGAGTGTATGCAGATTCCAATCCTTCGGCAAAGCTTTTGATTTTAGGCAGCTCTTCACCAGATTTGGTTAGATACGGTTCTGAGAGTTTGGCCGGAAGGGTCGGGTTCATTGAAATGTCTCCTTTATCTGCGCCAGAGATACCAATCGACGATAGAGGTTTTTACCTAGGGGGGTTTCCAAGGGCGTATCTAGCATCTTCTACAAAAGCATCTCAAATTTGGCTTAAGCAATATATTTCTACTTTTTTAGAAAAAGATGTTGCTGCGATGGGATTTAACCTTCCAGCGGAGGCGATGCGTAAAGTATGGATGATGGCGGCTCATTATCATGGTAATATCGTCAACTTTTCTGAACTCGGACGATCTTTGAACGTTTCCGACTCTACTATCCCCAAATACCTGAATATTCTTGAGTCCGCTTTTATGCTGCGTCAACTACCAGCATGGCATGAAAATTTAAAAAAGCGCCAGATCAAAAATCCTAAAATTTATATCCGTGATACTGGAATTTTGCATAGCTTGCTAGGTATTTCTGAAGATCAAATGAGAACGCATCCGAAAGTGGGTGCGGCATTCGAAGGTTATGCTCTTGAGACAATTATACGATATCACCATTTTGAACATTGTTATTTTTGGAGAACCCAAGATGGAGCAGAGCTTGATCTACTTGTGATGCATGAATCAAAGCGCCTGGGGTTTGAATTTAAATATGGGGAAGTAAGCAAGATTACTTCCTCGATGAAAAATGCAATTGTGGATCTTAAATTAGATAAATTATTCGTTATTACAAATGGAGATAAGGCATACTCACTTAGTGATCAAATAGAGATTCTGCCCCTAAAGAGATATATCTCCTTGCCACTAACTCTTTAAAGAACCTCTTGAGCATTGCACATTAGTTGTATCATTGAGTATATTACATTGTATTATACTCATCACTTAACGGAGCTGCATTTATGCATACAATCACAACGCGTATTTCAAACGATATGCATATGGATTTATCGCTGCTATCCAAAGAACTCTCCCGGCCAAAGGGGTATTTTCTGCGCAAAGCTATCAAGACTTATTTAGAAGACAAGATGGATTTACTAATTGCTTTAAGTCGCATCGAAAACAATGAAGAAGAAATTGATTTCTCTGAAATCAGAGAAAAAATATAACCTAACGTCAGTTTGATATAAGAAATCTACATACCCCTTTGTGCAAAAGGCTTGCAA
>JAZKAD010000035.1:30041-30367 GCA_040389305.1 Pseudomonadota bacterium | reverse complement strand
GAAGGGCATACGAATGTAAAGTCTAAAGGATAGAAAAATAAAACACATTTATGTCCTTTAATATAATGTTTTAAATTGAATTCGAATTCGATGCTTCCATCTGGCATCACTGCTTTTTCTGTAAAATCTATAGCTGGTTTTCCAACGAATAATTGCATATTTTGACCTCAAAGTTAGATTATTAATTATAGAATACAGCATTGTATACATGGAAAGCAACTGAAGATTTTGGTAAAATTTTCAGTTGTTTCCTGCGCTACATACCGATTAAATGCTGGTTTTGATCTTAAGCGGTTGATCGCGTTCTGCGCGTGGTGGAACAGCCT
>JAZKAD010000035.1:28818-30031 GCA_040389305.1 Pseudomonadota bacterium | reverse complement strand
TTCTTTTTATAGAAGACCTCATATCTTCTTTTGTATATTGTTACCAAAGTCGGTAATACCCCTTAATATACATATTAGATGTAGCATTAGATGCGATAGGGATACAGTTATAGACCATACTACTACTACAATGTAAAAATTTTTAGCAGTATTATACTAACGTGGTTATTATATTCAAAAATAATGGAAAATACTATGCTCCGCAAGATTATACGTGGCTCTAATCCAATCGGCATGTTCATATATGCTATTTTAAGCAAATGGTATTTCATTATTGCTCTTCCGGCTGTGATGGTTGCTTATTGGGGGCTCAAGGGGCTTGAAGAAGCCGGAGTGCTAAAAGCAGCTGAAACGGTAATATCTAAAGGGCTTCTAGATGTAAAGGCTGTAGCTCAACATTGCACCCCTAAGATCGCAAATCTACAGAAATTTTGGGAATGTTTAGAAAATACAGATAAATACATAGAGCACGAGAATGAAGGGCAGCTTAAAAAAACGATAAATGCTGCCAAAGTACCAGATTTGCAGATAAGTCCTTACGAAGCTCATCCTCAGCACCCATATAGAGTGAAATGAGCGTTGCAGCTTCAACGATCAACCAGAGCAGTGCAGTTATCTTTTTATCCTCGCGACCCTAATCTTTGCGAGCATGAATAATGGAGGCGAGTACCATTCTGTGCAAAATGTTCTTTATAGAAGTATATGATGGCACCATCCCTTAAAAAGCTTGATTTTTTTTAAAGATTAAATATACTCAATTATGTTTAGTTATAAATAAATATTTGTGAGAGTTATTATGATTAATAAAAAACCAGAGCAAAAGCTAGTGTCATTCAGAGCGAGTGACGTCGAGCTTATGAGTATTCAATCGGATATAGAAGAGGGGTGGAATATAGTTAGCCTCGTTCCTTCGGGAAGTTACTACATCGGTATAATGGAAAAAAATAACGCATTTTCTAGGAGCGAAGAAAAAGATGCGATATATATTCCGCCTCGCAAAAAAATTAAATTTAGTTAAAGCTATTTTCTATACAAATACTAAATTAGCTCTTATTTAGATTTTATACCATATTTTATTTTGATCCAAAGTGAAGCAGTTGAATTATCTTTGACCTTTTGAAGGGTATAACTTAATATATATCCTTCAAATAAAGATATAAGTAATATTATGGCTAAGGCTACTTCCGCAAAAACCTCAGAAACAACCGTAAGT
>JAZKAD010000035.1:21563-28808 GCA_040389305.1 Pseudomonadota bacterium | reverse complement strand
GGGATTCACCGAAGCCAGAGACTCCAGTAGCAGAAGTTAAAAAGCCTGATGAGCCAATTGCTCCAGAGATAATATCATTCTGTCAGGCTTTAAAACACCCTTTTGACTCTACGCAAACTGAGGAGCTTATAGAAAGGGCGTTTGATATGAAAAATCAAGCAACCATTCAAGCCTTTGTGCAGGAAATTATCTCTGCGCACAATTTGTTGGCTATTGAGATTTTTGTAAAAAAGATTATTGAGAAAGGTGATGATTCGTCCAATCAAACATCATCTGAAAGCTTTATAAATACCGACTCTCCCAAAATAATACAAGCGTTTGTCAAAAACTTTATCTCTATTCACGGCGCAAATAGAATGCCCGAATCAGAGCAAGAGATTATATACTTTATATCCAGGATATTGCCTAAAGTTTCAGCTCTTTCAGTGCAATCAAAAATTGCATTTCTAGAATCTGTCATGTACTCAAGAAATCCTATTGTGGTTGCCGCATTAGTTACAGAGACTCAGAATATAGAATGCGCAAAAGAATCTATAGCACAATATCTTTTTCATCATCTGCGGCATGAAGTAGTATTAAACCTAGCTGTCATAGAGCGTATCAGCGCAGACATACAGCGGATGATATACCCAGTTGTTGAACAATGCACAGATGAAGATCTTATGAACTTTGCTCATAAAGTGATGCGTAAAAGCGCGAAAGAGTTGGGCGTGGCTTTGTCTATAAACGAAATTATTGCGGCATGGGTTGATCGAGCAAAAGAATTATTTCCAATGCTAGCAACGCCAGGAGAGCGAGGTTGTGAGCTACGTATGTCTAGCAATGCTATAGCTGAAATTGTAAAATGTTACGCTTCTGGCCCAAATAAACGCACCCCATCTCAAGTGATAGGAGATAATACAAGAAAGCGCGCGGCTCGAGTTTTGTAATATACTTTGCGCCTAACTAAGCATCTTGGCTAAGCATTATAGATTGCTCAGATGATGTATCGGGTTTAGTATCCGTGGGAATTGTTGGCATTATTTTAGATTCCTCAAATTTGATCATTCCCTTGATGCCTGTAATATACTGATGAGCAAGAAATATTTTAGATATAGCATTTAAAGTCTCGTGATCTAAGAGAGTTTGCATTCTAAGCGTCAGTTCTAAATGGTCTACATGATTTAATCTACTACCATGTTTAGTAAAATGCATTAGACCATCTAGCTGCATCTTGTTTGCGGTCATTTCAATGTCAGCAACGAACCTTATAAAATGCCCTGGATCGCTAGAACCACGGACAAAAACTTTGCATTCTTTCATATCGCTACCATTAAAGATAGGGATGATTATGGTTTGCCATCTTTTGTCTTCTTTGCTGTCTTCAGATTCGCTATGAAGTCTTTTTTGTATATCTCTAATAAGTGGCTCTAATTGTTTAATGATATTGTGCTCTGATGCGCCACTCATTGGGCCAAGTATTTCTTCTTCTATCCATTTCTCAACCTCATTTGCGCTAACCATACGGCTTTGGTTTAAAATTTTCTTAGATGCTTTGGAGTTCTTTCGTTGAACCAAAAGGTTGGCAAAAATGCGATAGGATTCAAGGTCGTAGTTTGAATATAATCCATTTGTGATAAGCTGTAGATTTTGCATATTCTGCGATATTCTAGATAATAATTCAGCGATTTCGGCTTGCAATGCATGAGGGGAGATAGGGGAAGAATTTATTTGCGTGCTATTAATTCTGAGTAAAATTTCTCTACCATTACCTATATTCAGATGAGCTTCAGAAGATATCAGGCCAAAAGGGGTTTTGATAAGTGTCGAGCCCGATCTATCTGTGTCCAGAACTTTACCAGGCAGAGAGGGTTCATGTATGTTATTCGCATCTTCTTTGCCAACAATTTGGAAAGATATAACGTCACCTTCTTTAATATGACTTAGTTTTTTGCGTAGAGCACTATCTTGAACCAGGCTCTCTAATTTATCCAAATTAAGATAAGAGACTTTTGCGGTAAAAATCGAGGTAACAGATGTAAGCGTTGTAAAAATGACATCGACATCTATCTTTTCTGTTCCGCTTGAAGCAGTAGCTTGTACGATCCCAGTAGATAAATCTCTCTCACGTGCTAAACTAGCTCCTGAATTATTATGCGGATTAAACGCAGTGTTTATAGTATTTGTGGTGGTAATACTCCGCTTAGACATAAGACGTTATTTTAGAGTGTTAATTCAAAGTTGATATACCAGGAGAATGAGTGAATGATTCAAAATAAACATATAATCAGACTATCCTTTATTGGACTCTTCATTCTTATTATAGCGCATATAGTTATGTATCGTTATTTTATGATTGAACATATCGTTCTGCAAGAGATAGCAGCAACGAATAATAATATAGCTGATATTTATTATAAACAGATATGGAAAGCACACAATAATGCCGCAACTAAACTCCAAACTAATAATTATGAGTCTTTGTTATCAGACGCGGATTTCATTAAGTTTTCTGAAGAGTCGGTGCAATTTTTAAGAAACTCTAATGTTACAAGTGTTGCATTGTATGATAAAAATGCCAATAAGTTTCTGGCTTCTGATGACCTAGAAGTAAAGATTCCAGATTCTAAGGATATAAGTATATTAGATGAGTTCTTCTATGAGGTTGATCAATATTTCTTGCGGCAATCTATGTCACAAAATGGACTTGCAAAAGCTTTAGATGGGAGAAGTAACTATGCAATATTTCCATTAGTAAATTTAGAGACTGATAATAAAACTTCTTTAAATCGTAGCGTAGTTATAAGTTACGTGCCAATAATGAATGATTTTAAAGTAACGGCAGTATTAGAGCTTACTAGCGATGTTACAAGTCAGCTAGATACTATAGGCCTTCTAGAAAGAAGAGTGCTAATCACCTTTATATGTATATTTAGTATTTTCTTTATTATCGTGCTTTACAATACAAATAACGCTCAAAAAATTATCGATCAACAGTTTAAGTTGAATCAAGAGCTCGAAGAAGCGAAAGCTAGGGCCGAGGGTGAAAACTCTGCTAAAACGCAGTTCTTGGCAAACGTTAGCCACGAACTTAGAACTCCTCTTAATGCCATCATTGGTTTTTCAGAGATGATGCTTTCTGAAACCTATGGAAAAATAGAAAATAAACAATATGTAGACTATATCGCTGATATTAACAATGCTGGTAAGCACTTACTTGGTGTAATTAACGACATATTAGATTTTTCTAAAGCTGCCGCAGATAAGTTGCAAGTAGATAACATTGAGCTAGATCTTAATAAAATTGCCACATCTAGTATGCGCTTTGTGAAGCCTAGGGCGGAAAGTGCTGGAGTGCAGTTAATTGAAAAACTACCCAAAGAGCATATTGTTATTACGGCGGATCCAAAACGATTAAAACAAGCCTTGCTCAACTTACTTTCTAACTCAGTGAAATTCACGCCTGCTAATGGATCAGTAACTCTAGAAGTTACAACTAATCCACAAGAGAAGTTGGTGTATGTGAAAGTTATAGATACTGGAATCGGCATGTCTGAAAAAGATCTGCCTAAAGCATTATCGAGCTTTGGACAGGTGGACAATAAAGCTGATAGGCATTATGAGGGCACGGGCCTTGGATTGCCTCTTACTAAAAAACTAGTTGAACTCATCAACGGTAAATTTGAGATTTCAAGCCAAGTTGGCGTAGGTACTGTAGTGACATTAACCTTTCACTACGATGATAGCATTGATGTTTCCTAAGTTAAATGTATGGAGACGACAGCAACTGGTGCGTTTATTTACGCTCCTAAGGTTTTCTAGAGGTAGCGAAAAATAAAGGCTACAGCAAACGTATTTTTTGTAGAATGTATAAATATGAATGATACAGATCGCGCCGCAGAAATAATCCGTCACGAAGAAGGGGTCGTGTCTTTTGCTAAAAAAGACGGAGCTAAAGATGAGACAAAAGATCTCGTTTCCCCCTCCATGGATGGCGAAAAATTAGAGAAAAAAGCGGGGGTGCAGCATCCAGATGTTCAAAAGGATATTCAAAACACCCCTTCTTCCGAACAAACTCCAAGCGAAGCTATCAGTGCAACCCCTCAGGCTACATCTCCAGAAATCCCGAAATTTGGCTTTAGAGATAAACTTATAAAAGCTGCTATAGCAGTAACAATGATCGGAATTACTGTAGCATCTATAGCAACAGGCGTAGCAGCGCCACTCGGAATTGTTATCCCGGTATTAGATAAAATGTTTGAAGTAAGGCATGTATTTGCCTCTATGCCACATCTCAAGAAATTTGCCGAATCTAAAGTAGGCAAAGTACTTACTGCTGCGAAGAATATACTACTTTCGCGTGTGGCTCGAAGGATATTCAAACTCACTATTCCAATTTTGGCTTTAGCTGGAGTGGGGGTTGCAACTGGTGGTATAGCTCCTGCAATTGCGCTTACTATCACTGCAGTAAATATGGCTTATAACATAGCTAAAGATGTTAGATCTGATAGAAAAACTAAGAGCTTAGAGCAAAAACTAACTCATATAAATTCTATTAATAAAGCTCAAGAGACTACAAAACTTGCCACTGATAAACTGCGGGCTAAAGGCCTTAATATTTCTGCAGAAGTGCATGCTTCTCAACAGGTAGTTCAGCAAGACATAGAAAAGCCTCTTTCCAAGACTACTGCTTATATGCAATCGTTGGTAGAAAATATTGTCGAAGGATCGGCTGCCTTAATCGCATCTTTCATTAGTGGTGATTTTACAAAAGAAGCTCTCTCCATGCTTGCGGCTACTGGAGGAGCATCTAATGATGCGAATAAAAGGCTGGATGCTGCGGGAGAAAGGGCGCATTTAACTGATGAGATAGTAAAATCTGGAGTAGATCCCAAGACGGATACAAAAACATTAGAGAGGGAGAAGGGCGCTAGGGAAAATCGCATGCATGCTTTAATAGATCTTTGCTCTAAGGACTCTCCAACTCAAGCTGAGGTGGACAAGATAGAAAAAACTTTTCAAGAAGAGTTGCATGCCGAGTCTCTTCAGAAGTCTTTGGGTTCACGCGTGTTGCAAGGAGCTAAAAATCTCGTAGTAGATATAGCAAAAAGTCATCGGATACATGTATCTTCTGAGGTAAAAGAGGGGGCAGTACAAAGAGTAGAGGCTTCTCATAAATCAGGAGAAGAATATCATAAAACGCTGCGTGATAATATACACACACCGCGCAGAGAGCCTGCTATAACAACACCAGAAACTCCGAGTGTTGCTTCTCATTCTCATCAGACTTCTTTGTCTAGATAATCTATGCCTTGTTTTTACAGGGAATATTACATATCTTGTAGCATCTTATAATAACGCATCTATATGAAAATCTTAGGTTTCGATACGTCTCACGGCAAATGTAGCGTAGCTATTTTTGACGGAGCGAATGCTTTAGCAGTTACTAGGTCTAGAGAGTCATCTATGCAAGCGGAAATGCTTATGACTCTTATTGAAGAGGCATTGCTTAGATCTTGTATAACCTATCAAGATATTGACTATTTAGCGGTAACTACGGGACCAGGCAGCTTCACTGGCATCAGAATAGGCTTGGCTGCTGCAAGAGGCGTTCTTTTGGCTACCAAGATCAAGCCTCTAGCTCTTAGTAATTTCGATGTAAGTTATTTTCGTATCTCCGAACAAGTTAAGAGTTTTGATTACGTGGTAGTGATAATTAACGCCTATCGCAGCCAGATATATATAAAAACATATAAAAATGGCGGCGTGGACTCAGCACCTCAAATGATAGATCTAGAAAATTTTGAGAGTTATATCAAAAGCCTCAAGGGGTATGTAGCTATAGGAGGAAGTGGGCTGGAGATGATTGATTATGGGAGTTTAATGGATGAAAACACTACGATGCTGCCAAGGTTTCCGAACCCAGACGCCCGTACTATATGTCGTTTAGCTTACGCTAAGCTTAATTCTGAGGATATTGATGGTAATTTAGAGCCTTTATACATTCGTCCTCCTGATGCAAAATTGCCTAGCAAAAATACTTTCTAATTTAAAGGCACGCCCTTATTTGTAGAATATTGGAAATGTAGATGTTTGCCGCCAAACACTCTTGGGTAGGAATGATGCAATGCAGCCGCTGCCTCTGCGAATCCAGTGAGAATAAGTTTAATTTTACCAGGGTAAGTTGCTATATCTCCTATAGCATAAATACCTGGAATATTAGTTTCGTAATGAGGGGGAGGTGCTGAGATATGATTAGTATCCAGGCAAAGGCCCCAGTCTAGAATTGGCCCTAAGGACATCTTGAGGCCAAAAAATGGCAGCAATATATCGGCTTCTAGTGTGCGCAGATCCCCACTTAAACTCTCTACAATAACGCTCTCTAGCACTCCTCCGCTGCCTTCGAGCTTAGACAGTTGATATGGCACCACAAGCTCGACCTTATTTTGTTCGATAAGTAACCGCAGCTGCCTTAGTGATTCTGGAGCTGCTCTGAATTTATCGCGCCTATGGATGAGGTATATTTTATTTGCTATCTTTGCTAAGGCCAAAGTCCAATCTAGTGCAGAATCTCCGCCCCCCGCTATGACAATATTTTTATCTCGAAAATTCTGGGTCTGTTGTACGGAGTAAAAAATTGATTTACCTTCGTATTTTTCAATATCTTCAAGGGGAGGGCGATTTGGACCAAATGCTCCGCCACCTGCTGCTATAAGGACAGTCTTTCCATTAATCTTATTACCTTTGTTCGTAATGACTTCAAACCCCCCATCTGTTTTTGTAAGATGCGTGACTTGCTGAGATAGATAGTATTCAGGATGAAAAGGAGATGCTTGAAGTTGTAGCTGTTTGATTAATTCTAGGCCAGAAATTTGAGGATGCCCTGGAATATCATAAATAGGTTTTTCAGGATACAAGGCAAAGCATTGACCACCGGGAGATTCGAGAGAGTCTATAATTGCAGACTTCATCCCCAGAATACCCGCTTGAAAAGCAGAGAAAATCCCAATTGGTCCTGCGCCTATGATAATGACATCAGTATACATTAAGTAACTCTAGGGTCTTGCTATATAGAGCGTCGTGAATAAGGCGTGGTATTATCAGTCTCTAGTGCGGGAATCTAGATTTTATTCTAAATTCCCGCACTAGTGACAGGAAAAGAATGCCTCTAATTAATTAAAGGTCTTCTTTTCGGTTGAGCCAACGCCATGTCTTTTTCTTTCGCCGCCGCTGGATGCTGTACTTTCTTCTTTCCGAGGCTTGTGA
>JAZKAD010000035.1:18154-21553 GCA_040389305.1 Pseudomonadota bacterium | reverse complement strand
GATCTCTATCCGCACTTCGATCACCGCTATCGCGTTGATTTTCATTGCGCTCTCCGCCGCCGCTGCGAGATCTTCCGCTGCGCTCACCGCCGCTACGCTCGCTGTCAGAGCGTTCACGACGTGGTGGTTCTGCGTGATGAGTAGCTTCTATTCTCATAGAAAGCTTTGCCTTACCTTTGGGATCAACGCCTATGATTTTGACTTTAACTACTTTATCTAAGATAAGATGACTATTTATATCATCGATACGCTCATCAGAAATTTCGCTGATATGTATAAAACCATCGCGACCAGGCATATAGTTAATAAAAGCTCCGGATTCCAAAACTTTGACAACTGTGCCATCAAAAATTTGTCCGATCTCTGGCTCAGCAGCAATTGCCATAATCATCGCAACTGCGGCATTTAAATTTTCAGCACCAATGGCGGATACTTCAACTTTGCCATCGTCATTGATATCAATTTTTGCACCAGTTCTTTCGCATATATCCTTGATTACCTTGCCTCCAGGGCCAATAATCTCGCGGATTTTATCTTTATTTACCTTGAAAGATTTGATAATAGGTGCATATTGATTAACCTCAGTTCTATGAGAAGTAAGGGCCTTGGACATGCATTCTAAGATATGGATACGTCCATCACGAGCTTGAGACAGAGCTTGCTTCATGATTTCAATCGTAATGCCTGTAACCTTAATATCCATTTGAAGAGCCGTGATACCATTCGATGTTCCAGCAACTTTGAAATCCATATCCCCTAGGTAATCTTCATCACCTAGAATATCTGATAGAATAACGAATTTCTCCCCTTCTTTGATAAGGCCCATTGCAATGCCGGACACAGGTGCTTTCAAAGGAACACCTGCATCCATCATAGCAAGAGATCCACCGCAGACAGTTGCCATAGAAGATGAGCCATTTGATTCTGTAATTTCAGATACAATACGCAGAGAATAAGGAAATTCTTCCTTGGTAGGCATGACAGGATTCAGAGCGCGCCATGCAAGCTTACCATGACCGACTTCTCTTCTGCCAGGAGCGCGAAGTGGAGTTGCTTCTCCTACTGAGTAAGGCGGAAATATGTATTGAAGCATGAAACGATCACGAGTGTCGCCACTAATGTTGTCAACAACTTGTTCATCTTGAGTTGTACCGAGCGTAGCCACAACCATTCCTTGTGTTTCACCACGAGTAAACAGAGCAGAGCCATGCGTTTTAGGCAATATAGATGTTTCGCAATCTATAGATCTAATATCAGTTGTCTTGCGTCCATCAATACGGACTCCGCTCTTAAGTACTTCAGTCCTAAGAACTTTGGCTTTTACTTCGTCTAGAGCAATTTCAATTTGCAGTTTAGTGATGTCTTCTCTATCTACGTACTGCTCTTTTATTGATTGATGAATCATATTGAGAGCATGAACGCGTGTTTGTTTTAACTTGATAGAAAAAGCTTCTGTAATTTTAGAGCTATATCCAGCCTCTATCTCGTTGATCAATTCTTCGCTTGCGATAGGAGTAGGTAGTTCCCATTTTTGTTTGCCAGCTTCAGAGCTGAGTTCTTCGATCATTTTAACTACTGGACGTAACGCGTCATGTCCGAATGCGACGGCTGCTAGCATTTCTTCTTCGGAGAGTTGATCTGCTTCTGATTCAACCATCATCACTGAGCTATCTGTGCCAGCCACTACGAGATCTAATCTGCTTTTTTTAGCTTCATCGAAAGTTGGATTAAGTACAAAATTACCATCAATATGACCAACGCGTGCCGCGGCAATAGTGTGCATATATGGAGCGCCAGAAAGAGCAAGAGCTGCCGACGAACCTATTATAGATAGTATATCCGGATTACAAGCTGGATCGTATGACAAAACTGTACAAATTATCTGAGTTTCGTTGAAAAACGAAGGGTGAAATAATGGTCTAATAGGACGATCAATTAACCGGCATACAAGTATTTCGCGATCAGAAGATCTACCTTCGCGTTTGAAAAATCCACCGGGAATTTTACCGGCTGCAAATGCCATTTCACGATAATGAACGGTCAGAGGAAAAAACCCAATACCTTCTTTGACTTGTCTTGCGCTAACCGCTGTACATAGCACGACGGTCTCCCCCATAGAGATCATCACAGCACCATCAGATTGACGAGCAACCTTTCCTGTTTTCATTGTCAGAGTTTTGCCACCCCAATTGATTTCTTTTATAACTTCCTTAAACATATTTTTTCCAATAAATTGATATATTTATCTAAGCTTCTATTAGCTTAGATAACCCCGGATTAAAGGGGTGATGCTGTCCACGCCTTGGCGTGGATTTCAGCATATTGTAGTATTATGTGTTTGTATCTAGATGTGGACTTATGCGGTAATAATAACTCGTATTATTTACGAAGACCTAACCTAGCAATCAAAGTAGTATACCTGCTTGCTTCCGTCTTTTTTAAATAAGTAAGTAAGCCTTTGCGGTTGTTCACCAGCTTTAACAGACCACGTCTTGAATGGTGGTCTTTTTTGTGCGATTTAAAGTGCCCAGTAAGGTTGTTGATGCGTTCAGTTAAAACTGCGCATTGCACCTCTACTGACCCAGTATCACCTGGCTTAATTGCATATTCTTTAATTAAATCTGCTTTACGCTCTGCTGTAATCGACATCTTATTTCTCCATATTTATAGATTAAAAACTCTTTTTGAATCGAAACGACCTTGATTTAATGCACCAATAGCAAGTACATTATTTAAATAACGAATCCATACAAAGTCAGAGTCCGCTGCATTGAAATCTACAGCCTGTCCGCATTTAATTTTGTACGCAATATCGTCATCGGCATCAAGGACCGGGATGTCGGCCAGTACCGCATCAATTCTCAAGACCTTACTCAGAAGTTGCGAGATCGCATCTTCTGGAGACTTTAAAGTTATGGCTGTAAAATCGATAGAATTTTCTACCACAAACATGCCAACTTTAATGCGTGCCAATTCTAGCACAAAACCTAAACTTTGCAAGGAGAAAGCTATATCCTCCGCAAGGCTCCGAACATAGGTTCCTTTGGAGCATTCAACCTCATATATCGCAGTTTGGTTTGGCTCGTCATAGCCAATGCATACTAGATCAAAAATCGTGATGACTCTAGAAGAAAGTACCACTTCTTGATTATTTCTGGCTAAGTCATAAGCTCTTTTACCATTGACTTTAATTGCTGAAAAAATGGGAGGTGTTTGTTCTATATCACCTATGAATTTTTGTACAACTTCATAGCATTCTGCTTTTGTTGGTATGATATTGGTTGTATTGATTATTTTTCCCGCTCTGTCGGCGCTATCCGTTTGCACCCCAAACTTTATCATGAAGCGGTATTTTTTCCGCGCATCCACTAGGCAATGCGAGAGCTTAGTGGCTTCTCC
>JAZKAD010000035.1:4740-18144 GCA_040389305.1 Pseudomonadota bacterium | reverse complement strand
CCAAGAGCAAGAGGTAAGATACCTTCCGCTTCAGGATCTAGCGTTCCCGTATGGCCAATTTTTGTAATGCGCCCATGGAGCATTCTTTTGACTCCTCCCACTAGTTTCGCAGAGGTAATACCAGTAGGTTTATAAATATTAAGCCAGCCGTTAATCGTCATATATACCGCTATATCGCACTCTAAGTTAAAGGGAATGAAAGCTCAAATCCTCGAGCCAAAGGACCTTCGCTTCTATCTTATGATCCGGATATATTTTTTGCACTGCAGATTTATAAAACATCAATTGCATTTTATATTGCTGCGGCATTTCAGTATGCGGACCTTTATCAGTTTTATAGTCGATAATTATAGCTTTGTCAGAAGATATTCCAAGGAGATCTATGCGTCCAATCTGCGTTTTATCCCTGACGCTTACTTCGGTAAACACTTCCATCTCAAGTATTGCTTGAAATTCAGGCATCTCAAGGAGTTTTTCAATTTTATAAGAGATACTTTTGCTTTGAGGGAGCGGCAGTAATTTTAGCATCGGATGTGATGTTAATATTCTGACTTCTCTCGTTCTTACAATATCTTCTAATATTTTATGAAAGACCTGACCATATATGACACCATCTTGAGTATCAAAGAGATTTTCTTGGTTTAGTTGAGGCTCCGGATCTATCCCACTATCTATTTCGGGTTTTAGAAGTAGAGGGGCAAGGGCTGGAGAGGGGGCGGGCGGCGGTGAAGATATTTCGCTATTTACTTTATTTGAGTTAGTGATTTCGCCAGGTGTTTCATAGATATGGTGATTGACATCATCGGGATATGGATTTAACGCGAGTATGGATTCTGCAACGACATTGTACCAACAGCCATCAGGAATTTTCGCCGTCTCGCTATAACCCGCTATAATCAAATGATCCTCAGATCTAGTCATTGCTACATATAAAAGCCTTAGATATTCTTGATAATCCCTGGTTTTTTTGGCATCTGTAGAAGATTTAATAAAATCATTTGAATTTTTTGCACCCCCCGTCCAAATAGGTATCCCATCTTCCGTCCAAAGAATTTTATCCTGAGAAATAGGCGTGCTAATAGTGTCTGCTAAAATCACCATAGGAGCTTGCAGTCCTTTGGCCGCATGGATTGTCATAATCCTTATCTTGTTACTATTTTCAACATCACGCTTGATTTCAATGTGGTTTCTTTCAAACCACAAAACAAATTCTTGAAGGCTTGTGCTTGTTTTAGCAGCGAAGTTATTAGCCAAGGCTAAAAATTCGTTTATAGCATCTTCTGTTTCATTTCCAGATTCTTCAAGTAGACGCTTCCTGTGGCCTAAAACATCTAATATTACTAAGAAAAAATCTTGCAGAGAATATGCAAGATGTATTTGCTTAAAGCTACTCAATATGTCGCGGATGTGGCTCTTTGTTATCTTATTATATAAAGCCTCTTTTTTAGTATTTTTGTTAGCTATGCGCATTTCTCCGCATAATAATAAGCGCAGGTCATTCTCACTCATTCCAATAAATGGAGATTTGAGCAAGGAGGCTAAGTTAAGGTCATCCAAAGGCTGCAATACAAATTTTGCAAGGCTTATAAGGTCAAGCACCGCTAAATTGCTTGCAAGCTCAAGGCGGTCAATGCCGCAAACATCTATAGATGCATCATGCAGAGCTTGAATAAGAGCGGAAGTGAACTGATTCCTCCGGCGCACAAGAATCATCACATCTCCAGGAGTAACGGGGTGTCCTGTGGAGGGCAAAAGCACTCCATTGTCGATTTGCGTTTTGATATATAGGGCAATTTTAGTAGCAAGTTTTGCATATGCTTGCTGTGGCTCCTCGGTGCCCCCAGGTATAGGCCAAAATATATCTTCTTTAGCGTCTCCTTGAATTACAGGCCAGAGCTCTACTTTACCAGGGTCAGGCGCGCGAAAACATTCGATGACTTTGCTAAGGGGGAATAACTCGCCCTGCAGTTTTTGAAAGACATGAGCGACTATATCCATAACAGCTTTAGTAGATCTATAACCGAGTTCTAGATCTATAACGCAATATTCTTTTGTGGCATTTTGCATCTGGATATGCAGATACTCATTCATGCCTTTAAACGCTCTAAGGTCGGCTCCTTGAAAGCTATATATTGACTGTTTCTCGTCGCCAACTACAAAAACAGTACGTAGTTTATCATCCGCTCCTGCATAAAATTCCTGCATCAAGCTTTCAATAATTCTCCACTGCTCTGGACTAGTATCTTGTGCTTCGTCCACTAATATATGCTCCAGACTACCATCCAATTTGTATCTTACCCAATCTCTGAATTCACTAGAGGATAAAAGTTTTTGAGCGAGATAAATTAGGTCGTCATAATCAATATACCCAAATTTTGATTTATATTTTTCGTAGGCCGCGATAATATTTTCAGCTAAAATAAACATAGCTTTGCTGGCTTCGATAATAGATAGGGCTTTTAAAGTTTGGTCTATATCGCGGACTTCAATTTGTATGCTTTGAAGCTCTTCTACGAGCCCTGGATTTTCTTTAGAAAGTTTTGCAGAAATTATTCTCGATCTTAAATCTCCGGTATTAGTCAGAAATTGAGTTTTCAATTTTTCAAAAAAAATGGAGCTATTCTCCGTTTTTTGGATATCCAAAACTCTATTGACTTTTGCATCCCACCTAGCCGTTGAATTCTTAAATTTCTTGAGCACCTCGTCTTTATTATCTTGAACTTTCATCAAGCTCTTTAGATGCATTTCGTACATTTGAGAGTCTGTAAAATTATCTAACAAAATCTTGAATTGAACTTTTGAGTTAACGATCTCAATCATTAGATCGTCAAGAGTAGTGTCATGCACATTAACCGCTAAGAACTGCAGCGCATTTGCAAGGAGGCTATTGCTTTCGTGGGTTTTATCCTGCGCCACTTGGGATGTCACTTGGGAGGTGATAATTTCGCTTGATTTTTTAAGCGCATCTTTGGCCTGAAGATCATCTATCACAGTGAATCCCGGCTTGATACCTGCTTCAAAAGGGAAGGTCCTTAAAACCCCTTGGCAAAATCCATGAATTGTTTGAATTTGAAGGCGTTGATCTAAGTGAAGTAGAGTGTGAAATAAGCGTTTTGCGAGGTCAAGCTCTTGATTTTTGGGGGGGCGCCCAAATAACGATTCTAGCGAGAGTAAAAGCTCTTTTTTGGAGCTTTTAGCGAATATTTTAAGCTCGCGATTAATGCGGGTAAGCATCTCGCTCGCGGCGGCATTGGTAAAAGTCAGGCAGAGTATTTTGGATGGGTTTACCCCGGATAATAAAAGCTTAATGACGCGATCAGTAAGAATCTTAGTTTTGCCAGTTCCCGCGGATGCAGAAACCCATACTGAGTAAGATGGGTTCGAAGCTTTTAGCTGCGCTATATTCATTTCATACCCATCGCCATTAGCCAGATTCATTGGTCCAAATATGGAATTTACCCATATTATATAATTTATCTTTTAAAATAAACCTCTATCTCTGGTCTAGCGCTGGAGCGGTTCTTTGGGCGCAGGAGGAGGAGACTTGTGAGCCCTATCTGAATCTCTTAGCTTTGCGGGGATCTGGGATACAATTTCTGCCGCGGCATCTCTCACTTTTGCTGTAACAGTCTTAGCTGCGACTTTTGCTTTGACTCTAGATGGAGTGGAAGGCTCTTCTATACGCAGAGCCTTAGAGTGAGCTTTCTCAGCCTTTCCAAGAACAGCATCGAGGCCTCGCTGAACCCCCTTCCCAATTGACATAGCAAGACCCAAAGCTTTACCAGCAATATCAATTTCTTTTCCGGAGGCCATATTATATACGCCTTCTATACCGAGGCCAGCCATCACCACAGGCAAGAGCACGCTTTTAACAGCGAAGCCTACTACCGCACCTTGCATGGACGCTCCAGCTACATCATTTCCTACATAAGCGGCATATGCAGCACCCACGGCAGCTACTGCTATGCCTACAAGAGGGAGAATAGTACCAACTTCCATGCCAACCATCATAGCGCCAGTTTCTTTAGCTCTTTGAAAGAAAGATTTTGTATGATCTGTGTCTTCCCTATAATGCTTAATAGCTCTTGCAGAAACCCATGCCACACCAACTCCCAGGGCTACGGCTGGATTAGCCCAGAGCAAAATCGAGGTAGCTACTTTTACTACGCCCTTCGCTTGAACCAATCTTGATCCTTTGCCGTTATGCTCTTCTACTTGCTCTTCTCTATTTTCTTTTGACATGCATTTCCTGATTATTAATTCTGTCAAAATCATTAAAACAGTCTAGCGTAATTATATCAAGGATATAATGAGATGAAAATTATCTAGACCGCAAATAAGATTTCTTATTGGGTTTTTTGTATAACAATGCTTTAGTAATTAAGAATTATTTTGAATGCAAAAAAAGGAGAATGCTAAGGCTTTTTTAGCTTTTCATCCGCCCTATAAATTTTGCAAAATCCGACGCTGAAGAAAAATCTTTATATACGGAGGCGAAGCGAATATATGCAACTTGATCTATAGCAGCTAAATCTTTCATGATCATCTCGCCAATTTTGCGTGTGGTGATTTCTCCAGCTAAACTATTTTCTAGCTCTCTCATTACGTGATCCGCGATAGCATTCACCTTTTCATCAGAAATCTGACGTTTACGCATCGCAGTAAGAACGGCATTTACGATTTTTTCGCGGTCAAATTTCTTTTTGACACCAGAGCGTTTAATGACGAATAGCTCTTTAAGTTGTGATCTTTCAAATGTAGTGAAACGGGTGTTGCAATGAGGACATTGACGCCTGCGACGCACAGATTTATTTTCCTCTGTGTTTCTGGAGTCTTTTACTTGTGTATCTGCATGATCACAAAATGGGCAACGCATTATACCATCCTCTGAAATTACCTTTCCAAATGCAATTTTTCATGAATTTTAGTGGAGGCACAGTGCTATCACTCCAAGTAGAGTGCTGCAACATAGAATAAGGAACGCACTAAATACTTAATTGAGCCGATGCCACGCCTTTAGGAGTGATGGTAAAATTTACCTAGCCATTCACCCTAATATATTCAATGATTTCTTCTGGGCTGGAATCTATATGAAAATGCTTCATATATTTCCCATTCTTATCCATAATATACACCAAAGAAGTGTGATCTAAAAGATAGTCGTTGCGCCCAGTACCGCTTCCTGGAGCTGGGGCATAGAATACCTTAAATTTATCAGCGGTGTCTTTGATATCTTTTTCCTCGCCTGTGAGACCTATGAGTTTTGGATGGAAATTAGCTAGATATTTTTTTAAAGACTCCGAGGTATCGCGCTTCGGATCTATTGTAATAAATACAGGGGTGACGTCTTTCCCGTATTTATCTAGCGTTTCAATAACCTTGGTAATTTTTTGTAGTGATGTTGGGCAAATATCAGGGCAGAAAGTAAAGCCAAAATAGATAAGACTAAGCTTGCCTTTGAGCTGAGTATTTGTGAAAGTTTTACCATCTTGGTCAATAAGAGTGAAATCCCCCCCAATGTCTGCATCACCTTTTCTGTCAATCTCACCGCCTCGCCCAGCAAGGGGTTTGTCCTGAATTGTGGATGTCATGATAAAATATATAGCAACTGTAATGATTATGATCGCTATAACCGCTACGATTTTGGTAAATCCTCTCTCTTCTTGGACCGACATATTATCCTGTTGTTTATAATTTATGTTGTAATATCTATCACAAAATTAGGCAAAATCCCACTTGTTTCACAGAAGTTTTGTAGAGCTCGTAGTTTGTCTTCTGACGTGAGATGTTCTGCAATAACTCTCTCTACATTTCCAGTAAGAACTAAAGCGGAATGGATGCCAGTGCTATTTGCGCCAAGAATGTCTGTATCCAAGGTATCCCCTATCATTAAAATACGGACAGGATCCGCTTTGGGCTTTAAGCTTTCGATGGCTTGTTGGAAGATGCTTACTCCTGGCTTACCTATATAAGTAACTTTGCCCCCCATTTCTTCATAACCTTCTGCAAAGAACCCAGGGCAATAGCGCAGCTTTCCTTTATTGGGAATTATTTTGTCAGGGTTTGCACATATACAGGGAATATTCAGATCTACAGCCTCTTTAAAGAGGGGGGTGAACATTTCAAGATCCTCTTCTGCATCGAGTTGAGCCGCAAGCAAGATAACGCTTGCCTTACTTATATCTGAGGTAGTAGTGGAGCCTGCAGGAAGAAGGCTGTAATCATTGCCATTGGCAAGATAATAGATGTCTTGCTTATTATGCAGTAAATCATAGGCCATTTGTCCCGAAGTAAAAAACTGCTCCGGAGTGGCGTTAATGCCATAATCTTGCATTCTTTTTGCTATATCCACCTTAAGCCTTGGGGAGTTTGATACAAAAAGTACAGTTTTAGTTTGCATGAGTTTATTGATAGCATCAGAGACTCCAGGATATAAATCAGTGCCTTCTACGAGCACTCCCCATAGATCAAACAGAATAGCATCATATTGATGCAGAATACTAGTAAGTGGTATAATTTTGGTGAATGTCATGGCTTTATTATATGAGATTATTGTTTGGTGGAATTAAACTACGTCGCCCTTAACTCTCTCAATCCTAGCTCCGCAGGCTTTGAGCTTGGCTTCAACATTTTCGTATCCACGATCTATATGGTAAATCCTTCGTAGTTTCGTCTCACCTTCTGCAACGAGTCCCGCAAGTACTAGCGATACGGAGGCCCTGAGGTCACTTGCCATAACTTCAGCCCCCACGAGCTTTTGGCCACCTCGAATAGTCGCTGAATGTCCTATGATAGAAATATAAGCACCCATCCTACAGAGCTCTGGTACATGCATGAATCTATTCTCGAAGATATTTTCCGTCACTATGGACACGCCATCCGAAAGCGTCATAAGGGCCATAAATTGAGCTTGCAGGTCCGTGGCAAAGCCAGGGTATTCTTTGGTTTCTATGTTTACAGAGTTAATGGGTCCCGAATGTTTTACGCGAACAGAATTTTCAGAGCTAGAAATCTCCGCGCCCGCTTCTATTAATTTGAGGGCAATATTTTCAACCATGTCATACGATATATTTCGAAGAGTTATATCTCCTCTCGTCATTATTGCAGCTATCATATAGGTTCCAGCTTCGATTCTATCGGGTATGACTTTGTGAGTAGCGCCTCTTAACTCCTTTTGCCCCATAATCGTTACACTATCTGTGCCGATTCCTTGTATCTTGGCTCCCATCTGGACTAAGCAATTGCATAAGTCTACAATTTCAGGTTCGGATGCTGCATTCATGAGTTTAGTTTCTCCATCTGCAAGAGATGCGGCCAAGATCATGGTAATAGTAGCGCCAACGGATTTTTTATCGAAATTAAAATGAATGCCCTTAAGGCGAAGGTCTACGTGAGCATTAATATATCCATGTTCAATGGTAATAGTTGCACCCATAGCCTCAAGACCTGCTAGATGCATATCAACTTGCCTGCTTCCAATGGCACATCCTCCGGGTAGAGAGACTCTAGCTTTGCCAAACCTTGCAAGCAAAGGTCCTAGCACCCAAATAGACGCTCTCATTTTTCGAACTATATCATATGGAGCAATAAAGTTTGTAATATCATCAGATTGCAAGGTGACTTTATCGCCATTTTTTTTGACCTTCACCCCGTGATGCTCCAGTAAGTGGATCATGGTAAAAATATCGGTAATTGTAGGGATACCAGAAAGCTTTAAAGGAGAGGAGGTAAGTATGCTTGCTGCCATAATAGGTAGGCTTGCGTTTTTAGATCCGCTGATTTTGATCTCTCCTACCAGGGGACTACCGCCTTGAATCAGTATACTATCCATATTATTTCTATATTATATTGTAGTATCGTCAGAAGTAAGACCACGATACGGATCATCCGATTTAATGCCCCAATCTGCGCATATCCTATCGCGATCTGCTTGAAGGAATGAGGAATGAATTTGAAATTTTGTCACGTAGAGTTTTGAGAATATCAATGGTAGAAGCCAATATACTATATGCCCTACTAAGGTGACTCCATAAATCATAAACCATGTTCTTATATCGGTTATAGTTGTCTGTACTGCAGTCGCTAAATCGCTACTGTCCCAAAGTCTTATAATATAGGGCAAGGTGCCGATTAAATTGAAGCTACAAATAGTAGCTGAACTGCATTTATGATCTGTACGATCAACAAATATAGCAACAACAGACGGAAGCATAGCCGCAAGATATAAAACAAATGCATATCTGGAGATAACTAGTATTAACACGCCAATGCATCCTGCAATTATTCTGATGAATATCGTGGCAAATTTAAATCCCTGCACCGCTTCTGTACGATCGTAATGAACTAATGGTTTCTTTTGCTTCATATGAGTTCTGAATCTATACTATTAATGTTGATACTACTATAAAGCACAGAATGTACGCTGTAAATACAGTGACCCTTTGTCCAAAGAACTCGCCCAGATTCTGTATGGGACCTACATCGCTTAAAGATAGAATAGTTTTATTTAATTCTGCTACATCGATACAAGCTTTTTTATAACCCATATAATCATTATGAAAAATCTTTGTATTTGAAAGGACGTCTATCATTTCCAGAAAATTACAATCCTTTCCTGCTTCGGTGAGTCTATCGCTTAATACTTTAGTAAGTTTGATATTATGTACATTCTTTTCTATTAATTCAACTAATCTCTGTCCTATAACATTACTTAGGTTATTTAGCTTAATATTTGGTTGCATTAAGTTTGCTGTATAAAGCAAGTGGGTTAAGTGATTTATAAGTGAGTTCGATATCCCTGGAAAATCTTTGAGATTTTGTGCTTTATTAGCAGCTTTAACGCCAACCCTACTTGCTAAAAATGCTACAAGATGCCAATCAATAATAATATGATCTGGATGACGCTCTGCTATTTTTTCGAGAGCTGTCAAACATTCTGGTAAGGTAATCACATATTGATCCGCAATATGCGAGCTTTGGCATGGAGCATAAGGGTTTAATACATACATTAAACGTTCAACGCCGTATACAGCTGTATTCGGGGTGTAAGTACTTATTAATTTTAGCAGCAGATTTATAAAGCCATGACGTAAGCTTCCATAAGGGGAAGCCGTAACAAACTCACCCCACCATTTATTGATTAGCGCAGACATCAGAGAATCACACCACTGTCTTCTCATGGTATTGACACTATAGAATAAAAATTGAGGGATAGCATCGCATGCAAGACATATATTGTCTATCTTTATACTTTCTCCGGAATGCTCTAGAGCTGATATAGCCTTAAACAAAGCTTCTTGATTTGACTGATCAGACCTTTTTTGAGAGGAGCGAGGTAAGAATTGACTCAAAATAACAGCAATGTTATTTGTATCTATGTTACGCTGTATCCATTTTTGAAAACCGTCAGAGTCAATAAATTGTAAGGCTTCTGTAGGATGACTATGCATACTAGCGGCTAGAGCATTTAAACTATCATAAGTTGAACCATTAAAGCTCAGAGTATAACCTCGAGGAATATCTTGTACTCCTACTATGGGTTTTACTGCAGATCCGCTCAGCCAATCTACGATCTGCCGAGACCCCCATCGATGCTCTACATTGTCTTGCAAAGTGCCTTTAATAAATGTACTAAGAGAGCTGTTATAGCGTTTTTTTTGCATAATTAAAAAAAACGTTCCGTTTTCTAATCTATTTACGTTATAATTTTCTGCGTTAGTTATATCGGGGAGAGGGTCGCTACCCGTATAAGCTGAATGCACTGTAATACCAGAGGCATAAATGTCAGCCGCTACAGAGGTGGTTTCCCTTGCATAATTTATGCAGTCAGATATCTCAGGAGCGAGATATGCTTTGTCTTGGTAGAAATGGGACGGAGAACTAAAAAATTCTCTGAGACAAAATGCTCCGTCTTCTAGCATTAGAATATTTTTTGTATTGATGTTACCACAGCATATTTCGTGGTTTGCACAAAATTGCAAAACCTTACTAAGCATGGGTACAAGAGACTGCGTTATCACAGTAGAATCTAAACTACCATTTTTTATAAGATGATTTGCCAAGGTGGCGTTATAATCATACTTGTTGATTATCGCGACAACCTTGTAAATATTATCTGATGATATCTTAACTACCCCATAGGCTAGCAAGTTAATAAATCCATTATCTGCAGAATAATTCTTGAGTTTATCAAGTAGAGAAATCTGTACATTGAAGCTTCTTTCACAAACTACGGCAAAGTATTCACTCTTATCTTGTGTATTGATAGCTAGATAATATTTAGAAAATTCGGTGTTAAGATCGGGAAGGGGGTTATTTATTTGTATCTCGTATATATCGTCTACGATATTTGGATGCGTACTCCGCGTCACTACAATAGGATGTTTGACCATGAGTGATGTTTCGTCATTAGGCCCATACTCGCTTGACATAGAAATATTTTAATTATGAGTCATTTTGATAATATGTACAAAATCAGCGTCATGCAAGCTAGACGACGGTGTTATTTGTATTTCTCTATCAGAAATTTTACTGACTATTGCAACTTTAAGGCCCGGAGGGTAGTATTTACCATCTCCGGACGTAATAAGAATTTCTCCTAGCTTAATATTACTAGTGTCTACCGCATATAATAAATCCGGATGTTCCGAGTTATTACCGGCAACTATTGCTTGGATAGATGAAAGGCTTGAAATGACAGGGATTCTAGAGCTAAAATCTGTCACAAGTATAACTTTAGAGTAATTGAATCCTACATCAGAAATTCTTCCTAATACACCATCATTATTTATAACAATCTGCCCCATTTCAACGCCTTGGGAGCTGCCTCCTCGTACTATAGCAGATTTACCATAGGGCCCGGTAAAAAGCGAAACAATACGTCCAGTGATAGAATCGTAAGGTAGCTCTTCGGCATAGTGCAATTGAGCTTTCAGGCGTTCATTTTCTTTATACGTAATAGATGCAGCATCTTGAAGAGTTTTGAATTTAGTAAGTTCTAGTTTAAGGGTAATATTTTCTGCTCTCAAATCTACCACTTGTCTAAGTTGTCCCTTTATATACTGTATAGAATGTAGAACTAGGTTATATCCTTTTAATGGAATTTCTACAATTTTCCCGGAAATATCTAATGCAAGTGAATGCACTGCGCTTGATGGACCTATATAGAGGAGCTGCAAAGAAATAATGACGCTAATGAAGATCAACATGTATGAGATATATTGAGATATAACAGATCTTACATTTAGTAATTTTGCTCTGTTTTTAGATTTATTGAGCCTTATCGGCATATCAATTATCCGCTTAAGATGAGATATTGCGTAATACTGATTATATAAACAAAGAATTGCAATGTAAATAAAGTACTAATATTGCTATTAGATCTTAATTTCTTTCTTTAATACATAAATAACACTATTGTAATAATTAGTCTCTCTGTTAGCCCCTCTTGAGCGCAGTGTACAATGCGGAGAAAGGAGGATTGCATTAAAGTGCGTTGTCATGTCGCATATACAACTTCTCAAAAATGAAGCTACTGTTAAACGTAAGCTTACTCCTTAAACGTAAGCTTACTCCTGTTTAAACAACACATGTTTAAGTTTTGCAAAGTCCTCAAGAACCCTTCCCGTACCAAGAGCAACGCAAGAGAGTGCTTGATCTGCTACAAAGACCGGTAATTGTGTAGCGTTCTGCAAGACGTAGTCAAGACCCTTAAGAAGTGCGCCGCCTCCGGTCATAACAATACCTTGGTCTACGATATCAGACGAAAGTTCTGGAGGTGTGCATTCTAACGCAGTTCTGACTGCTTCCACTATTTGTGCTACAGGCTCCACTAAACTTTCTGCAATTTGATGTTCGCTGAGAACGATCTCTTTGGGTACGCCATTAATTAGGTCGCGTCCCTTGATTTCCATACTTACTCCTTCTTTCGACGGGTCAATGTACGCTGCGCCTATTTGTTTTTTAATTTTTTCTGCAGTGGATTCGCCGATCAAAAGATTGTGATTTCTTCTTATGTAAGAGATAATTGCTTCATCCATTTTATCGCCGCCAACCCTTACAGAGCGAGAGTATACAATGCCACCCAGCGATATGACTGCAACTTCAGTTGTCCCTCCGCCAACATCTACAATCATTGAGCCTGTAGCTTCTGTGACTGGAAGGCCAGCGCCTATAGCTGCAGCCATAGGCTCTTCAATTAAAAACACTTCACGTGCTCCAGCCGATTCCGCTGCCTCTTGAATCGCGCGTCTTTCTACGGGAGTGGAGCCGGATGGGACGCAAACTATAATCAAAGGCCCAGTGAAACTTTTTCTATTATGCACAGTACGAATAAAGTATTTGATCATCTCTTCGGCGCTCTTGAAATCAGCAATGACTCCATCTTTAAGCGGCCTAATAGCTATAATGTCTGCGGGGGTGCGTCCAAGCATCATTTTTGCTTCATGTCCGAAAGCGTAAGGTTTATAGGCGCCACCATGCTTGATAAGAGCAACCACAGAAGGTTGATTTAAGACTATTCCTTTTCCCTCAACATATACCAGTGTATTAGCAGTACCTAAGTCTATTGCCATGTTAGAAGAAAGCATACCCAGTAATTTTGAGATAAAGTACATTGCGTCATTAATCCTATATTATATTTTGTTGTAGAATCATACCATCTTGAAAATTAATTTCAAAGATAGTATTACTAATTAATTTAATAGCGAATAGTCTCACACTATCCCGCTTCATGCAAGTGCAAAATCGTATAAATACTGAATATCATAATAGCGAGTATACTAGACAATATTGCAAAGCTGGGCCTTACACCATGATATGTTAACATTGACATAGAGACTTCCGAGAATAAATACATCATAAATCCGGATATGACTCCTATGACTAACAATTTCATGACGCTTTTTCTTCCGTCATTTATTTTAATAAAGCATGCTGCCATCAAAATGGTTGCTACCATCATAAGTGGTTTAAATAGCTGTTTATAATAACACATTTCATACCTAGAGATGGACATACCAGCCTTTTGGATGGTGCGCATCATTTTAGGTAGCTGCCAAAAAGAAATATACTCTGGCGCCAAAGGGTTAGCTGCGAAATGAGCAGTAGTTAAATGAGTTGGTATAACGTGCGGAGCTTCTATTGTTTGCGCAGTATCTTGTAGTAACATGCGTCCATTATGAAGTTCGATCAACTCATTTTCTAAAAAGGCGCTTGTCGTATCTATTCTTCGGATAAAATTATTATTTTCATCGGTGAATAACACTGTGAGGCCAGATATTTTATTCGCTCCAAGCTCTATGGCTTTTGCAATGAATATACGCTCTTCATTGTTATAATTCTCTGCAACCATAATACCAAGCCCAGTGATGGTAGTATTATTCGATCTTTTTTCGAGTTTTGAAG
>JAZKAD010000035.1:0-4730 GCA_040389305.1 Pseudomonadota bacterium | reverse complement strand
GTAATTTTTTCATAGTTGAGGAGGAGGGTGGAAGAGACGGGGCTAAATATCGCAACAGAAATGATTCCGATACAAGCGGCTGTTAGAGCTATCGGAAATAATATAGCCCAGATAGAGGTGCCACTATTTAAAATGGCTACAAATTCGCCAGATTTAATTAAGTTACGAAAGAAAAATAATGCGCTGAGGAAGCATACAAGAGGTAGAATTTCCAAAAGAAGATACGGGAGTTTGAAAGAAATTAATGCAAGAAATAATGAGGATTCAAAGGCCGTTGATCTAAAGCGGCTCAATGTATCGAATACGTTAGATATTAGCAAGGCAGAAGCGATAATGGATAAGCCGAATCCGAAATAAGCCAGATAAGATCTTGCAAGATAACGAAATAATGTAGTTGTCATATGTGTTACTTAGATCTATCCCCACATTCTTCGCATGATATTATCCTTGAGGAAGAATTGATGATACAAAGCTCCTAGTAAATGTGCAACTATACAAGCAATCAATAGGTATGGCAAAATAGAATGCATGTTCCATAAAATAGAAGAAATTTGCTTATATTCACCAAAAGCTTTGATTGTAAAGATATTATAAAAAGAGACGTCTCGTCCGGCTGTCAATGATCCTAAAAATCCTACAAGAGGTTGAGCTAGCATAAGAAAATAGAGAAGAAAAACGTTGATGCTAGCGAGAGCTATGCTCCAAGATGGTGCTTTGCTTTGTAGTTTAGGTTGGGTACTTAAGAAGAGGAAAATAATGCGCATCAAAATTAATATTAAAAACAATACTCCCGTAGATTTATGCATGGTATAAATATACCATTTATCATCCGAAGGCTCCAAGGAAGTCATGTAATAACCAATGGCAATAAGCGCAATAATTAAAGCCGCCATGACCCAATGCATAGCTTTTGCAACAAGTCCATAGCTCGTTTCCGTATTTTTTAACATGAAGGGTTTCGCCAATGTATTAATATTAAATTGAATTCTTGTGTATTAGCACTACAAAGTCAACTCTCTTCTGCGATTTCTCTAGCCTGAAGGAGATCTTTCTTATACGATAACTGTATATATATTTCCCTATTAAAATGACAAAGCAGTACCTTACGACTGACATTCGGCAAACTCTTAATCTTACTGCTAGTATGCAGCAGAGTATTAATATACTCCAAATGTCCTCGATTGAATTGCAAGAGTTTATAGTCAGGGAGCTTGATAAAAATCCATTTTTAGAAACTGATGAAGCGACCACAGATCAGGCGAGTGGCGAGAAAGCTCAGGACGAGAGAGATATATTTTCATCCATTAAGGAGGAAAAATCTCTAAAGCAACATGTACTTGAACAGGTACATCTCGATATAGAAACTGCGCCCGAGAGAGCTCTTGCTGTTTATATGACTGATTTACTACAGCCAAGCGGATATATTACTTTGGACGAGGAAGAGTTAGCTAGTCGCCTTAAGTGCTCGAGAGACGACATCATAACTGTGCTAGGTATGTTACAGTCTATAGAGCCCGTTGGAATATTTGCGAGGAACCTCGGCGAATGCCTGGCCTTGCAGTTAAAAGATAAGGGGTTGTATGACTCTAAATACGAAGCTCTTCTTACAAATCTTGACTTATTAGCGAAGCATGAACATAAGGCACTTGCTAAAATTTGCTCTGTAAGTCACGAAGAAATAATCAAAATGATAGGGCAGATCAAAGCCCTAAATCCTAAACCAGGAGCATCATTTGCAAGTGAGGCTACTAATTATAAATCACCAGACGTATTTCTCACCATTAGTGATGATGGAGAAATGAAAGTAGAAATCAATTACGAGGCAATGCCAAGATTACGGATTAATAAGGATTATTATATTAAAATCAAAGAAGGCTTGAACGGTGAAATAGACAAAGAATTTGCTAGTAAGGAGCTAGCTTCTGCTGGGAATTTACTTCGCGCTGTGGAGCAAAGAGCAAAAACGATAGTGAATGTTGCAGCTGCTATCGCGGAAAAGCAAAGAGATTTTTTTCTTAAGGGTATTATGTATTTCAAGCCCATGACTCTTGCTACAATCGCAGCTGTTTGTGATATGAATGAAAGCACGATAAGCCGAGCAACATCATATAAATACATCTCTACTCCTTCTGGTCTCTTTGAGATGAAGTTCTTTTTTTCATCGTCAGTAGAAAATAAAAACAGTGACGCTGACGTCTCTAGCACAAAAGTTAAAGAGTTGATTAAAACTCTTATATCCTCAGAAGATAAAGATAACATTTTATCGGATGATGATATTGCCAGAGAATTACTTAAGTTTAACATCAAGGCGGCTAGGCGCACCGTTTCTAAATACCGCGAATCTATGCGTATTCCTACTTCTGCCACAAGAAAAAGAGCGGCAAGGACGTAAAACTTCTTCTAATTAAACATAAAAATTAGCATCATCTATTATCAACATGCAATTTTAAGTACGTAGCTTATAGAGAGTGCCTTATTTTATAGACGTGTTACCAAGAGCTCTCTCAGTCGCAGAAGCTAGATCTTGATAAGTTAGCGTAACCGGTAAAACAACCCCTTTTCTCTCATTGGGGCTATATATAATGTCAAAAGGGATACCATATACCCCTTGCTTCTTTAGGTAATCAGTAACGGTTTGGTCGTATTTAGTAGCATCTATCCGCATAGCCACTATATGTGGACTATGTAGTAGCGTGATTACAGCTTTAGTATCCCAAAGCATGAATTTATTATACTTGCATGTAAAGCACCAATCGGATGTGACGTCTACTATCACAATTTTGCCTTGGTCTAGATATCCCTCTATAGATCTTTCATCAAATTTCTGCCAAAGCTCGTTTATATATTTATCATGCGCTTCGTCTTCCTTGTGAGCCATCTGTGGTAGATATAAGCTCATGGAAGTAAGCAAAAGAAACGCTACTATCTTATGTCTAACTTGAATTTTAGGTTCTTCTATTACGAATTTAATAAGCATCAATAGCAAAAAGAAACCAAATACAGCGCGAAGGCCTAAATGGCTTTCGAGAATGATCAGTAGATATATCAATATGCAGATTAGTATTATCCCTAGTATATTTTTTAAATAACTCATCCATTTGCCGGACTTAGGAAGAAAGTTCAGTAAATTAGGGTTGATTACAAATAATATATAGGGCAGAGAGAATCCCACTCCTGAGGCCGTAAATATAGCAATGGTTATGAGGTTGTTACTGCTTATTGCAAAGGCCATAGCTCCCCCGAGGAATGGAGCAGTGCAGGGGATAGAGAGGAGGGTCATAACGCATCCGCTCATAAAATGACCATTTTGGGTTGCTAGAAATTGCGGGACGCCGAGGTGGATTTTATCTAAAGCAAGGCTTATAAAAAGAGTGAGGGTTATGCATATAAAAATAATAAACTCAGGATGCTGAAATCCTATGCCTATACCTAGTTCGTATCCTAAATTTCTCATAAGCGCGGTAAGTAGGGCTAAAAACCAAAAACTTGTCATTATGCCTAAAATAGTCGCTAAAAGGCCTTTTCTACTATGTTTTGTAGTAAATGATGCGAGTTTGAGGACGAGGATTGGCAAAACGCATGGCATGAAATTTAGTAAAAATCCTCCAACCACTGCGCCAAATAAAATTAGAATCATAAAAACCTAAAATACATGTGATTTGTTTTTCTTTATCTTGAATACTCTACTTGAATCGTGGATGAGCTTTTACTATATTACTGAGTAAGAAATAGTTACATAAGTATACTATGTGCCATACAATGAAAGCTATAATTTTATGAGTCTTAATTTTGATAATCTTTCTGGCAAGTTTCTTGTTGCTAGCCCTTATTCAGGGCTCACAGATTCATTCAATAAATCGCTAATATACATAGCGTCTCATAGCGACCAGGGTAGCGTTGGTATGATTGTCAACCGCGTGATAAACCGTATGCCATTCCAAGCGATGATGAAGCTACTTCAGGGAGATGATTCTACCAGCGAGTTTATTGTACCTATATATCTTGGAGGTCCAGTAGAACCGGAAAGGGGGTTTATTTTACATACCACAGAGTATGACAAGAATCTTTTGCTTAAGTTCTCTAACAATTTAGCAGTAAGTTCGAATCTTGAAATTCTTCGTGACATAGCTAAAGGCACAGGTCCTGCAAATAGTTTATTTGTCTTGGGGTACACTGGATGGAACGCAGGGCAGTTGGAATCTGAGATTAGTAGTAATTTTTGGTTAGTAGCGGATTATGATAAAGATTTAATGTTCGATTCGATAGACGAGAAAAAATGGGATATAGCTCTTAGCCGCCTTGGTATCGATAATACATTATTCGCTCCTGGCATGGGGCATTGCTAAGGTATTCTGGATTTGACGTAATACTTATATTGCCTCGAATGAGCAAAGCGACCGCTTTGTCTAAAGATTTGTTTTTTGCTTTAATTTTTCGCTCAAGGCGACTCTTAAGTACGTTAATGTTCCAGCTGGTATCTAGGATACGAGAGTTTATGTCGAGGATTAATATATTTTCCAATAGACAAACGGATTTTGCTACGCTATAAACTAGTACCTATGTGGCTCGGTAGCTCAGTTGGTAGAGCAAAGGACTGAAAATCCTTGTGTCGCTGGTTCGATCCCGGCCCGAGCCACCACTTATTTTTTTACTATCCTATTTTTCTATAAAGTAAGCGCCCTTAGCTCAGCAGGATAGAGCAACAGATTTCTAATCTGTGGGTCAGAGGT
>JAZKAD010000034.1:1726-4449 GCA_040389305.1 Pseudomonadota bacterium | reverse complement strand
CCGTTTCTCAGGCTCCCTCTCCGGAATCGAACCCTAATTCTCCGTCACCCGTTAACGCCACGGTAGTCCACTACACTACCGTCGAAAGCTGATAGGGCAGAAATTTGAATGAACTATCGCCAGCATAAAGCCATGCGATTCGATCAGTTACTATGAATCACCAATGAAGCAGTTGCCTGCATTGATTTTTTATCTAATAAATACATCCTTTCCTTGCGGTTAGGATTTTACGCATGTATTAGCTCTAGAATTACTACGGTTATCCATGTAGTAAGGTACCATCAAATAAATAATAACTGATATAATGAGCTGTACGCAGTTTCACTGTATAAAGATGTTTATACTTAGACATGCATGGCTTAATCTTTGAGACAAGCATATGACTACTGGCAGGATCAACCAGGTAACTATTGTATGAGCGTTCCCCGAATAATTTAGTTACTGATATTCCGAAGAATACGTTCGTAAACTAGACGAGTACTACACTCGCACTCACAGCGTCTCGGCGAGACGACTTGGCGTGAAGCATATACAATAAAGAGATTGTACGTAGACGTTCAGTCCGTTGACAGATGTCACGATCAAGGTGAATGTAACTTCCCCTTTTCACGATAACAATCCATCTAATAACTTTAGTTTCTTTGTACTTTTTCCAACTACATACCATAGAAAGCCGATCAACACTATGTTCACACAAAGGCGAAGGCATAGATGCTAACCGTTTGCTACAATATGCAACTAGAATGCAAGCAATGATTCACATCGCTCAAGGAAATAATTTACATTACCACCCCAAGCTAAGCGCATGTACTTGCGAATAGATTGAGAATACTATGATTACACATCGTGTACTCATACAGACTCTTCCTCAATTCTTTACCTAGCCCAAAGCCGAAACTTTAAAGGAACTAAGTAAAAATTGTTTCTACTGATAATCAATGACCACAGAATAGCTTAGCTAAGCCCGAAGGCACAACTAGACTATCGTAACACTATTACACGTTACTGGGGCTGAGATACACGCTACATGCCCTCTTATCGAGGCCAAAACGCTTACATTCCCACCGGGGCATCAGACAAAGTCGATTAAACACCGGGTGCAGGTACTGGTCCGCGTCCTTTTTCACCCGAGGGTGAATCGGGACGCCGAGGCTTCTCCGCAGCGAGCAGGCCAAATGAACTCTACTCGCTTCATAAAGAGAAGAAGGGGCACCGCCAGGAAGGTCGAACCTGGTTTGGGGTACTTTGGGCCTAAGCTTGGCTCTTCCCCGGCCGATTTCGGTTAAGTCAGAGGAAAGTTTGTGCTTAGGAATTTTGGCCGAAAAAGGACGCGAAAAAAAGTGCTTAACCTTAGGTAGCTCCACAACCCGGTATGATCGTCAAATGGTTAGGTAGTCATTCGAAAGCCCTTGGCAAGGGCTATTACTGGTATAAGTTGTTTAGGCTTATCGTAAGAACTCGAATGGAAATTTATACTTTAGTGACTTTTTTGACTTTTTGACCTTAGGCACTAAAGTACAAGTATCTTTGGCTTCCGTGTTCAGAAATCTATGTTCAAGGTAGAATATTGAAGGCAATAATTAATTCTATCACTCCTGTAAGTGGTGCAAGCGCATCGCCCGTAGAAAGTTTCAGCGCCATACTTTAGTGCCAAAAAATGACTTGTATAGCAAAAAGTGACTTTTATGTTTTTCTAGCCTAAGCACCATCATAACCCTTTACGTTATGCAAAATTCTTTTTGGCTAGTGGTTGCCCCACTCAATACCTACTAGGAACAGGTCTTACCTTTCGGAGATAAAAATATTTCATGTAGTTACATGGTCTGGAAGTCAACCTAAAAAGTCGACTTTTTGACGGTATTTTGGTTCGCAAATTACGAGTTTTGATTTTCAGCGAGGCTAATTAACATCATATGTACTCCTAAACATGTTATATAAGTCTGCGGTCGGGAGATTTGCATAACCTTATTTTTGAGTGAGTTATTTAGCCTAGAGTGACTTTTTGGGTATGGATCAGAAAAAAAATAAAAAACTGAAAATAACATTTTTCATGAAATTTTTTTTTCTTTCCATACGTCTAAATTCGAGATAGGATGAATACAGGTCTCGCCGGTCAAAAAAAATAAAAATTGAGTGAGTTAGCTTCAAATAAGTGGTTTCCATAGAAATGGCCAACCTTAGTGCTAAAATGGTATCAGCGTCATGGGGACTTGCGTTGGGACGTATGTTCGATCGAATATGATCGTTTCAGAGTGTTATCTAACATGCCTGCAAGTTACAGCGTCTAAAAATCATTATTGGTGCCAATCTGGTATCCAGTTGAGTCGTCTTCCCATAGGAATCCTATAGGACTTGGCGCAATCTGGGTAAGGATGGTGAGTGAAAGCAATGATTGTAAGGGATCGCAAAATGATGGACGCGCGATTGCTCCCGCTTCCCCTGGGTGTATGTGTCGAAAATCGTTGCTCCCTAGGGCTGCGCAGCATGCCCAGCATGTTGGGCGTCTTTTAAACGGTCCAAATCGATGAAAACTGGCTCCAAACGAGCAAAAACAAGGTTTTTACAGTCGTTTTAAAATAATAGCGTCACAACCAGGAGAGATGGAACAAAAGGACGAATGAGTAAGTGAAAGATGGTCATGTCAGCTATTCAGAACCGGTCTCGGAATTGTTGTCCGACAAAAACTCATAAAAGTTGGACTCACTTGACCGACACCCGAAAAA
>JAZKAD010000034.1:0-1716 GCA_040389305.1 Pseudomonadota bacterium | reverse complement strand
CATCCGATCGGAATGAAACTGATATCATAGCTAGATGTGAGTTTTACAAGCTATTATCAAAAAGAATCAGCCACACAACATGTCTGGTTCGTGCACAAGCTCATTTTTAGTATCAATAATTCGTCCATATGTTAGATCAGTGCACTCTGCAGCAGCATTAAGAAAAGTAACTTGCTACTCTGCAGCAGCTTTAAGAAAAGTAACTACCTACTCTGCAGCAGCATGAGGAAAAGACAAAACGAGCTGAAACAAGCTCAGAACGAGATGGTAGAGAGAAGACATGAATGGGAGGTGAGAGAGGGACCTAGAGGCAAGTCATACCGTCCAGCAGGACGCGCAAACGACCAAGAACAAGCAAGGCAAAAAGTTTTCTCCTTAGGAAAAGATACGAACCTGAAAGTTAGACCAATCGATAGAGCATAGTTTTCTTACCTATATTTCATACCTCAGACGAGCGGAGAGCTGCTCTACTAAGGTCAAAACCTTAGGTGAAAGTATTTAATACGAAATCTGTCTTTTGAGATATCTTTATCAAAAATGAATACTTTTTGATGGGAGAACCTGATATATGGTGTAGAATTGTATGATTGAATTTCGTAGATACTTTATTTTCAATAAACAAATGATTATTCATAATTTTATATCAATTTAAATATTTTGACTTATCTTTTTGACCTGAGGCAAGTAATGAAATAAAATTGTACTATTTGAAATTTATATACATAATAAGACGTAGAATTTAATTCTGCATCGAATGGCATGTCGAATTATCATTTTACCATACTATTTGATAAGGATTGAACGATTTGAAATATTTGACTAAGCTTAGCTTAGGAAACGGAAAACTTTCGTTTGCGACCCATTCTTGCTACGATACTAAATTTGTAAAGACGTATATGGATGCAGAATTCAATTCTCTATCAGAATCAGCGGTCGAATCATGTTACTAACTATTTTATCCATGTCATATCGAAAGTTTTACTATCGACTAAGGAACTTTTCATCGAATTATTCCAACACAATAAACTCATGTCAGACGAAAAAGACTCATTGTTCTAGACGCAGAATTTAATTCTGCATCCGATAGCATTAACGAATACTATTTTATGATCCGATTTGATCATGATATTCTATATAGTAGGAATAGCAGCATGTTTCACTAAGGTAAGGCGCTGAAACTTTTGGGAATAGTTACAACACTGATTCTTTCCATTTCTTACCCCTATATACATATAGTATCAGTATCCATTCAAAAGGAATGGGTCCAATATGTATTTTCAGTCGAATATCAATGTTTACTGAAATATTATTTAGCCTATGCTAAGTGACTATTTCTATCTTTAGCCGAATCCTTCGCTATTATCAAATAACGTTGGATGGCAGGACTCAGTTGTTACTAACTGAGTCCGATACGCTCCGTTCTGCTCAAATCCAATATCATAGCAATACCGTACCAAAAGTTTCAACCAGAAGCTGAAACAGGCCAATAAAGCATGCACTATAGTAATGGATTTACCATGTCATTTCGCCTAAGTCTGATCAGTCAGACGTAGAGCAGGACTCGTTTATATATAGTAAATGAGCCCTCGTGTTCAGTTCTGCTGGCTCTCCTTTGTCCCATCCGTAAAGCTCTCTCCGTTCTAACGTTAGGCTATGACTTAGTAAAATAAATGAATGAGTATAGCGGATCCATCCACTTTACTATCGTCAACAAGG
>JAZKAD010000033.1:16134-21266 GCA_040389305.1 Pseudomonadota bacterium | reverse complement strand
CCAATACTAAAGATGAAGCGCACTATCATTTTGATATTCGTTTTTTATTGCATGCACATGACGATGATACGCTTATAAAAAATCATGAATCAAACGAGTTACGATGGTTTAAAAACAGCGATACAGAAGTTCCTCAAAATGTTCTGCGTATGTTCGAAAAATGGCAAGCAAATCAATTATTAGATTTTTAGACAGGTGAGTTTTTGATTTTAATAATAAATCAAAACACAGCGTTGCAGGTGATAAAATACACGAGGATGAATCTTGATAAAGGAGAAGCAAAATTTTAAATTCGGTGATTCTGAGTAATCTCGGTCCAGATGTTTGCGTCATAGTGAGGCCAAGCAGCAGGGCTATTAAGAGCTTTATTAAAGTTAATAAAGCTGGAGTAACGCTTGTTGTGCCTCATAAAGATTTAAGAGTCAAAGACATTGCAGCTAGATATAATAAATTTTTACTCGAAAAAGAGGCTTGGATTAGAAAGCACCTTGACCGCTTAGCCTCAAGCGTTACGCCAATTTGGGATAATAAAACGATGCCATTTTTTGGTAAAATACATTCTCTTGAATATATTGAAGAGGCTATTCAAAAAGTGGAGTTAGGGGGTGGAGTAATACGAGTGTATGGTAAAGCCCTTAATTTTCATAACATTTTAATAAATTTCGCTAAGCAAGAATTACTGGCTAAAATTATTATGCTTATTACTCCTTTAAAGGAAAAGCATAATCTAAATTTTTCCACCATTAAGATTATGAATAATAAAACTAAATGGGGGAGCTGCTCTAGTAAAGCCGTTCTCGCTTTTAATTGGCGGCTTATATTCGCTCCAGTAGAAATTTTGCAATATATTATTGCGCATGAATTGTGCCACATTGCAGAAATGAATCATGGCCCAAACTTTTGGAGCTTAGTAGAGAAAATGCACCCAGACTATAAATCTGCCAAAACTTGGCTAAAAAAGAATGGCTATAGCATGTATCAATATTTAGCAAACTAGAGTCATCGTATATACTAGCATAGATGATGCGTTTAAGATAACGAGAGGGGGTGGATAGAGGGAGTAGTCTTTACTTCTCCCTCGTGCTGTTTGTAGGCGATTATTTTTTCTTATGTTCAGTAGGAGCTTTGAGCTCATAATGAGGAGGCACTTCAAGTGGTTTGTGTTGTTGAACCTGGTTCTCATCGGGGACTAGAGTTGTGAGCCCTACTTTTTGTTTAAATTTAGAACTGCATCCTGTGATTACGACGCATGTTATAGTGACTATAAATAGTTTATAAAACATAGTGGCAACCTTCATTAAGCGGTTTTAGCAAGGGTATCTTTAGACTTAGCAACGATTTCAGCAAAGGCAGCTGCATCATGTACTGCAAGATCAGCTAATACTTTGCGGTCAATTTCAATGCCGGCTTTAATAAGTCCGTTGATGAATTGCGAATAAACCATACCATGTTCACGAACGGCCGCGTTGATCCTTTGGATCCAAAGACCCCTAAAATCACGTTTACGGTTTTTACGATCGCGGTATGCATAGCGTAAAGCTTTTTCAACTTTTTCTATAGCTACTGTAAAGCAACTTTTTGCTCTGCCTCTGTAACCTTTGGCGAGCTTAATAATTTTTTTATGACGATTTTTGGTAATTTTACCAGCTGTGGTGCGAGACATATACTAAACTCCTTATTTTGTGCCGTAAGGCAAGAAAAACTTAACTATATTTTTGGCTTCTTGGCCTTCTAGTATAGTCATCCCCCTTAGGTTACGAAGTTGTGATTTAGTACGCTTTCTCATAAAATGCTGTTTACCAGCTTGGGTTGCTTTCAGCTTACCGGATGCGGTAAGGCTAAAGCGCTTTTTGACGGCAGACTTAGTCTTTAGTTTAGGCATTTTTTCCTCATTTTTGGCATTTCTAAATATCCAAACCGGATATAATCATGCATAGCTATGTATGATTTAGGTTTACTAGTAGTACAAGTGAATTAGGCATACCAAAGCCACGTCACTTAAGGATGGGATTATATCTAGGAGAGACTTTAAAGCAAGAAGTTTTTTTAGAAATATAATAAGGACGGAGCGAATGAAAGCTTAAGAGTTGGGCTGTTGTATAGCCCATTCTGTTCACGCGTAGCTTACTCGCTTTTAAGATCGCCTTTAAGTTCAACTGCTTCAGCGGATATTGTACCGTCTGACTGCTTCACAATTTTTTCAACTTTGAGCTTGGCTTCCTGAAGCTTTTGTTCGCAGTGCAATTTTAATTGTGTACCACGTTCAAAAGCGCTAATCGAAGATTCTAGAGTTTCCTGACCATTGTCGATCTTCCTCACAGTTTGCTCAAGCTCCTGCAAGGCCTCTTCAAAACTCATATCTTTGATTAGCTTTTTGCTCATACAGTCCTTAAATGCATTTAAGCAGCTGGTGTTGCGCCTGCATCAGTAGTATCTTCTTTACCACCACGACCAGTGATTGAAGCTATAACCACATCATTCTTTGCTACCAAGCTACAGCCTTGAGGAAGCTTTAATTGGCTTGTGCGCAAAGACATACCAACGCCCATACTTACTACATCAATTGTTATGTCTTGAGGAATAGCATTTACTGGGCAAAGCAAAGTGATTTTTCTACAAATAATATTGAAGAATCCACCTCTTTTTACACCCAAAGAACGCTCCTTACCTTCGAATACTATCGGTACAGAAACTTTTTGTATCTTGCTATCGAGATATACGAAGTCAACGTGTCTTACGATATCAGTAACAGGGTGAAGCTCAATGGATTTTGGTAGAACTTTATGCTTCTTCCCGCCGATTTCTAGTTGAATAACGGTAGAGGTAAAACCATGCTTGCGATATAATTTTGTAATATCTTTTTCTAGAATCGTTATCGACATAGGTTTTTTATCAGCGCCATATAATGTAGCAGGTACCATGCCCGTACGACGCAGAGCTCTAGATGACCCTGTGCCAACTACTTCTCTGATATCAGCTAGTAGCGTTGTAGTATCACTCATGACTTGTATCTCCAAAATTTCTTGCAAAAGAGGCATAATAACAAAGTCTTGCATAAATTCAAGTTAGAATTTTATCGCACTTAATATCTGCTAGTTTTTCCTGATTGCACTAAATTAATAACAAGCATAACGCCTGGAATGATTTGTAGTATAAGGCCAAGATATGCTAGCTGAGGGATGAAGATGTTAATGATAGGTTGCATTAATACGGAAAGGCCAGAAGCAAACATAACAAGCCTACATGCAGTTTGAGGATTTATAACTGTTCCAAGTGCATTGGACACAACATAAATAGTGATAACCATCAGAGATTTTTCAAAGAGAAGTGCAACAAAGCGTAGTAATATTAGTATTGGCATAAATAGATAAATAAACACACGGGTGCTGTAACTAAGTACAAGTCCGCAATATTCTTTTATGCTTACGGCTGTTAAAATTTGCGCATTGGTGCCAAAAATAGTCGCGTAATCAAAATCTACATTTTCTTGTTTTTGAGAAGTTATATCCGTTACAGATACTTTAATATTCTTTTTGGTGAGTATAAGGGGGATTTTAGCCTTCTCATTCCCAGATAGAGCGCCTTCTAAATCTATTACAGCTAATTTTCTAGCCTGCAAATCATAGATAAAATGAGGTAATTCAACGTTGGTTGAGATAATGTGGCCGTCATAGTTTATGTCGGGAATTTGAGTAAAAATATATTCCACTGTTTCGTTAGAATTATTAACAAAATACCCCTTAAATCTCTCGATATCGTAAAATATCGAGATGCTGGATGCAAGCGAAGATATACAGTATATAGCAAAAATATACCGAAGTCCGTAACCTTTGTATCTTGTCCGGACATCGCTATAAAATGCTACAGAACTTATAGAAAGCCATAAATGGCGATAAATTGCTGTAAAATAATCTGTAAATTTTGAAATTGTCATAATAAGGCTGTTGCTATAGAATGCCCTTTCGTTATACGCTTAAGTAAAAAAATGCACAACTACAAATTGCCATTACAAAGGTTGAGTAACTGTATCCGAGTTTTAGCCGCCGATGCAGTTGAAAAGGCTTCGTCCGGGCATCCTGGTATGCCAATGGGTTTTGCAGACGTGTTTACTGTATTAGCTTTAAAGTTCTTGAAATTCGATCCAAAGCAGCCAAGACATCCAAATAGAGATAGACTCGTTTTGTCGGCTGGTCACGGCTCAATGCTGCTTTATGCATTTTATTATCTTGCGGGATATAAAGATTTTACGCTAGAGGATATCAAAAATTTCAGGCAGCTTCATTCCAAAACCCCAGGCCATCCGGAATACGGAGCATATCCAGCAATCGAGACAACCACCGGGCCTTTAGGGCAGGGCTTTGCTACTAGCGTAGGGATGGCTCTCGCTGCAAAAAAGAGAAAGGATGCGCATAAGGTATACTGCATTGTAGGCGATGGTTGCCTCATGGAGGGACTTAGTTACGAAGCAGCATCTCTTGCTGGGCACTTATCATTGAATAACCTGATTATACTTTTTGATGATAATCAAATTACAATTGATGGTTCCACAGAACTTTCGGTGTCTGAAAATCATTTGAAAAAATTTGAAGCCATGGGTTTCGCCGTAGAGCAGATTGACGGGCATAATTTTGATGAAATAAATGCCTCTTTAAGTAGGGCTAATGAGTCATCGAAGCCATATTTTATAGCATGCCGTACAAGAATTGGCTGGGGTGCTCCAATCAAATCAGGATCTGAAAATTCTCATGGCGCTCCTCTTGGTGAAGAAGAAGTCGCTGGGCTTAAAAAATCCATCGGGTTCAAAGACGAACCATTTTATATCCCAGGTGATTTACTGGAAATCTGGAGGGGAATAGGAAAAGATCTGCCAAAGGCGACAGAAGAGCAACGCGGGGCCATCTTGCGCTTTAGTGGCACGGAGGAGATCAATCCTGAAGCTACCCGCGTATCATCCGGCAAAATACTCGCATCGCTTATGGAGAAAAATCATCAAATTATAGCAGGTTCTGCCGACCTATCTTTTTCGAATAATATTAAGTCTAAAATAAGTAAGGTCATCCACAGGGGTGATTTTGATGGAAATTTTATGCATTATGGCACAAGAGAAAGCGCTATGAGCTCTATCATGAACG
>JAZKAD010000033.1:5619-16013 GCA_040389305.1 Pseudomonadota bacterium | reverse complement strand
TACTTGCCAGTAGGCGGTACATTTTTAGTATTTAGTGATTATATGCGTCCGGGAATTCGTCTCTCTGCTATAATGGGGCTTCGCACGATATATGTAATGACGCATGATTCCATAGGACTTGGCGAAGACGGCCCAACGCATCAACCAATTGAGCATTTGGCGAGTCTTAGGGCTATGCCGAATCTTACGGTGCTAAGGCCCGCAGATTATACGGAGACTCTCGAGTCATGGGAGATTGCAATGAATAGAAATGGCCCTACTATGCTCGTGCTTACAAGGCAAGCAGTGCCGCAGATACGGAGTGTAAATACCCAAAAGCAGTGTCATCTTGGTGCTTATATAATAAAGGGCGATACAGCAAATCCAGATGTTGCAATTTTTGCTTCCGGGTCAGAACTTAGTATTGCCTGTAAAGTCAAAGAAATCTTGGATGAAAAATTAGCAGTTCGCGTTATTTCCATTCCATCATTTGATTTGTTTTTTAACCAGCCGCAGGAATATATAGATTCGCTTCTTGGGGATTCAAGTTTAAAAGTTGGGATAGAAGCTGCATCATCTTTCGGATGGCATAAGATTATTGGTAGTAATGGTTTGTTTTTTGGGTTAAATCAATTTGGAGTTTCTGCTCCTGCTTCAGAGCTTTATAAGCTATACGAGTTAGAGCCGAATATAATAGCAGAAAAAATACTAGTCGCTTTAGAACGAAGGGAATAGGTAGCTTAGTAGTCGTTCTAGCACCCCCATTGTTGACAATAATATAACGCCCCCCCTAAAACTTGAAAGTTTAAGAGTTTTTATTTGGTTGATTCGCCCAAGGTTTTGTAGACTAAAATCTAAATAAATAATACGGTTTTAATTATGTCAGAATTTGTTCCAATCACAGTTGCGTCGGGCGACGGTATAGGCCCCGAAATTATGGATGCGGTTTTGCGCATTCTCAAAGAAGCAGAAGCAAAAATCAAACTTGAATCCATTGAAATAGGCGAAAAGCTTTATAAAAAAAATTATACTTCGGGTATAGCTGAAGATACATGGCAGTCACTTGAGCGCACAAGAGTGCTACTTAAGGCGCCAATCACCACTCCTCAGGGTGGGGGGTATAAAAGCCTCAATGTAACTCTTCGAAAGGCTCTTGGTTTATATGCAAATATTCGCCCAACTCTTGCTTATGCTCCATACGTAGAGACTAAGTATCCGGGCATGAACTTAGTGATCGTCCGCGAGAATGAAGAAGATTTATATGCAGGCATAGAGTATCGTCAAACTCATAATATGTATTCCTCTCTGAAGTTAATTAGTCGCACAGGGAGTGAAAAAATCATCCGCTATGCCTTTGAATATGCGGTAAAAAATAATCGCAGTAAAGTTTCGTGCTTTAGCAAAGATAATATCATGAAATTTTCTGATGGAATTTTTCACAGGGTTTTCGATGAAATCAGAGTGGAATATCCACAAATAGAAAGTAACCATTTTATCATAGACATCGGCACCGCTCGTCTTGCAAGCTCCCCTGAAATTTTTGATGTTATAGTAACTTCAAATCTCTATGGTGATATTATTTCAGATGTTGCCTCTGAAATATCTGGATCTGTTGGTATGGCAGGCAGTTCAAATATTGGTACAGATTATGCGATGTTTGAAGCTGTACATGGATCTGCTCCCGATATTGCTGGTCGTAATATAGCAAACCCTTCGGGGCTTTTAAATGCCGCTATCATGATGCTTGTGCATATTGGTCAAGGTAACACGGCTTCTCTTATCGAAAATGCGTGGAAAAAAGCCATCGAAGATGGAATGCATACTGTGGATATTTTTAAAGAAGGAACGTCTCAGAAGAAGCTAGGGACTAAAGAATTTGGCGATGCTGTAATAGCGCGTTTGGGGCAAAAACCATCGAAGCTTGCGGAAGTAAGTTATGCGAACACCCCCGCAGCTACGGCTTCTAAGAGGGTGTATGAAATTAATACGAAAGAACAAAAAACCCTCGTGGGCGTTGATGTATTCTTCCAAATTGATAGCAAATCTGCAAATGATATCGCGGATAAACTGAATAAAATAACATTGCCTTTGGAGCTTAAAACTGTTTCTGCTAAAGGATTAAAGCTCTGGCCATCGGATCAAAAATTCGAGACTTTATCAGATCATTGGTGCTGTCGTTTTATGTCGAAAGATCAAGGGGTTATCCCTCATAGCAAAATAGCTGAGCTACTTGCAAATCTTGCATCTTCTGGATATGATTTTATTAAAACCGAGAATCTATACAATTTCGGAGAAACGAAAGGGTATAGCTTAGCACAAGGAGAGTAATGACGCTCTTATACCCCCTCGAAATGATAGAGTTTTATTAATTTCGAGGAGGTATAATGACTATGGGTTACTGCGTCTTCTATTACTCCTCAAAGCGAAAAAAAGATAGACCCTAAAATATAAATACTATGACCCAGTTTGAAGCCTATCTTTTTCTTTTTACTGATAGCTTTTTTAGCAACCTTGTAATAACTGCTAAGCTAGAGTTAGCTGTCCATACCATGAAGCTTTTAGGAGGCTATGATTTAGGTTGGGTGTTTATTATAGCCCTTCTCGGGAGCTCTGCGGCCACGCCATTGAACTACCTTGCTGGTATTGTTGGATATAACCTATATAGACTTTCACCCGACAAGCAAATTCAATCAAAATATCAGAAGATTACTATTTTCTTTGAAAAATATGGAAAATATATTTTGCTATTCGCGGCTACGCCTAACATAGGAAAATTTACTATACTTGTGGCTGGTTTTACGAGATTTGGATTAATGCGTACTATACTTTATACTACAATCAGCAGGAGCATCTACTACGTCTATATGCTGTATTTATAATTTATAGTATTTTGTATGATCTATCATCTTCCTCTTAAACAACCATGTCTTAAGTCGATTGCTGATTTTGCCAGGACGCACTATCTAAATAATATACAAAATCTTCGTATAATAGTCCCAAACAGTATTATATGCGCAGCCCTTCAGCAAGTTTTCGTTGAAGGAATCGGGGGTGCATGGCTCCTACCTAACATCATTCCCTTTGCCGCTCTGTCTACCGAAAGCCCAAGTTTCCACAAAATAACGGAAAGCGTTAAGCCAATCGAATATCTCGAACAAAAACTCATGCTGACTTCTATTATTCAGAAGTACAAGGGTAGCGATGCTTTCAGTTGCAATATCTTGCAAGCAGAGAGCTTAAGTAAGGGCCTTATAAAGCTATTTAATGAAATCATTGACTATGAGATAGATATAACAGACCTGCCTTATATAGTAGACGCAGATAGCGCTGCTCATTGGGTTGAATCCTCCAAGTTCCTTTATTACGCCTGGAATACATCAAGAGAGTGTATTGCAAATAATGGAATGATAGACCCGAGGGAGCTCGAGAAAATTATCTTGGATCTTGAAGTAGAGTCTATAAATGAGGTGGATACTATACTCTTCGGCATAGCCCCAACGAGTAACGCGATCCAGAGATTTATTAAAGCGGTAGCGGAATCTGAGAATGGAGCGGTGATATTGAAGACTCCTAGCGCGGAGCTGAGCGAGGCCGATTTATATTCTCCATTCTATCATATAAAAAAATTAGTAGATTACTGCGTCCTAGATAAAGCCAAGATACAGCTCCTTCCTAGCAAAGTTTTAGGAGAAGAAGGGCGCCTGGATATTGAGTATATCCAGGCTTTGTCTCAAGGGGAAGAAGCTGACGTTATTGCACGCATTGCAATGCATGAATCTTTGCGCGGATCTGGGTGCGGAAAGGTGGCCATCGTCACAAATAGCAGCAATCTCAGAAGTCTTTGCAAAATATCCTTGAGTAGGTATGGAGTAACCCCTGTAAATCTTTGCGGTGAATCGTTGATTTATACGAAAGCAGTAGAGTTTTCTTTGCTCTTAGCTGAAGCGGCTTTATTAAATTCGGTAGAAAAATTCTCTGCATTCTTGAAAACTCCTTATCTGGAGTCTGACCTAGCCCGTGAGTTCGAGATGCAGATACTTCGCCAAACACGCGATATGAATCAAATTGAAATTAAAGATGATTTGATGCGCGATTGGTTTGATGATTTAACAAATAAAATGCGACCTTTGCATGATCTAAGGGCGCAAAATACAACTTTTGCGAGTCTTTTGAAATGCCACATAGAATGCATAAGTAATATTGCTCCGCGTGTGTGGAAGGCAGAAGTTGTTTTAAATTTTTTTAAGTGCCTTATGAAGGTAGCAGAAGATACTATAAATCCTAATGCAAATATGGATGTAGAGCTTTATCCTATTTTTTTAAGGCAACTTCTTGGCGATGCAAAGCATTTTCCTACAAATGAATCAAATATCTTTCTGCTGAGCCCGCATGACGCCGCTCTACTTGACATCGATACTGTCATTCTGTCCGATTGTAACGAAGGAAGCTTTCCCACTCAATCTCCTCAGAACCCTTGGATGAACAACAAAATGCGCAAGTCTTTGGGGCTTAGTGATGAGTCAGAGCAAGTGGGTATAAGTAATTATTATTTCAATATTCTTTTAAATAAACCTAAACTCTATATTACGCGTTCTAAAAAAATAGAAGGGAAAGAGACTACGCCCTCAAGATTTCTCGTGGCCTTATTGATGGAACTAGAAGAGAGAGGAGAGGGGGGCGCCTTGCTTCCTAAGTATAATTGGTTACTTGATGCTGAAGAAGAGATGGTTTCTTTAGAAGGCCTATCCTTGGTAGCCGAGACTGGAATCTTTCCAAACTCTATCTCGGCAACTAATATAGAGCTTTTACTACGTAATCCCTACGGATTTTACGCAAAAAAAATTCTAGGCCTATTGCCAGTGGATGAAATAGCCAAGCCAGCCTCCTTCGCAGATTTCGGAATTCTAATTCATAATATAATAGGTCTATATACGCAGAATTATAATGGCAGAAGTTATGACAGAATCATCGAAATAGGAAAGAGAGAATTTGCAAACTATCCTCATCAGAGCAAGCATAAAGCATGGTGGGATAAATTTCTTGTTATAGCTGCAGATTTTATAGAATTCGATGAGGCCCGGAGAGAGAGTTTGCAGGCTGTTTATGCAGAAATTTATGGAGAAATCAAATTAAATATCTGCGGAAAGGAAATCAAAGTCACCGCTATCGCTGATAGGATAGAGCTCTCTAAAGACGGGGAGCTCTATATTATGGATTATAAAACTGGAGCAATTCCTCCAAAGCAAGATGTTTTTCAGGGCGTCTCACCTCAATTGATTGTAGAGGCTTTGATAGCAGCAGAGGGGGGCTTCAAGGGTATTCCAGCAACATCTCCTACCAAACTTATATATATTAAAGTGGCTAGCACATCTAGTATGACGCAAAATCAAAGCGTAATAGAAATCACAAAAGAGGACTTAAAAAAACACAAAGCTGGGCTTTATAACTTACTCGAATATTACATGACTCAAGGCCATGAATTTCTTGTAAGTCCCAATCATAAAATCGCACCTAAGTATAACGATTACGAGCATTTAGCAAGAAAGTTGAATGCTTAAATATACGAAGATTTATGATGCCTATCTCAGGGTCTGCAAAGATAAGAAATAGAGTGGATGCAGGAAAGTTCTTTATACATCAGTGTTTTCGGGAGGAGATAGTATCGTTACTGAGTCTGTAACAGTTGGGGTATAAAGAGTTTTTTTGTATAATTCTAGCCCAAGATTTAAAAAGATCTTGCAAATCCCAGCCGCAGGGATGGCAAATAACAGACCGGTTATTCCAAAGAGATGCCCACCAACAAGCACTGCAAAAATAACCCACAGAGGGTGAAGGCCTATTTTATCTCCTATAATTTTTGGCGTCAAAATGGAACCTTCTAAAACCGAGCCAGCTATATATAATATAATAATATAGAGTATCTCTGGGCCCATACCAAAACTGACATATCCAATAATTAGTGCAGAGCAAAAAGATACTAAAAACCCTATAAACGGTACAATGACTGCAAAGCCTGTGATTATTCCAAGCAATATCCCAACATTTAACCCTATGATACTAAGGCCTATAGAGTAATATATAGCCATACAAAGACAAACATTAGATTGACCCAAGATATATGCGGATAATAAACGATCAATTTTATTTAAGACATGCTTGACTGTTGGCCTAGAATTTACAGGTATTAGGTCTTCAAATGGCAAACTTTTACTGGGCCAATCTCTTAAAAAATAAAATAATATTATTGGCACTAACAAAAAAGTAAGCATCGTTCCTATAGTCGCCATGGTGTAACCAAAGATATTATTTATTGTTCCAGCCAAAACTCCAAGGGTGCTATTGATTGATCCCTGTAGAAGAGTCTGAAGTTTGATTGTGATATCTGGACCGAAGGGTTGTAATTTTTGAACAAGAAGGGGTATAATATTACCTTGGATATATGCTTTATATATAGGTATTTGCAAGATTAGTAATGTAATCTGTTTATAAATAAGAGGAACTACTAATAGCAGTAGTAGTACTGATACAACAATAATAGTTACAACTATGGCTGTCACCACGATCATTTTATGAAAATGGCTGTTGTTAGAAAATTTACGTACAAGGGGGTGAAGGATATAGGCCAGTACAAAAGATATAAAAAATGGCAATAAAATTGGCTCACAAAGCCAAATAGCGCATAGAAAACAAGCAAGTACAATGGGCCATAACACAGTTTTATTCATAAACTAAATACCATGCATGATTTCTATCAATTTATACTGAGTGCCATCTTTGACGTAGCCCAAACCTTCTAAATATAAGCCTCGCGTTAGATCCTCTAAGCTGAAAGTGCTGTAAATAGTTACCTTATAATTTTCTTCTTCTTCATTTATTACGGTATATGCCCTAACTTCATTTGCTTTATCAAGCTTTTTTCGGAGGTTTGTAAGTGTTTCGGGGTCAAAAATTTCGGCCTGCATTACATATGCATGAATATTTGGAGGATTTGCATACAAAGAAAGATCGCCGGTTCCCGGATCTTTTGCCTGGTCTTTTAATGAGCGCTTAGCTGAAAATTCTGCGGTCGTTATACCGCTTCTTTTTTGCCCAAATTCCTTTACTGTATCTTCAATTGATCGCTTAAAAATATTGGGCATACTAGCTTTATCTTGTATATAATAATTTTTAGAATCTGTATTTGTTGTTTTATCCTCGCCCAGCTGGATATATTTGATTTTGAAATACGCTTTACCATCATCTGGATGTGTAAAATATTCACCAATTACTAGTAAGACACGATCTATAAAATAGTTGGGGAAGATATTTAAAAAATCTTGATAGGACAAAGACAAAACATTTGCAGCCGTAATGTCATCTCCAGTACTTCGAGGTTTTATATCCGCGGGATCCGGATAGAGTAATTTATAGTCATAGAGTAAGGACCTTATATCGTTCCAATTTTTTAACCATAATACGTCATTACTCCATAACGTAACAACATTATTGCGTTTAAATAAAGGAATGACTAGATAATCATAAGATGCAGCATCTGAAGCTTCTGGAGCATACTGCTTGATAAGCTCTTGAGCGTTTTTGCGGTTGTAGTGATAATCTACGACGGCGCTATAATTTTCTGCAGACTCTACTTTATCGCGCAAAGTGGAGATCTGAAATACCTGAATTAGTTCCTGATAAGATGCATGATGTAAATCAGTATCTTTGATATTCATCTTATCCGCGAGAAGCTGCAGAGCGCGTCTCATCCCAATTTCGTTTGCCTTTAATTGAGCTTCTATAGGATTATTTCCACTGCTTTCTATGTAGATGTTACGGATTATATTATCTTCAGCCGCGGCGAAGCCAGCTCCTAAGGTAAATAATAAGTAAGCTACAATGGTTCTTATTGTTGATTTCATCTTCATAAAAGTTATATTGCAGGCGATATTATTACTTACCCTAGAGACTTACATCAATCCGCTTTTTTAGCTACAGACACTGCGGCTGGTCTAAGTAATCGGTCCTTAATTTTATACCCAATTTGCATCAATTGCAATATTGTCCCTTGTGGATGATCATTAATGGGTATTTGAGATATAGCATGATGTAAATTATAGTCAAATTTATCACCTTCTACCGGTACCACTGCCTCTATGCCATATTTAGTAAAGACATTGATAAATCCAGTTTTAGTCATTTCTATACCGTCCACTATGTTTTGCATATCTGCGCTTAAGGTAGCGGGCTTATGCGCAAGCGCAGAAGATATATTGTCCATGACGGGTATTAGATCGCGGCATAATCCCGTAATGCTATATTCACGAGTTTCCTCAATTTGCTTTTCGTATCTGCGTCTCGTGTTTTCGGTTTCGGCACTTGCGCGGAGTAATCTGTCTTGTAGCTCCAATATTTGGCTTTTTAGCTCTGCAAGCTCGTTAGCGCCTTCAATCTTTTCTTGGATGGCCTCTGTATTTTCCTGTAGTATTTCGTGATCTTGTGTTGTCATAGTGATTATTACCTCATAGAAATATTAGATATAGATATATTTCCTCGCGTCATTTTTCAAGTCGTCTAAACGACATAACGCAAATCCACACAAACATTAATCCTCCAAGTACCGCAATTAGCCCTCCAAAGCCCATAATGGCCATAGTAATTTTAGCAGACGGAGTTAGTATAGCATCTGGATTTTTACGAAGGACGCCATATCCGCCAGATACTGCGAGTCCTGTTATATGCATCATTTGGCCAATAGCATATATATAAGGCTGTCTGGAATTGAGGTGTGAAGGACTCAGGATATAATAGCTAAGCCCCATAAAAGCTATACTAACTCCAACTATAGAGCCGTGATAATGAGCGGGTATTGTGACATTAACGCCCGCTATCAAAAGACCTATAAAGCCGCCTGAAAAGAATAAGAATAGAGAAGAGATAAGGCAGCGTTTAAGTAAGGGGTTTGTAGTTATATTAGAAGTAAGAATCCAAGGGGATGAAGGCGCGGAGCCTACCAAATCTAAAAAACAAATTATCACAAGCATCGTGGGAGCAAGCCCGGCACAATACTTCATGTGAAGTGTAAAAAACTCTGTAAACTCCATACTATCAATTGCATAGGCCGCATGAGGAAAAAGCCCCGGGATGGATAATATTGCATTTAGAAGTAGTATAAAAATATAGGTTTTAGAATAGCTAAGTCTACGCCCACTGCTTTGCTCTAGCAGTACTAGCCACATTACCATCGCGCCTTCTGTATAAGCAAACTGCAATATATGCCCGCCGCTCCAAAAAAGAGTTTCATAAAAGAAGTGCAGATCCATTGGGAATAAGAGCTTCTGCAGGCTGTAATAAGACAATACAAAGCATGCATAGGATATAAGAACGATAATGCTAGTGGCACAATTTGCGTAGTATAATATTGTATTTTGCGCAGAAACTAAGCTGCAAAACAGTGGTATTAGAATTGCAGCGCCGAAGGTCACGAGGCCTGTTATAAAACACCAATTTTCAAGCATTGGTATATAATTGTTGAGAACAGGGGCGCTTGCTCCTGTAAGGGGTGCTATGGCCATTAGTATTATGCCAATGCTTGCAACATAGCTGCTGTAGCATATCCAATAATCATATTTTCTTGAGGCGCTAATGCACCAAAGAGCTACAATAGAGGAGAGCAGCCATACTAACACTGATAGATTCACGTGTATGACTAACGCAGTTTTAAATAAGTCTTTATTGGAGAAAATATTACTAAGGATGGGGGCGCGAAGCAAAACCAGAAAAATAGAATATATACCTGAGAGTGCGAGAGCCCCGATTCCAAGATATATATATTTTTTTGCTGTACCTGGAACGTTGTGTAATATAGCGGAGTTTGATACGCCAAAGGCATTCAGCTCTGGAGTTTGCGCGGTGGTTTCAGTGGTAGTAACAGTGCTGGGAACTTCAAGTAAAGAGACGTTTTTGCTACCCATGATATACATCATTATATAAAGGCCGGAGCCTTTGCAGCGCAGGATGCGCAAGGTCATTCATTAAATATTTCCTCACTCTCGGCACGAACTTCATATATTTATCATCCCCATCGCGCAGCTTTTTTCTTGCGAAATATCCTAAGATGCGACTATTCCTTTGTGCCCCTAATATATGATAAGCTAATAAAAAACTCTCCTTATCTAAGTGAGGTTGCAATGATAGATAGTAATCAATCATATTATCCCTTAGATCTTCTGGGACATCATACCTTGCATCTTCTAGCAAGGAGACGAGATCATAAGATGGGTGACTTAGCATAGCATCTTGAAAATCTAAAAGCCCTATACCTTTCTTATTTCCCATGCCGTCCTTTAGATGCATAAGATTTTCAACATGAAAATCCCGAAGAGCTATAACTTGAATGTCACGTGGCACTTCGCCAAGGATTTGTTTCCACTCTTGCA
>JAZKAD010000033.1:1672-5609 GCA_040389305.1 Pseudomonadota bacterium | reverse complement strand
GGGTGGACTTATTATCATTATTTTGTAAATACCAGTCTGTAAAAACCTCTAGCCCTGTAAGCATGACCTCAGTTGAATGGTGGGGTAGGTCTTTTGTTTTAATTTTTTGTATTTCTATAAGTAGATCAATGGCATCCTTATAACTACTTATAATATCTTCAGGATTTGCCTCTAGGTGATCTTTAACTCTAACATCGCCAAAGTCTTCCAGTAGTAAAAAACCACGCTCAGAATCTAAAAAGAGAATCTCTGGCGCGGGAAGATTATGTGCTTTTAGTAGAGACGCAATATTAACGAAAGGTTTGACGGAGTAATGTTCTGGAGGGCAGTCCATCAAGATCAGACTCACGCCTTTAGTAAGCACTCTATAATACCTGCGCAAGGAGGCGTCAGAGGGCAGGGGTTCTAAAGTATATTCAGTGATATTAGCACTACGCAAAAAGTCATGTTTATGCTCTATTCTCATGGGTGCTAAGCACTTGCTTTTTTGCGCTGAGATTTCCCAGCTTTGGGTTGGATAATAGGCTGAGCTTTGCCTTCTACCACTTCTTTGGTAATGGTAATTTGCATTTTGCTGTACTCATTTACCTTAAACATAATATCGAGCAAAAGATGTTCGATGATGGAGCGAAGTCCACGAGCCCCAGTTTTGTGAGTCATAGCTTTAGCAGCTATAGCAGAAAGAGCTCCTTCTTCGAATACAAGATCCACGTTATCGAATTCAAGTAGTTTATGATATTGCTTAATCAATGCATTTTTTGGCTTAGTTAGAATATTAATCAATGATTTCTCATCTAGATCTTCTAAAGTTGCCACAACCGGAAGGCGACCAATAAATTCTGGAATAAGACCAAATTTGACAAGGTCTTCGATTTCTAAATTTTTCAGTAATTCACCAGTTTTGTGCTCCTTTTTGACTGTGATATCCGCGCCAAATCCTATCGAGCCTTGAGAATTACGGTTTTGAATGATTTTTTCAAGCCCAGTAAAAGCTCCACCACATATAAATAATATATTAGTGGTATTGATCTGTATAAACTCTTGCTGAGGATGCTTTCTTCCGCCTTGAGGTGGTACAGATGCAACGGTGCCCTCCATAATTTTCAGCAAAGCTTGCTGAACTCCTTCACCAGAAACATCTCTTGTAATGGATGGGTTATCAGATTTGCGTGTGATTTTATCTACTTCATCGATATACACGATACCACGCTGCGCTTTTTCAACTTTGTAATTCGCAGATTGTAGAAGTCTGAGCAAAATGTTTTCTACATCTTCTCCTACGTATCCAGCCTCCGTTAAAGATGTAGCATCTGCCATAGTAAATGGAACATCAAGAATACGAGCTAAAGTTTGAGCAAGAAGAGTTTTGCCAGATCCCGTTGGGCCGATGAGTAATATATTAGATTTCGCAATCTCAATATCATTGACTCCAAGATCAAAATGTCTGAGGCGTTTATAATGATTGTATACCGCTACTGACAATATTTTTTTTGATTCACTTTGCCCTATAACATAATCATCAAGGGTTGAGCATATTTCTTGAGGCGACGGAATGTAAGGTACATCACTTGCCTGTATAGCTCTTGCTTCTTGCTTCATAATCTCGATGCAGAGATCTACACATTCATTGCAAATAAAAACACTAGGGCCAGCTATAAGCTTCTGCACTTCATGTTGATTTTTTGTACAAAAAGAACAGCTAAGAGCTGTTACTTGCTCGTTATCACTCATTTAGTACCTTTAACATTGGCTACAAGTTTCATTGCCTCTCTATGATCTATAATATGGTCTATAAGCCCGAAGTCCTTACCGGCTATAGGATCCATAAAATTATCACGCTCCATATTTTTTTCAATGACTGATATTTTTTGCTTGGTATGTTTAGCATATAAACAATTAAGCAATGCCCTAATTTTAAGGGTTTCTCTTGCATGAATCTCGATATCTGTGGCTTGCCCTCTATAGCCGCCACTCGGTTGATGTAGCATAATTCTACTATGCGGCAAGGCATACCTCATTCCGTCAGCACCAGCTGTAAGCAGTAAAGAGCCCATAGAGCATGCTTGCCCCAGGCATAGGGTAGCAACTTTAGGCTTAACATATTGCATAGTATCGTAAATAGCGAGTCCAGATGTAACGACTCCACCAGGGGAGTTGATGTACATATAGATTTCTTTCTCTGGATTCTCGGCTTCTAAGAAAAGTAGTTGTGCTACTATGATATTAGCCATGTGATCTTCAATTTCACCACATACAAATATTATGCGTTCTTTTAAAAGCCTGGAATATATATCATAGGAGCGTTCTCCACGACTTGTTTGCTCAACTACGATAGGTACATATGACATAAAGCACTACTTATGATAATGATATAGATGGAGACGAATAATTTGGTGCGTCTTCTAGAAAGTCTAAAGCCTTTTTTTGCTCTAGGCTATAGAAAAGTACTAAAAAAACCGCTAAGAAATGAAAAGGAGGTGATTTTATACCACTTCCTTATCGTTTTCTTCTTGTATGAGTTTTTCTATTTCTTTGGCAGTTTGAAGTTTATCTGTCATTTTTATATCATTTGCCATAATCATTCGCACAGCTTTATCCTCTAAAGCTCTGCCTGATAATGATTCCAAAGCGGATTTGTTGTTTTGGTAGTAATTCATAATCAACGCTTCTTGTCCTGGGAACTGGCGTGCTTCGATCATCAACGCCCTTTCTAGATCTTGCTTCTCTAGAGTAAGATTATGTGTTTTAACATATTCAGATAGCATCAAACCTATTTTAACGCGTCTTAAGGAAACGCGGCGATAATATTCTTCTAGACTCTCTGCGTCATGCTTCAGGTCGCCATCCTCTTGCTCCATCCCTTCGCTTTGTTGCTTTAAAGATTGATACTCATTCTCAGCAAGGCTAGCAGGAATATCAAATTTGAGCATTTTCTCTAAGTTATCAAATAGACGCATTTTAAGTATGGTATAAAGCTGAGCATCATAAGTCTCAGAAACAACATCTGTTATGCTTTTATGCAGATCTTCTAGATCTTTGTACTTTAATGTTTGTGCAAAAGCGTCATCTAAGGCCGGAGCGTTAGGGGTGCATACTTCGTGAACTGTGACCTTAAACTCGGCATCTTTTCCAGCAAGATCATTTGCGTGGTATTCTTTTGGAAATGTTACTTTTACCACAATCTCATCACCCGCTTTTGTCCCAACTAATTGGTCTTCGAAGCCATCAATAAAGCTTTTACTTCCAAGTATTATCTTGTGGTTTTCAGCGGCCCCACCTTTGAATTCTATTCCGTCCACGGATCCAACAAAATCAATTAAGACTTGATGGCCTTTTTTGGCTTTAGTAGAAGGTGATGGTGTAAATTCAGTTCTAGATTGTACAATGGCATCAAGACGATTCTTTATATCCTCTTCAGTTACTTTTAATTTAGGGCGAGTGAGCTCAATTTCCTTAAAATTAGGCAGCGTAACATGAGGCATAACCTCAAATTTAACAGTGAATTCTACATCCTTACCAGCTTCGTTTTTCATGTCTTCTAAAGCAGGACGAGTCGCGAGATCTAATTTATATTCCTTGACTATAGTATCGATGTTTTTTTGTATCTCTTGAGAAAGCACATCTGCTCTTACAGCTTCGCCATATTTTTTTTGTATATGGGCGAATGGAACTTTACCGGCTCTGAATCCTGGAATTGCTGCGGTTGCAGATAATCTTTCAAGCTCTTTGGTTACTTGAAATTTGATATTTTTATCTTCAACTATGACTTTGAAAAATCTTTCTAAACCTTTGCTCGGTAGCTCTGTAAACTGCATATTAGCCCAATTATTTTTATATAATTATTATTTTATAAATATCTTTTGATAGATAAGTTAGTGCAGTTATGGTGCGGATAGAGGGACTTGAACCCCCACGCCTCGCGGCGCCAGAACCTAAA
>JAZKAD010000033.1:0-1662 GCA_040389305.1 Pseudomonadota bacterium | reverse complement strand
ATATCCGCTAAACTACTTGCGTAGTGTGTATACTGCACAACGTATGATAATACACATCATACAGTCTTTGTAAATCCCCTATTTCTACATATTCATCTATTTTATGTGCAAAGTCTGAAAGTAATCCGAATTCAAGGACGGGGCAATAAGCTTGCAAAAACCTTGCGTCAGAAGTTCCCCCGCCCGTCGTGTAAGAGGGTACGACGTTGGTCACGTACTTCACAGAACTCGCAAAGATTTTGATAATCTCTGATTCTTGCGACAGGAAAGGCTCCGCCGAGTTCTTTGCTTGCAAAATATAATTGCTACTATGTTTTTTAATTACTGATTCTATAAGCGTTACGAGCTCATCATGTTTATGTTCAGTATTATATCTTATGTTAAACTTAGCAGAGGCAATTTCTGGAATAACATTCGTCGTAGGATTACCAACGTCTATAGAAGTTATCGCAATGTTGGAGGGCTGAAAGGCACTATTGCCGTTATCGAGTTTTAGCAAGCTTAGCTCATTCAGGATTTGAACGAGATGAGGGATGGGATTATCTGCAAGATGTGGATAAGCTACATGTCCTTGCTTTCCTCTGACCTCTAGATCAAAATTTGCACTACCACGCCGCCCTATTTTGATAGTATCTCCGATAACTTTTTCAGAGGTGGGCTCTCCAATAATTGCAAAATCTATCTTATGTCCCTCTTTCTCCATCCATTGAAGCATTGCTTTCGTGCCATAAGTCGCTTCTCCTTCTTCATCGGAAGTTATAAGAAAGCTTATTGTGGTTTTTATATCACCTTTGTGGTTTTTAAGAAAATTTATAGCAGCAGCGATCATAGAGGCGAGGGCGCCTTTCATATCAACAGCCCCGCGACCATATATCTTCCCATTTTTTTGACGGGCCTTAAAAGGATCGCTTGCCCATCCTGGTCCAGGAGGCACGACATCAATATGACCTGAGAAGCAGAGATTAAAGTAGTTTTGAGCATGAGAGCGCTTGGGAGAATAAACGGCGTATAAGTTTTTAACTTTATGAAATCCTGAATCTGGACCAAACTCTTTAAGATGAATTTCAAACCCATGCTGAACTAAAAGTTTCGCTATAAAATCTAGACCAGAATCGTCTGAGGGCGTGATGGATTTAAAGGCAATAAGGCTTTTAAGTAGGTTTAGAGGATCTATTACCATTTCAATAAAGACTTAAATAATAAAACTCCAGAGCAAGCTCTGGAGTTAATATATATATAATTAATGGATAATTTGAGCAACTTGTACTACTCTTAATCATTACCCTTGGCGAGCCTTAAATCTCTTAGTCTTTTTGTTGATAACGTAGATTTTTCCGCGTCTTTTTACCACTTGGCAATCTTTATCACGTTTTTTCAGGGACTTTAAAGAGCTCACGACTTTCATAATAAATCCTTAATGTTAAATATGTATAAAGGCGCATTATAATCATCAAATCTACTAGAGTCAATGCCTGTTATGTATCTTTTGTAAGATACTTCTATTATGCCTCATGTCTTTGATTAAGCTACTACAATTGATATTTTAATTGATATTGTAAAGCAAACATCAACACCATTTACAACACCACCAAGACGAAAAGGAATACGAATTCACCAAATACCCAGCCCAACCTCATATAACAAATCTATAAATACATCATG
>JAZKAD010000032.1:22515-24982 GCA_040389305.1 Pseudomonadota bacterium | reverse complement strand
TCATGCTTTCTCTTAAGAAGATATTGGAGTAGGAAAATTTGCAAAAGGGCGGTTTAAGAGAAGTAACGTGAATACCCCACCAAGCAAGACAATGAATTCATGTTATTTGAGTTTAATATCAGAAGTTCTAGCATTAATTGCAAGAGAATGCAGTCCCGCCTCTAATTCGTCTTTAAGAGCCTCGTGAATCATACGATGTACAGCAAGTTTTGAAAGACCCTCAAAGGCCGCGCTAGTTATCTCAATTCTGATATGGCTAGGTGCTTTGTCGCTGTACCCAGCGTGCCCACGATGCTTTTCGCTATCATCAAATACATTAAGCTCAGACGGCTCAAACTTCATCAATTTATGCTTGATATGAGATATATTATACATCTGCTTCGCCCACCCCTTGAGCAACTTCACCAGCAACTTCTACTTCGTTTACATCCCCATCAACTTCACATATTGCTACATCTTTATGAGATGCACCTAATTCTCTCTTTGCTATCACCTTCTTTGCTTCGGTGTATAATTTATCCTTAGGTATATCCGATAGTCTTTCTATTGGACATTTTGAAAGTAATTCTAGCACCTCGAGAGGCCAATCCAAAAATTCCGATGGACTGAGTATTTGTAGTAACTTTGCTAAAGGATTCAGCATAGAAAGATGAGTGGGAGAGCTAAGAATATCAATTAGAGCAAAATTATACCCCTTTAAATCTGGAGCATAAACTTCAATGATACAGCTCTTTATATCGTCAATATGCCTTGCGAATTTTAGTAATTCTTCAGAGGTTAAATCAGATATTGTTTTTTTTGTTAGTTCGAATAAAAAAAAATCTATTACGTGCTCTCCGAGCAGGACGAGTTTCTGAAGATCTTGAATGTCATCAAGCTCTTTTTTGGTATAGCCAGCGCTACGAAAATTATCTATATATGTACTTATTACAGAAAAAAGATGCGCATCTCCTTTAAAAATATTTTCTTTAGTATAACCTAAATCTGCCAATGCACTGCCATGAGCTCTGATTAACCTCAGAGCTCCTATATCTGCAAAATGCATATCTCCATAGTCAATACCTAGTTTTATAAAGGAGTTGTAGAATTTCAAGAGCTCCATTTGCCGATTTTCTGGCGTCTCTTGCCTTATCTTCTCTGCTATCTCGTAATATAAAAAAAAGTTATATTGAAGCGCAGTGTCATCTCTTTGATTGTTCGGGTTCCTACTAAAGGAAGGGTTAAATAGCTCTTGAGTTTTTATGTATAGATGCAGAAGAACAATGCGTTCATTTGGAATAACATAATCACCATTTTTTTGCTGCAGTACTTCGTCTATAGAGTACACTTTGTATTTGAGTAAATCTCCGATGCGCATGGCAAGTGTAGCCATTCTATGTGTATCAAGAGCCATTATGCTTTTATGAAGAATGCCAGCATTCCTAAGTGGCGCAGCAGTTGTACAGAGAGTTAGTACTTTACAAGCATCAAGCTCTAGCAACTCTCCGAGGGTAAAATTAAGCTCGAGCAATCCCTTTGAACATTTGCTAAGAACCTCAATCTTGTGGGCGTCTGATTTAAGTAAAGCAGATTTTATGTCCGCAGACGCCTTAAAACCCAAGGCTTCCCATTCGCTTGCATGGGCAGTAATAGCGTTACGAGCATCAGGAAGGCAGAGCTCTAGCTCTTCTTGTGTAAAGCTTGTTGTTAGTTTTGGGTATTTAGCGGAGCTATTCTCTACGGAGGGGCTTACTCTTAGGAATTTATCTTTGCGCGTCATTCTGGAATTATCATGCTATACCTAACTTGCTCTTGGAACGTGCACCATCATATTGCTACGATACCTTCTGTCAATCACAACAGGGCTAAGTTTTCTGTTGTAACTACGCGCTACAATTTTGTTATACGATTTATTACTACTATACTGCCTACCATATTGACGGAAAGTGTCCTTATATTGCTCAATATTGCTAGCAATTTTAATTACGTTATTCTTATATTTAGTACCAAGAGCTTCTGTGGCTGAATGGTAGTGACCAATAGCTTTATGCCAAGAGCCGAGTTGATCATATTTTGATCGTAGAAAACTTGCTGCATATGCAATGTTTGCTCTTGGTTCAAAAGCTTCTTCGATGGATTTAAATGCATTGGGATGATGCTTAAGATTTACTTGCATGCAGCCAACATCAATACTTTCTTTTTTTTGAGATAGCTGTTTTTTTACAAAACTCACAGCTTCTTGTTTTGTATTGAAAAAGAATCCTTCTCCTTCGACATTCACTGTCCAGGGCCAAGAAAGTTTAACTTTTTTACTGGAATGCACCTTGCCAGTCTCGTTAAGAGAAATGGAGTAAAGAGTATCCGCGGGTATGCGATGCTTGTGCTCATTTTCTCGAAATAAAGTGACGCATTTCAAGGAAGAGGCCAGCTCTGCATCGAAAGCCGCTTTGGCATCGAAGACGACGAAGGATACGAAGCAAAGTAGAAG
>JAZKAD010000032.1:0-22505 GCA_040389305.1 Pseudomonadota bacterium | reverse complement strand
AAGTCTTAGCGCAGATTTCGGCACAAATTTTGGGGGGATTGAAATTATCTCTAAGTAGTTTAATTCTAGGTTTTAAGAAAAGCAATAATATTGATAGATTAATGGCTCTAACAATAGGTTTTGGAGATCTATAGTAGCAGATGTACAGCAGCATGTTCCTTGTAGGAAATACAGGGATCAACAATTTTATTGAAAACTTATATCCAGTATATTATATTGGTCCTGCTTATAAATAATAGCGCTATATCTTATGCCTGCCTTTGTTTTAAAAAATTTGACAATTTTCAGTTGGCGTCGCAGCTAATAACTCAGCGCGCATGCCCAAAAGTTTTGTCATATTTCATACAAAGGAATTTATATGTTTCGTTTTCTCTCTATTATACTTATCTTTACCTATTCTTATATCCCACTTTCTTATGCATCTACTATAGCGATTCTAGTACCACTAGAGCATGAAGCTATGAATCAGATCGTTTCTGGTATTCGGGAATCTCTCCCATCTAGTGTAAAAGTTTTAACTCAAAATGCTCATGCAGATCCAAATATGCAGCTTGCTCTGATCAAGCAAATGAATGATCAAGACATCGATATTGTGATGCCAATTGGAAGTTCTTCTTGTCAAATGACCCTAGCTCATAGACCAAACAAAATCACCATTTGCGTTGCAGCAATTATGGAGCAAGCAACCACTTTCGCAACGGGCATAAATGATGAGATACCAATAAGTATATCCCTTGCGAAGCTACCTAAGCTTAAAAGGATCGCTGTAATCTATAGCGCAAGCGAAAAAATTGCTCCTGAGATTGAGCATTTGCAAGAATATGCCAAGGAGCATAACATCCATTTGCACCTAGCTATGGTGCAAAGCATGATAGATTTACCTTCCGCAGCCAAGACCTCTCCAAAGGATATAGAGGCATTTTTAATACTAAAGGACCACATTGTAGTTAGCGGCGCGAGTATTGTAGCGGCAGAGGCTGCGAAGCGTCAGATACCGCTGATTGCATCCGATGAAAGCTCTGTAATGAATGGTGCTACTATTGCGATTGGAGCAAAAGAAAAAGACATAGGCCTTGAGGCTGGAAAGATGGCCGGGCAAATTCTTGAAGGCGCTCCCGTTCAAGAAGTACCATATAGGAATATTGAGGCCATGACTCTTTTCGTAAATACTCAGAACTTAGCTTTGCAAAAGATACTTGATATGGATGCTTTATCAAAAATTGGACTACCTATTCTTCGGCTAAAAGTAGGTAAATAATGGGTATATTTTTAGGCGCCTTAGAGCAAAGCCTGCTTTTGCTACCCTTAGTTTTTGGGATATATCTTAGCTACCGCATACTTCGCGTTACTGACCTTACCATGGATGGTACCTATATTTTGGGCGCTGCTGTGTATGCGCGCATGATAGATTTTGGACCGATTCAAGCTATGTCTCTTAGCGTGCTAGCCGGGGGCTTTATCGGAGTACTAGTGGGTTTCATGCAAAGGCATAATAGAGTCAGCGATCTAGTTGTGGGGATTCTTGCATCATTCATGCTTTATTCAGTAAATCTCCAAGTCCTTGGTAGGCCCAATATTTCTCTTATAGGGAAGCAAACGCTATTAACTGGGGTTACTATAGATAACTGGGTCACGGCACTTTTAATTATTGCTGTCATTCTTTATCTAGGGATGGTGTTGTTGCTTAAAAGTAAGATGGGACTATACCTTCGAGCTTTCGGAGAAAACCAAAAATTATTGCATGTACTGGGAAAGCCCGCTGAGGGCTACAGAGCATTTGGGCTATCTCTTGGCAATGCCCTTGCAAGTCTTTCTGGTGCGTTGACTGCAAGCGTCAATGGATTTGCCGATATTAATATGGGGCTTGGCGTAGCGCTTATAGGAATTGGTGCTGTAGTAATAGGTGGGCAGATACTTATCAATCCTTCGGCAAATTTTCATGCATTTAAAGGTTTGGCCTCCTGCTTCCTTGGAATTTTACTGTATTTTTTATGCTTAAATATACTGCTTATGATGGGTGTTAATCCTGTAAATCTAAAGCTAATTTTAGGTCTAATACTCTTTTTTAGTCTAAGAAGTATGCGCTTTATTGGAGTAATGCAATGATATTAAATGCGAAAGATATATCCGTTGTAATCCCTTCCAGAGAAAAGCCGATACTTCAAACTACAAACATCACCATAGAATCTGGGGAGTTTGTAGTTGTGCTTGGAGCAAACGGTAGTGGCAAATCAACTTTGATCAAAACTTTATCGGGTGAAATCACCGCTACCTCAGGAGACATATTATTGGACGGCATACCAATTACTCAATTGCCCACAAGTCAAAAAGCTATTGATTTTGTAACGCTTTCTCAAAACGCAGAAAGCAGATTATTTGTAGAGCTGACTTTGCAAGAAAATATAGCATTATGGGAAAGTCGCAGTAAAAGCAGGGCGATGGGTAGACAGCCCTTACCAGAGAAATTCAATGCATATATGCATCAAAAATTATCTCAATTTTCAGGGGGAGAAAAGCAGGCAATTTTATTGCATTTAGCACTGAGTATACCTCCAAAAATTCTTTTCCTAGACGAACATACAAGCGCTCTAGATCATAAAGCAGCTGACACTATTATGGCATTGACTGCAAAGCAAGTTGCTGAGCATAGCATTACCACTCTTATGGTCACTCACAATCTTGAAGATGCACTCAGATATGGCAGTAGAGTTGTAGTAATGCATGAAGGAAGGATATTGCATGATCAAAAGAAAAATACGAATTTGTCCTTAAAGGAGATCAAGGAGATGGTATTCAACTGATCATGTGACACGCAGTATGAATATAATAATAAATATTGACGTTATTACAATATGTGTTATCATATCTAGACCCAAAAAAATTGAAACCAAATGTTAAGTAAAATAATACAAAATTACGTTCAGGCTCTTCGGGATCAGAATATTCAATTATCTAGTTACGCAGACCTCAGAAATAATCTACCACTTCCTTTAAAGGATTATATAGATCAAGAGTTATACGTACTTTTTAGATCGCACGGTATTTGCTTAACTAAAATGCTTAGCAAAGATGGATTAAATAATTGCAATATATTTGCCCCCCTCACGCAGGAAATGCTTCAAGGTTTTGCGTCCAAAATCCAGCCCGAGCTTAGCAACAAAGATTTTATCGCGAAGTTGAGTGATGCACTTAGTGATGAATGGGTTGCTACGATATTAGGAAATGAGGCAAGAGAGGTGGAATTAACCCTAGCAGCTATTGATATAAAAATTGATGAATATTATAGAATTTATAGCGGTACGCCTAATGCAGAAACAACACCTCAACCTTGTGCAGGGGTGAGTGAAGGGTTACATTTAGATCATTCGGGTAAAAAACTTGCGCCAGAGGAGATGAGTGATTTGATAGATTCAATAACGTGTGCGGAAAATTCTTCTTCTGTAACTTCTGTGGATTTATCTAACTGTGGATCTATATATATAGACAATATAATTCTGCTTCTAATGTCTCTGCCTAACCTTCGAAAACTTGACTTGCATGATACGGGTTTAGCAAAAACCGGCAATACTCCAGATGAAGTGCGGAGCTTATATGAAGCCATTAGCTCTCACCCATCTTTAAGAGATTTGGATATACAAAGAACTGGTATAGATACACTACCCCTTTTAATTCATTGTGCTCGGAGCGATTCATCGAAGCTTATGCACTTAAGTATTAATAAACCCTCCTTTAAAGATTGTGTCTTTGTATCTATGTGGTGCGGGATATTAACCCGCATAAAAAACATCGCAGATCTTCATGTAATTCCAAGTTTTAGCTTGGAAGACTGCCTTGGTATTGTAAACAAAAGACTATTAGATAGAGCAGACAAGAATCTTCATGGCCTTGATTCCGCTGATAATCACGAATTGATAGCCTCTCTTATAGGAGAGGGGCAAGAGGTGGCAGAGTAACTAAGCTGATCAGCTTAGTTACCTATACCCGGCTATTTGATAGAAGATTGCTATACTGCTTCGACAATGAAACAACGCCATACATCCAGAAAATACATATTAGTATAAAGGCCGTCATCAAGAATCCTGCTATATCTTCATATCTGGCCGAAGGAAAAATGGTGAAGGTTGCGAATTGCATCAAGGCGCCCATGGATTTACCAATTTTTGTTCCGACTACATCCACGGCAGCCTTTCCTTTGGTTTTCATCTCGTCGTCTAGTGGGATATAAGCCATCTCTTTGGTGGCATCAAAAAGAGAGTATTTTGCTCCTTTGCCAAAAATATTTTGCAAACTACCCATAAGAACTATTATCGCTAGAGCTGACAAGTTTCCAAAAGCAATAAAAGTTGCTTCTAGCTTATCTTGCATCACGACGCCAGTGAAGAACATTGCTCCAACCGTCCCAATCATAGCGGGGGTAATAATGGCGGCAGCGAGCCAACCAAAGCGTCTTATTATCGCACTCCCCAAGATAGCCCATACTAATGTGGAAGTACCGGTCCAAAAAAGTACATTCCCTTGATAAGCCATAAATCCGTCTGTAGAAGGATAAAGCTCTCTAGCTTTAGACATCCACAAACCCTCGATTAAGTTAACAGAGGTGCTGTATGAGATCATTAAAATGCATATATAGCCTAAATACCTAGACTTTAGTATCATTTTTGCGCTATCCATTAAACCTAAATTCAAAATTCTTTTAGTCGGCACTGCCTCGTTGAGATCAATTTCTTTTTCTATTATTTCTCGCTCTACAAAGCGGTGAAGTGCTAAGCTAACGGCCCCTGATATTAAGACAATTAAGATCATTGATTTAAGAGTAACTTCAGTCATTTCTGCCATATCTGGGAAAAACGACACTAAAAAATGCTTACCAGAAGCAAAATATACTATTACAAGGCCTGATAATAAAAGATTAGTTTGTCCTATGAGCAAGAAAAACGAGTAAAATCTTTTGGCCTCTTCAGTCTTAGTAATCTTATTAGCAAGTTGCCAATATAATATACTAAATACAATCACCGGCCATAGTTCTGCTATAATATATAGTAGTACAAAGCTCCATTTTCCCCAAATAACAATAAACCATTTAAAATGAGGCAAGACTTCTATGTAATGAGAAATAACATTAGGATCGGGGTGAAAAAATGCCCTATAAGGATAAAGTACAAAGCCAAATATTGCAAAAAATGCTAAAAAAGAAAGCATGATATATCTAAATGCCCGTTCTGTCGTCATGACATTACACATTTTAGCGTAGATCACGACAAACAATATACCAGCGGGCATTTCGCCCCATAGCTTAATGAAGCTAATGACTTCTGGTCCAACCATTGTCATTATCAGGCTATCTTTGATGCTACGAACGAGATTTTGATTGAGTAGTATGGTGAACATAAGAAATGCCATAGGCAAGAATTTCTTAAGTTCATAAGATCTAATGGGCCATACTAAACTGCGAAACCGACTATTTCTGGCTTTATTATAATAAGACAGCACTTTATCGCCTTTAGATTTTGGCTCAAATTAACCTATTGTACATGTTGTGTCAAGTTCCAAATAAATGCTTATTCGGTTAGCGAAACTGATGAAAAATCAAAGGCCTTGAAGGATGCATATTATGTGATATCATGAGCTTTTTGTGGTACAAATCTATATGTCTAAAGCCAAAAAGAAAGTCCCTGGTAAAGTCCCTGGTAAAGTAGCTGTAGTTTTACTCAACCTCGGTGGGCCTAATAATTTAGATGCCGTAGAGCCATTTCTCTTCAATTTGTTTTACGATAAAGCTATCATAAGGCTTCCGAATCCACTGCGCTGGATTATCGCTAAGCTGATTTCAAGAAATAGAAGGGAAACTGCTAAGGAAATATATAGCCTTGTTGGAGGCGCATCGCCAATACTTCGCGAAACCACCGCCCAAAAAAATGCCCTAGAGGTAAAGCTCCAGAATTATGGCGATATATCTGTGTTTATCTCTATGAGATACTGGTACCCCAGGGCGGACGAGGTGGCACAAGAAATCAAAAAATACGATCCTTCGCAAATAATAATACTGCCTCTCTATCCTCAGTTTTCTACTACTACAACTGAATCCTCGGTTCAGGAATTACAGGCCGCTCTTAAAAAAGCCGAGATTAGAGCCGAGCCAAAGCTAATATGTTGCTATTATAATAACGAAGGTTTTATAGATTCTCATGTGGCTTTAATCAGGGCTGCTTTAATTAAGGAATCTATAAAAGATTCCGATATGCAAAATGCTCGAATATTATTCTCAGCTCATGGGTTGCCTCAGAAGATTATAGATCAAGGTGATCCTTATCAACTTCAGGTGGAGAGGACTGTAGCAGCGGTGATTAAAAAGCTAGATATTTCTAATCTTGACTATAAAATCACTTATCAAAGTAAAGTGGGTCCAATGAAGTGGCTTGAGCCAAATACGGAGCATGAAATAGAGGAGGCAGCAAAGCTACAAAAAACTATAATAGTAGTACCTATTGCTTTTGTCTCTGAGCATGTTGAAACATTAGTAGAACTGGATATCGAATATGCTAAAATAGCAGAAAATTATGATACTAGATATATTAGGGTTCCGACTTTAAGTACAAATGAGTTATTTATTACTGCCTTAGAGAGCTTGGTGCTTAAGGCTTTAAGCGGCGAGAATTTATGCTGCAATTGTAAATCAAGCTGTTAACTAAGGTATAAAATGGCTAATTATCTATCCAATTACTACGAATGGTTTAAGGCGTTGCATGTTATTTTCGTTATCTGCTGGATGGCGGGATTATTTTATCTGCCACGGCTTTATGTATACCATACTAGAGTGGCTGCTGGCTCTGAGGCGGACAAGATCTTTCAAGAGATGGAGCGCAAGTTACTTAGGATAATAATGAATCCAGCCATGATACTTGCTTTAGTCTTCGGTTCTATCGATGCCCATATATACGGATTCAAAGCCCTTGGAGTTTGGTTTCATATTAAAATGACTGCTGTATTGTTACTTATAGTTTTTCATGGATTTCTTGCCAGATGCCGCAAGGATTTTATTTTGGGACAAAACAAACATTCAGAAAGGTTCTATCGTATCATAAACGAAGTACCTGCATTACTTATGACAGTAGCTGTGATTATGGTGATAGTAAAGCCCTTTGAATGATATCGTTACAATGAATCTAGGTATACAATGATAAATTGGATTGTTCTAATATTAGCTGGGCTTTTTGAGGTGGCATGGGTCATAGGCCTAAAGTTGTCAAACGGGTTTACTAAGCCAATTGAATCTGCAATAACCATTATCTTTGCCTCATTTAGTTTATATCTTCTAGCTGTGGCATCCCGAGAAATTCCGGTTAGTATTTCGTACATAGTGTGGGTAGGCATCGGCGCTGCTGGGATCTTTTTATGCAATGTGATGTTTTTTGAAAGCAAAGTTACGATCCTTCAAACAGTATTTTTTATTGTTATTTTGATTGGAATTATTGGGCTAAAAATCTCATCTACTGATCAAGCTTGATAGGACCCCATAATTATGGTTTGGCTACTATGAATAATATTTCATCCAAAGAAATCAACTACTACAAAGGTAATGGCATATTGCATCACAACAGCAAAGATTGCAGCGAGTACATCATCTAGCATTATTCCTATCCCGCCTTTTATCTTGCGATCCACCCAGTTTATTGGGAATGGTTTTATTATATCGAATATACGAAACAACGTAAAAGGCAGAGCAAAAAGAAATATCAAGTCAGTAGTTGCACCTCCAAGACGCTCTCCTAGCCAAGAATAATGCACGAATGCGACGGAGAGACTTCCAAGGACTATTACTATCATCTGTCCCACGACTTCGTCTATCACAACTTCCTTAGGGTCTTCGCGTCCAGTATTTTTTACGTATATAGAAGAGCAAATTGTGCCGAGGATAAAAAGCGCTATTATTACTGCAAATAGCACCACTATTATTGCGAAAAAGTCACTCTGATACTTATTAATATTAGGCAAATTAAGAGTAAAACCCAAGGGCAGAGTCATAGTGACGACGAAATAGCTGAGAGGGAAAGCTAGGAGGGAGCCAAATGTTCCTGGTGCATATTTTATCTTCCCAACGAAAAAACAAGTGACAATTAGCTCTATAAGGATATTCTTACGTTTTATCATATTAGCACATTAAATTAATTATGAGCGATAATGCACCAGATGATCCAGAAGGTAAAATAAAAACTGCTGTAGCATTAGGATATGATAAAGAATTAGACATAGCGCCAAAAGTTGTGGCCAAAGGCAATAGGTCTTTCGCAGAACAAATTATAGCTATTGCCAAAGAGCATAATATTCCAATTAGCGAAAACGACGAATTGGTCCGAGTTCTAGCGGCCTTAGAATTAAATAGTTTGATACCACTCGAGACATATGCTGTTGTTGCAGAAATTTTGTCTTATATTTATCAAAAAAATCAGCAATCTAATCAGCCTTCCGAGGAAAAGAAATGAGTACAAAAAAAACATGCGAATGGGAAGAGCTGCAATTGATTTTGGACAAAGCTTTCAATGAACTTGAATCTTCAGGAGATGCAGATGCCGCGAGTGAAGCATTTGAGGCTATAGAAAATTATTTTGTAAGCAACCCTTCCTACAAAGAAGAAGAAGTAATATATTGTCAGAATAAGCTGAGTGGTATTATAGATCTCTTGGACCTAAGGAAGCGGGAAATTGAAGATACTATCAAAGAAGCTGTAGATAAAGCATCTAAACATGAACGTTATTTGCGCTCTATGGCGCTTCAAGTGAGTTAAGTATGTTTATTGTAGTAAAAGCTATATTCGGTCTCTTATTTGTCCTCGGGCTATTTTATGCAAGTGTAAAGCTACTGCAAAAATATACCAATACCTTAAAGGGGACGAGTACTGGGAATATCGCGCTAGAAGGGGCTATGTATATTGACGATTCAACAAAGGTAGTAAGCGTGACGCAAGGACCAGTTGGATACTTGTTACTTATAAGTAAAAATGGCAATTTATTGTTGGATAAATATGAAAAACAATAGGTTTTATAAATTCGCTTTATTTGGGAAGTCCGGCATAACCCTTCTAATAATTTTGGCTACGCAGAATGCATTGGCGGCTAATACTGGAATTCCTGTTATAGATGACCTTATTGGCCAAGGATCTAACAGCGCTAAAGTAATGCAACTATTTTTGCTAATTACTGTTTTAGGAATAGCCCCATCCATTCTCATTATGACAACTTCTTTTGTTAGAATAGCCATAGTTCTTGGGATGGTTCGTACAGCTCTTGGCCTTCAGCAAAGTCCACCTAACCAAGTTGTGATGAGCCTTGCATTGTTTTTGACCTTTTTCATAATGTCTCCAGCTTTGGAAGAATCATATGAAAATGGCATAAGACCCATGATTGAAGAAAAAATCTCTGAAGAGGAGGCCATACCTCACATAGTGCAGCCATTTAAGAAATTTATGCTTGCAAATACCAGGAGCAAAGACCTAGATCTCTTTATTTCAATAGCTAAAGAAGATCCGAAGCAGGAAGTGTTAAATTTGCCTCTTAAAATAGTGATCCCATCATTTATGATTAGTGAACTTAGAAGAGCTTTTGAGATCGGCTTTCTCATATTCTTGCCCTTCTTAATCATAGATATAGTAGTGTCTTCTATTCTCATGGCGATGGGTATGATGATGATGCCTCCGGTAATGGTAGCTTTACCGTTTAAAATCATCTTTTTTGTCGTCATTGATGGTTGGTATTTGTTGGCAGGAAGCCTAGTTCGAAGCTTTGCAGTATGATGTACTTTGATTATAACGCGTCTTCCCCTATCTTGCCAGAAGCGCGAGAAGCGATGATGAAGGTTATGACTTCTCCTCTCAACCCCTCTTCGGTGCATTCCTTTGGGAGAAATGCGAAATCCCTAATAGAGAATGCGAGGAATGATACCGCATTAGCTCTTGGGGTAAATTTACGAAAAGATCAATATAATCTTGTTTTCACTTCTTCTGCAACAGAAGCTAATAATCTTGTAATGAATCATTTTAAAGGTAGTAAAATCCTCATCTCTGCAACTGAGCATATATCCATTCTAAAGCACGCAGAATATAAGCAGGACATAAGCATCTTGAAGGTAGATAATGAAGGGGTCGTTGATTTGGAAGTTCTAGAAAGCTATCTAAAAGCTCATCCGGGACCTTCAAGCCTTGTCTCTATAATGCTAGCCAATAATGAAACTGGAGTAATTCAGCCCATTTCGGATATTGCGGCCATAGTGCATAAATATGGGGCAGTTCTGCATAGCGATTGCGTGCAAGGACTTGGTAAAATTTCATGCAATATACTAGAGCTCGGTGTAGATTTTGCTAGCATTTCTGCGCATAAATTTGGTGGGCCACTAGGTGCCGCTGCTTTAGTGCATAAGGCGCAATATCACATGCATCCGCATATTCTGGGAGGTGGTCAGGAGAGAAGCGTAAGGTCTGGCACCGAAAATGTTCCGGCAATTGTAGGCATGGGGGTGGCTGCAAGTATTGCGACTCCTCAAACTAGTAAGCTTCGGGATATATTTGAAAGTGGCGTTCGGGATATTTGCAAAGATGCTATTATCTTTGGACGAAATGCCCCAAGACTGCCCAACACCTCCATGGTATATATGCCAAATGTTCCGGCGAATTTGCAAGTAATTAGCTTTGATATCAGAGGAATGGCAGTGAGCTCTGGTTCTGCTTGTTCTTCTGGTAAGGTGAAAATTTCCCATGTACTTATAGCGTCTGGAGTTGAAGCTAGAATAGCCGATTGCGCTATTAGGTTTTCTTTCGGAATATCTAATACAGAGGAAGAAATAGAGAAGCTAGCGAAAGCTTGGGGAGAAATTTATCGTGATTCTCAAGGCAAGAGGTAATAAGATGTCAATGATGCAGAATATAATAAATTTTATACGCTACTCATTATGGCTACTGGCAGAAATTGCAAAATCTAGCATAGGGGTAACGAAATTGATATTCACGAGGCCATTGTCTATTACTCCTACGGTCTCATGGATATCAACCACTCAAGAGAGCGAGGTTGCGAGAGTGATATTTGCAAATTCAATTACTCTAACGCCAGGGACTATCACTATTAGCTTAGAGGAGAATAGACTTCTTGTTCATAGCTTGACCAAAGAAGGTATAGAAGATCTTCAAAATGGCGCTATGGATTCGAAGATCAAGGCTTTGAAGATAGGTAAAGCCTTATGTTAGAGATATTTACTTTGTTTATAGCCATATCTATGGGAGCTTTGTTGCTAGGTTTTATCTTTGACAAAGAGATATTCACGCAAATACTTTTTTTAAACTCAGTTACAAATTTCGGAATATTGATAATAGTCGCATTAGGTACGCGCCCTTATAGCGAGTCCTATCTCGATATAGCTCTCATTTATGCTTTTCTTAGTTTCATCACTACCCAGGCAATATTAAAGTATTTTATATGCAAAAAGACATAGTTATCCTAGGCTCAGGCCTTAGCGGAATGATTGCTGCAATCGCTTTTGCTCATATGGGCAGTCGAGTAGTGCTTCTTGAGAGAAGTAATATGCAATTTCCTTTGGACCAAAGGACTACAGCTCTTACGAATGCTTCCAAGAAATTCCTCTCCGAAATTGGAATTTGGAAGGACCTGGAGCATTGCATTAGCCCTATACGGGATATATACGTCCTTGATGACAAAGCACCGCAAATTCTGCATTTTTCAGAGAGGGAATCCAAGCAAGAGGCTCTTGGATATATGATAGAAAATCGATATTTACGCGAAGCGCTAGAGAAATTAATCCATCACCCTCTAATCGATCTAAGGCTTGAGATGAATTATACGGTCGAATTCGAAGGCGATAAGTGCAAGATATTGGCCTCACGCTTTGGGTCGGAAGAAGGAGGTCTGGATGTATACAACCCAGAGCTAGCCGTTCTTTGTGAAGGTAAAAATTCTATTATAAAGCAACAATACTTTACAAATTCTATAGATAAAAGCTACGGACAATCTGCACTTACCATGATTGTTAAGCACGAAAAACCTCATGAAGGTACGGCAGTAGAGCATTTTATGCCTCAAGGACCATTTGCTATTTTGCCATTATGCGATCCTAATCAGTCGTCTATCGTATGGACGGAGGGGACTGAGCTCGCTCCGATATACATGAAGATGCAAAAAGAAGAATTGACCGAGCATTTAATGGAGCGTTTTGGAGAGTTCCTGGGGAAAGTGGAAATTATCAGCGAGATGCAGACATTTCCTTTGAGCGCTGCTTTAGTGCGGAATTACTATAAGGGCAATTTGGTGATACTTGGGGATGCTGCGCATACCATCCACCCTCTTGCTGGTCAAGGCCTAAATCAGGGCATCCTGGATACAGAAGAGTTAGTGGGACTTATCAGGCGTAATAAAGCTATAGGATTGCCTTTGGACGGCATCGTACTACAGGAATACGAAAACAAAAGAAAGCTGGATAATTATCTTATGTATTCGGTCACGGATAATCTCAATCGCTTTTTTTGTAATAAGATTCCTCTTTTGCGGAATATACGTAAGCTTGGTCTGTCAGTCGTTGAAAAATTCCCCAAAATTAAGAAGATGCTTGTAAAGTACGCGACGCATAATACTTAAATACCCCCGAAATTCATTTTTAAGTCTATACTACTTTAAGTCTATACTACGACCATGTATCAATCGGATGTCTAATCTACTAAATCAAAAGTATCAAACTGGGCATAGCTACCAACATCTCCTATAATCCTGGGATGAAATTCCTCTCCGCTTTCAAAAGGAGCGGATGTTATTAAAGTGCGAGGAATCTTCACCGACCAATTCGCCATACATTCGCGCAACCCATCGTTTGTAAAGGTAGCTGTATATAATTCATGTTTAGGGATTGCTTTTAAATATTCCAAGTAATTCGGTGGGAGCCCTTCCTTGTGAAGAATGGTTTTCGATTTCTTAGTCACGTTACCTTCCCTCTGTAGCTCTACCCCTTGATTGTGAATATGTAGATAACTAGCCACGCATGCGCCATGATTAGATGCGCCCTCTCCTATATCATATGCAAATCCATCAAAGGCAAATCCACCGAACAAAGAATCTCCAAAACTGATCCCTTTCTTAGCCTCTCTACCGCCCTGAGCTACGTTAATTCTAAGTGTGGCCATATCAGATTCATGCCCCTTGTTGCTAAATCTGTATAGTAATACCGTTCCCTCTTTGCATGCTTTTTGTTCGCGAAGCGCCACTTGCTTCATAACGCTTACCATAGGAGCTAATTGAGCGCACACAGCCGATGCAATAGGAGTTCCGACATGCTCTAATGTTCTTAGTTGTAAGTCTATATCTTCATCCCATCTTGAAGAATCCTCTACAATACCGCGTTGCAAGCACATATCTCGAGTCTTAATGTGTACATTTACCCTTTCTTCTGATGTAGCGTAATCTCTATGAAATTCCCATTGTAAACTTTTTGTGTAGTAACTTACAAGTACCCCTAACTCTGAAATCACAGTGGGGACAAAGAAGGTAGTTTGATTGTTATCGTGCATATCTTTTGGGTGAACGGTGTAGGGTCTTTCTGTTGCACGACATTGAGAAAATGTAGGAGTAGGCAGGGGGCTAAAAAACATACAGTTACTTCTTTTATTAAATTTTACTTATATTACTGCGCCCACTATATAACGTTTTGCGCATTCAATGATCTAGCGCAACAAGTTGGACGGTATGGTGATACTCACTACTTCAAAGTTATATCGGCCCTAACACAATTTGTAGTATATTAATATATTATAGTGTATGTCAAGCATTACATAAATAATTATTAACTATATCGCATACAACAATGAAAATTAAATTTAATTACATTTTAGATGGAGATGATGATACACGTAAAAAAAGGTTTACGATGTCGCGCTTGCTGATGATCGGGTAAGTGAAAAAGCGAAGGAGTGACTAAAAACTCTACAAGAACTGGATGGCGCGTAATCGTCATCTGTTGTAATAGTAAGGCAGTCGGGCTATTCTCAGTGATGGTCTGGCTTGATAGTACGAGAGTCAGGTTTATTGTCGCAGTGGATAACATTAATCTTGAAAATAGTGCGCAGATTATTGAATCCTCAAACAGGAAGGTAACGTAATGCCCAAAATAATTGAAAAGTATGGTTTTATTTCAAAATTAAAAAAAACATGGAATATTAGATTATTAACCTCTGACGATGCAAATGCAATAGAGTCGTTTATTGAGTTGCTCAATGATTTTTTTCAACTATGTGAGGGTAATAATGGTTCGTGGATTGAGATTTTGAACGCTTGTCCATCATCTAAAAATGTTGATAGAGATAAATTTGTATTAGGTTTGTATGATGAGCATACATTGGTAGGTTTGCTGGATATCATAAGTGATTATCCAACAAAAGGAGTGTGGACTATTGGGTATTTATTAATTCATCCAAAGTGTCAAGGACTAGGAATTGGTAGTAGAATTATTAAGGATTTAGAAAAAGCATTACGCCCTTCCAAACTAAGATGCGTTACTCAAAAGCAGAATGTTCGAGCATTGCGCTTTTGGAAATCCAACGGATTTGTAGTCACATCTCAAGTAAATGATACAGCCGGAACCCTAAAAAATGTTACATATGTTTTGGAAAGGTGAATTCAGTTTCTCACTTCTTTTTACCGCCGGTTAATTTCTGGGATTTATAATTATGAAATTAAAGTTTAATTACGGAAGATTGGCATGTCAGTCGTTGAGAAATTCCCCAAAATTAAGAAGATGCTTGTGAAGTATGGGACGCATAACTCCTAATGTTAAGCTTTTTTTAGATACTGTATGTCTAATTAGAAACGGGAAGTTGGTATTATCTTTCCTGGGTCATGAGTTTATCTTGACAAAACACTCCACAAGCGAGCATTATACTCCTGATATAAAAGAATTAGGCATCAAGTGAGTCACAACCCTTTAAGTCAATTCGAGCTTAAAACTCTTGTCCCAATATCGGTTGCAGGGCATGATTTTAGCTTCACTAACTCTAGCCTTATTATGGTTACAATTGTAGTCCTAATTAGTACGTTTTTGGCAAGAGCGCTTCGTGCGGAAGCGATGGTCCCGTCCAGAATGCAGGCATCCGCTGAACTCCTGTATAATTTCATTTGTGACATGCTAAATGCAAACGTCGGTCCTGGGGGAAAGCCCTTTTTACCTCTTGTATTCTCTTTGTTCATATTTATTTTAATGTGTAACCTATTTGGTATGTTGCCTTATAGCTTCACTGTAACTAGTCATATTATTATCACTTTTGCTCTGGCTGGATTGATTTTTATTACAGTCACTGTTACGGGTTTTATGCGTCACGGTAGTCATTTTTTATCGGTATTTTTGCCAAAAGGGACGCCCTGGTGGCTAGTACCTTTGATGATTATTATCGAGCTTTTTGCCTATTTGGCAAGGCCTGTAAGTCTATCATTGCGTCTTGCCGCTAATATGACAGCTGGCCATATTATGCTGAAAGTAATGGCGGGGTTTGTTATAACATTAATGCTTCTGCTTAAACCATTGCCTATACCTATTATGATAGTTTTAATAGGATTTGAAATTCTTATTGCGATACTACAAGCTTACATTTTTACAATATTATCTTGTGTGTATTTGCACGATGCAGTAAATTTGCACTGATACTTTATCCTTACTTGTAGCACTTAGGAGCTGCAGTATTAAACCTAAAAGGAGAATCGAACATGGACTTAATGGCAATTAAATTTATTGGTGTAGGATTAACATCATTTGGTATGCTAGGCGCGGCTTTGAGTATTGGTAATATATTCAATGGCTTACTAAAGTCTATTGCACGTAACCCTTCCGCGGGAGATCAGTTGCAGCGTATGGCGTTTATCGGCGCTGGGCTTGCAGAAGCTATGGGACTTTTTTCATTTGTTATAGCGATGCTTATTATATTTTCATAATACGAACTCGCTTGGTTTACGCTCTTTAGATAACATAAATATTTTCAGAGTAATAAACCATAATACTTCGAGTATAGATATTTTATTGAAGTAGTTCTTTATGCCGCAGTTAGATATAGCATTATTTCCTTCGCAAATTTTATGGCTACTTCTTAGCTTTGCGGCTTTATACCTATATCTTCGATATAGGGCGTTACCAAAAATTGAGAATGTAATAAAGCGAAGAGCTGATAAGGTAGCAGAGGACCTAAGGGCCGCAGAAGCGCTCGCCCATCAAATTGCATTGCTGCAAGAGGAATGTCTAAGCGAAGAGCTTAAAACGAGCAGGGAAGTAGAAGAGATCCATAATAAGATTGTGATGAAATGCTCTCTAGATAAAAAAGTGAAGCTAGAGGAGATCAATGATCGATTTGGAGTGGAGCAGAAGAGGCATACAGAAGAGATTATTGCGGCCAAACAAATGGTAGATAAGGAAATGCAGGAATCAGTAATTCCTTATGCAGGGTTTATTATTAACAGGCTTACGGCAGCTTCCCCGCAAGAGCAAGATCTACGTAATTGCTACCAAAAATTAAAAGCTGCGCTATGAGAGATGCATCATGATAGACCCAGAATTGATAGGTCAAGAATTTTGGTTGATGGTATGCTTTTTCGTGTTAATAGTATGCATTTATAGACCGGTCAAAAGATACATATTTTCATGCATAGATCGTGAAATTCTCCGTATCCAGAATAACATCGATTCAGCTCATAAATCTAGGCTAGAGCTAGATGCGAATGTCAAAATATTACAAAAAAAATTAAAGCAAATAATAGACGAAAGACCTAGTATACTTAGCCAAGCTCAAAATCAAGCGGATAAGATTGCATTAAGTGGAGCAAAAGAGTTAGAGCTGCTGATAACACAGAAAGAACAAGATATCGTATATCAGATAGAATATCTAAAAGCTACAGCACTACAAGATATACGCTCTAATTTAACCAAAGAAGCTGACAGTTTAGTGAAGGCTTATTTGGCTGAGTATGCAAAAGATCTTGGAGGGGATGTAGCTATAGCAAAGCATTTACTAAAAGAGAAAAAATGACTTTTACCTCAAGGATTAAAGCCATCCCATCAGATATTCAGCAAACTATGATAAGCTCTGGGGTATGGAAGCCAGAATGCCCCATCCCCATTGAGCGCCTAAGACTTCTAGAAGTTGATCATTATGCATTCGAAGGCAATCTGCAGCATGGGCAAATGGTCGTACTAGACCAAATAGCCGAAAGATCTCTAGAGATTTTTAGCATATTACTTGAGACGAAATTCCCTCTGCATAAAATCCAGCTTATGGATATTTATAATGGAGATGACGACGCTTCTATGGAAGATAATAACAGTTCGTGTTTTAATTTTCGCAAAATTAGTGGAACTGATGAGCTTTCGATTCATTCATATGGACTTGCTATCGATATTAATCCTCTGCAAAACCCATTTCTAGTGGGTGAAAAAATCTATCCATCAAAAGGCTCGGAGTTTTTGGATAGAAGTAATATAAGGCCTGGTATGATAGAGCCCGTGGTTCATCTATTTAAAGAGCGTGGATTCGAGTGGGGCGGAGATTGGACCAGCCCCATAGATTATCATCATTTTCAAATACCACCTAAAGATCTTGGGTTGGTTTAAGGGTTATTGTCGTCTAAAAGGTAATATTCGAAGCAAGCAACAATCTAGCATCTTCTCTTATATTGCGTTACAATCCCCTTCATTAACATTATAGCATATTCATAGAAATGAGTAACATCACTCCGAGAGTAGACATAGCTTTTAAGAAAATTTTTGGGACATTAGAGAGCAAAGATTTGCTGATCTCTCTTATCAACTCCATAGTATCGGATGAAGATCAGGTTAAAGATTTGACTCTTCTCAACCCATACAATCCGCAAAACTTCAAGAATGACAAGCTCTCAATCTTGGATATCAAAGCTGAAGGCTTTGACGGAAAAAGATTCAACATCGAAGTCCAAATTAGTGACGAAGCTGATTACGATAAACGTGCTTTATATTACTGGGCTAAGACCTACACCGAGCAACTCAAAGAATCTGAGGACTACGGTAAATTATCCAAAGCTATAGGGATTCACATACTCAACTTTCTAAGTATTCCGGAGTCAAAGAAGTACCATAATGCTTTTCATATTACAGAGAAAGACAGCGGGCTTGTGTATTTCAAAGATCTTGAGTTACATACGATAGAGCTGACAAAGTGGAGCGATGTTCGGAATATAGGACTTGCGGATATTGTAGCAAAGGTAGCAAGCACTCTCGACATGTGGGTAGCATTTTTGACAAGGCACGAACTTTTGGACCCGAATAATTTGCCGAAAGAGCTGAGTGACCCCAGTCTTAAGAAAGCCCTAGCAGTACTTTAGGTAATGAACCTAAATCATGACGAAAGAAATCTATACGAAGATCATCTTAAATGGATGAGGATTGAGGCAAATACACTGAAAAAAAGCAGAGAAGAGGGTAAGATAGAGGCCCGTTATGAAATTGCAAAGAATATGCTGGCCTCTAGGATGTCTACAGAAGGAGCTGCAACTCTTACGGGTCTTAGCTTAGAAGAAGTAGAGCGATTACTCAAAATATAACAGTTACCACGCAAGATGCACAAACCGCCCTTTTGCAAATTTTCCTACTCCAATATCTTCTTAAGAGAAAGCATGAGATTATAATCTGGGCTGTAAGAAAGGAAAATTTGAACTCTGGAAATACGGAGAAGGCATTCAAGGAGAAATCAGAATAATCACAAGCAATTTACTTGCTGCTTAAAAGCTAAAACCATAGAAATTTTGTATTAAAGAAAACATTCGCAACAGGGCCATGGGGTGAAAATGGTGATGACACACTTTGTGAACATTCTCGAAAATGGTGGAGACGAAGGGAATCGAACCCCCGACATTCTGCTTGCAAAGCAGACGCTCTACCAACTGAGCTACGTCCCCATCAATAAGGTAGTAATCTTATACAATTCTAAAAGACCATAGTCAAGAGGAATTTATCGTACTGTATAAGTTCATGCTACTTGAGACTATTCACGCTACCCAGAGTCTTCAATGCCATACGCGTCATGTATGGACCACCCGATAATGCAAAAAAAATAACATCAACAGCAAAAAAACAAAATGCATTCATGTATTCGGCTTATAGCTACCAAGTCTTAAGTCTTTCAGCGCTCAAGCTCGCACTATAGCTCTGATGGAATTCACCACCTACAAACTATCGCTTATCAAGTTATCGGCCTCGTTAGAGTCATACGTTTCTCTGTTGTTTTCTGCTACCGCAATACAAATCACAGCCTAATAATAGCTCAACTCCTTCACTTTTCCCCAGAATACACGGTAGGCAAAAATGGTATAGCCAATAATGCAGGGCAGAACTATCAACACCCCTACCAAAATGATTTTAAGCGATTCGGGCGCGCTGGCGGCTTCCCATATGGTGATTTTATCGGGCACAATGTAGGGATAGAAGCTATAAGCCAACCCGTGAAAGCCAAGCATGAACAGTCCAACGCTTCCGGTGAAAGGCACCCAGCAATATTTATCATTTGGGCGAGGTAATTTGCGCAGAACCACTTCTAGCACCACAATCAACAAACCTGTCATCAGAGGTACCGGTAGCAATAGGAAAAAGTTCGGCAAACTAAACCACTTATCGAAAATACGTGAGCTGATTAATGGCGTAGAGATGGAAACAATCGCCATGCCAAAGGCCGTTCCCCATAGCGCTATTCTCGCCCAACGAACAGCTTTTTTCTGAAGCTCACCTTCGGTTTTCATAATCAGCCAACCCGCGCCGATAAAGCAATAACCAGCTGCAAGACACAGGCCTGCAAGCAACCCAAAGGCGAACGTTGCAAGTGTTTCTTTAAATCCCACGATATATAGCGCCAGCATATAGCCTTGGGCCAGCGCTGCAATCAGCGAGCCACCCATGAAGCATTTATCCCAGATATGTTTACGATTAGCTTTTGTTTTTGCACGAAAATCAAAGGATACACCGCGCAATATTAAACCACACAACATGACTGCGGTAGGTAGATAGAGTGCGGTCAAAATTACCCCATGCGCCATGGGGAATGCCACCAGCAATATGCCAACTCCCAGCACGAGCCATGTTTCATTCGCATCCCAAAATGGCCCGATGGAGGCAATCATCTTGTCTTTTTCATCGTCATTGGCCTGGCTCATCAGCATGCCTACACCCAGATCATACCCATCAAGAACTACATAGGCGAGGATGGAAATACCCATCAGAGCCATAAACACCAGCGGTAACCACTGGCCATTTGAGAATATTTCCATTATGTTGCCCCTGAAGAGGGGTTCGCAATCGCAGCAGAAGAAAGCACTTTTTCTGGTGAAGGTTCGTTTTTAACCCCCGCCTTGCGTGCCATATAAAATACCATGGAAACAAAGGTGGTGATGAGTGTTGCATACAACATCAAATACATAGCTAAGGTTGAGCCGATCATCTGCGCCGTTACATTGGTTGCAGCGGCCTGCGCAGTCGTAAGGATGCCATACACAAGATAAGGCTGCCGTCCGATTTCTGTAGTGTACCAGCCAGCAACGGTGGCGACCCAGCCCGAAAATGCCATGCCCACTAGCGCATAAGCAAGCCAGCGCCTAGGTTTGCCTTTGCGTTTAATTTGCCATGCAGATAACCACGATACGGCAAGCATCAACATACCCACGCCCACCATAATACGGAACGCAAAGAACACTGGCGCAACGGGTGGGTGCTTGCCTTCAAATTCATTCAAGCCCTTAATCTCACCATCCCATTCGTGGGTTAGGATCAAGCTTGCCAGTTTCGGAATACCGATTTCGTAATCGTTACTCTGAGATTCTTTATTTGGCAATGCAAATAGTAGCAGCGGTAATCCGCGCCCGCTGTGCCAGATGCCTTCTATCGCCGCGATTTTTGCGGGTTGATATTCCAGCGTGTTGAGGCCATGTGCATCGCCTACAAAAATCTGTATTGGAATGAGCAGCGCCGCCGCGTATACCCCTGTTTTCATCGCCGCCATAACACTTGCGCATTTGTCACCTCGGAGGAAGCGATAGGCAGATATTCCTGCAATCAAGAATGCAGCAGTGAGGCCAGAAGCTAGTAGCATATGCGTCAGGCGGTGTGGCATGGATGGATTAAACACGATATCAAACCAGTTTGTTGCGTATGCGACACCATCGCGCATTTCAAAGCCAGCAGGTGTATGCATCCATGAATTGAGCGCAATAATCCAAAATGCGGACATGGTAGTGCCAAAGGCTACGAGTACCGTTGCTATCGTATGCACACGGTGCGGTACTTTATTAAATCCGAACAGCATTATTCCAAGGAATGACGCTTCTAGGAAGAATGCAGTCAGTACTTCATAGGCCAGCAGAGGTCCAGCAATGTTGCCCACCGCCATCATGAATCCCGGCCAGTTGGTGCCGAATTGAAATGACATGGTGACGCCAGACACAACGCCCAGAGCAAAACACAGCGCGAAAATCTTTACCCAGAATTTATACGCATCCATCCATTTCATGTCGCGCGTGCGATCGTAGTTTAGCTTGAAAAACAGGAGTATCCAGCCAAGAGCAATGGTGATGGTGGGAAACAGGATGTGAAAAGTAATATTTGCCCCAAATTGAATGCGGGCGAGTATAAGTGGGTCCATATCAGTTACTCTCTTTTTTTTGTTCCTTCCGCCTGGAATGAGTTTAATTTTATCCTTATATTTTAGAGTTTATAGACTTTCGAGGCCAAATTAAGCAGATTCGCCAGCCGCTTAGTGTTCATACAAACGATTGAATGAGCAGTGAAATGTTCAACAATCCTCTGATTTCAGTAATTTTTTAAATTACTATATCAAAGAATAGAGAGCGAAACAAGGGGCTACTATGACTGTTTTTATGGCCGTTTTTTTATTTAAATTGCATTAGGCTTCTTTCGAAACCCGTTCATTCAACTCTTAAATTATATACTCACTATAAAACTCGGCCAGTTCAATAATCTAGCGCAACACTGTATATTTAATTTTATAAACAAGTCAAAACACAGTGTTGCAGATGATAAAATATACGAGGATGAATCTTAAAGAAAGAGAAACCATCTACAATTTATTGAAGCTAGGTTATAATCAGACATCAATCGCCAAAATACTTGATAGACATAGGTCTTCTATCAGTAAAGAGCTAAGGAGGTGTGCCTCAGATCCTCTTGGTTATTTGCCAGATAGAGCAGAGCGTAACGCACAAAGCTTTTTGCGTAGAAACGAGCAAACATTTCGCAGCCAAAAGCTTTGTACTTACGTCACGACGATGCTCAAAGAAGGATGGTCTCCAGAGCAAATATCTGGTCGTTTAAAACTCGAACAAGCTGAAGTGCAAGTATCGCATGAAACAATCTATAAGTTTATCTATAGCGAGGAAGGAAACCAACAAAAACTTGTATAAGTTCATATCATTTGAGACTATTCACGCTACCTCTAGGATCTCTTTAAG
>JAZKAD010000031.1:15146-17340 GCA_040389305.1 Pseudomonadota bacterium | reverse complement strand
AACTTGTACCTTTACCTGGTATTATGGTATGATGCTTATATCAAACTGACGTTAACCTACAACATTAATACTACCTTGCTTCGAGCCGATATAAGAGATATTATTTCCATGGAATTTAAGAGAATATAAAAATGAAATTACGTTTTATTGTGGCGTCAATCCTTCTCATATCCTCGGGTATAGCAGAGGCGATTCAGACTATCAACGTCACTCACGGGCATTTTAACCCAATACCTATTGCAATTAATAATTTTGCTGTCGATTCTTCTTCTGAGCAAACGGTAGCAAAGAATATGCTGGAAGTTATTACAAGCGATTTGAAAAACTGCGGTCTATTTCGCCCTATCTCTCATGCGGCGTTCATTGAAAATAAAACTGGTGTAGAACATACCCCGCTATTTGCGGCTTGGAGGCAAATTGATGCAACGGTTCTAGTGAACGGCAGAATCAAAAAGCTAGGGAATGGCAAGATAGAAGTGAGCTTTATGCTATGGGACATTGTGGCAAATAAAGACATAGCTGGCGAAGTATTCGAGTTATCTGAGAAGCTATGGCGCAGAGGGGCTCATAAGATAGCGGATAAGGTATATGAAAGAGTTACTGGAGATGCGGGATATTTCGAGACCAAAGTAGCTTATATCTCAGAAACTGGACCAAAAATTAAGCGCATAAAGCGCCTAGCAATTATGGATTATGATGGCGCTAATCATTCATTCTTAACCGATGGGAAGGATCTTGTTTTAACTCCGAGATTTTCACCGAAAGCCGATAAGATCCTTTACTTAGCTTATGTGAATCGCAAGGCACGCGTGCATTTGCGCGACCTTCGCAGTGGAAGCGATGTAGTAGTTGGTCATTTTCCTGGTATGTCTTTTGCTCCTAGGTATTCTCCAGATGGTACAAAGGCTGTATTGTCATTAGCTAAAAATGGCGCTACAAATATTTTAGAGCTCGACTTTAGCACAATGAAAGTAAGGCCTCTGACCTCTGGAGTCGCTATAAGTACCTCTCCTAGCTACTCACCAGATGGGCAGAAAATTGTGTTCAATTCCGATAGAAACGGCACGCGTCAACTTTATATCATGAACGCTGATGGTTCAAACGTTGAGCGCATAAGCTTTGGTAGTGGGAGCTACGCAGCGCCAGTATGGTCACCAAGAGGAGATTATATAGCATTCACTAAGCAAGGTGCCGAAGGATTTTCTATAGGCGTAATGCGCATTGATGGTAGCGGAGAGCGTATTATTACAAATGGCTATTTAGTTGAAGGTCCTACTTGGGCGCCTAATGGTAGAGTCATTATGTTTGCAAGGGAATTTAGGTCAATGAAAAATCAACCTAGCAAAAATAGGATCTATACAATAGATTTAACGGGGTATAATGAACGCGAAGTACCAACACCAAAAGATGCTTCAGATCCTGAGTGGTCAAGGCGGCTAGATTAAACAGCTAGATTAAACGTTAGATTAAAGATGCAAAATGGTCCATATGCCTCATTGGCCAGTTCCGCTCTGGCGCAAAACTCAATATGACCTTGTAAATATTAGTCGTCTTTTGGAGGCGCTGGGTTCTCCGCATCACAAACTTCCGCCAGTCATCCATGTCGCAGGTACCAACGGGAAGGGTTCCGTTGTAGCATATCTTAGCGCCATATTCAAGGAAGCGGGGTATAGAGTTCATAGCTATACCTCCCCCCATCTTATTGATTTTAACGAGCGTATAGTTTTAGACTCTGAAAAAATCAGTGATGATTATTTGTGGGATATATGCGAAGGCACAAGGCTTGCCGCGGACAAGAATCAAATAGACGTTAGATTTTTCGAAGGCGTGACTGTGGCCGCAATGCTGGCTTTTTCTGAAGTACCCGCAGATATATTGATACTTGAGACTGGGATGGGAGGAAGACTTGATGCCACAAACATAGTACCCCGTCCGGTTCTTACAATAATCACAGAAATCTCATATGACCATATGGAATATTTAGGCCCCACTCTTCCAATAATTGCCGGCGAAAAAGCTGGCATAATTAAACCTGGTATCCCTTGCGTTATAAGTAAGCAGCAGGACGAAGTATATGAGCAACTATGCATCAAATGTGAAGCTATGAGAGCGGGCATCACTGCTTATGAGTATGATTTTGGGATAAAGAAGGAAAGCGATGGGTTTTATGTAGAGGGCCTGAGTCATGATAATT
>JAZKAD010000031.1:8018-15136 GCA_040389305.1 Pseudomonadota bacterium | reverse complement strand
TTTTAAGTTCTCAATGCCAAGCCTTCCGGGGAATCATCAGATTATCAATGCAAGCACAGCTATTGCTGGGATCCACGTGCTTAAGGAAAAATTTCACATCTCCCTAGAGCAAGTAGATCGAGCTTTGCGTAAAACTATTTGGCCCGGGAGATTGCAAAAAATTCATACTCCTTCAAGGGCTAAAACTAGGCAGGGCATTTGTCCAGAAATTTGGCCAGAAATCTGGCCAGAAATATGGATAGATGGGGCCCATAATAGTAGCGGGGCAGAGGCTCTAAGTTTGTGGGCAGAAGAGAATCTTGGGAATGACATATCGCTTATTCTAGGTATGACAAAAAATCGTAACGTGGTAGATTTTTTGACTCCTTTTTTGGGGGTTGCAGGGCATGTTTATTCTGTTCCAGTAAAATCTGAGCCTTCTAGTTACACCCCGGAAAGACTTGCAGGTCTTGCAGATCCAGTGAATATCAAAGTAACTCCTTCTGAATCATTAGAGGAGGCTCTAGAGTTTGCAAGAATTCGGAATAAACCCATTATAGTAACGGGATCTTTATTTCTTGTAGCTGATTTTCTAAAAAGCCATAGTTGATACCGTCTAGCACCTCCTTCTGCGCTTCTTCTTGTCATCCCCTCGAAGGAGTATGGGAGGCAAAGGGATTGCATTTTAATTAGAAGCATAATTCTCGCAGATGTTTACAACTAATGCAACTCTGTGCTATTTTGCATGTAATAGAGAGATAGAAAGAGCATGCAGGATAAAATTCACGAGAGATATAACCAGACTACGCACTTCATCATAGAGAGCGTAATGCGATTCAAATGGTGGTTCCTACCTCAGATAGTAGTAGCAACGTTGTGGGCAATAGATGTAAGCTTAAGGCCGTACATACTCAAAGTTATGATGGATAGACTGCAAGGCTTGAACCCCGCTGATGCAGTATCAGAACTTTCGGGTCCAGCATTAATATATATTCTTTTGACTCTTGTGATAGTTGTGATGTTTAGGTGTTACGACTATGCAAGGCTCATGCTCAATGCTGCTTTAAAGCGCTATGTCGGAGATAAGCTGATGTCGCGCATGATGCAGCATTCTCATTCTCTTTTTCAGAATCACTTTGCTGGCAGTCTCGGAAATAAAATCAAAGACGTAATGAGTTCTGTACCTGATCTTTTGGGTCTTTTGACAGATAGTTTTATGGCTCATTTTTTAGCTTTAGTCATAGCTATCTTTACTTTTGCAACTGTTAAACATCAGTTTGCGGTGATACTTGCTATATGGGTTACTATATACTTAATAGGCTCTATCACTCTTTCGAAAAAAGCTAGTTGCTTATCTCATATAGCCTCCGAAGTACGATCTACTGTAGTTGGGCGAATAGTGGATATCCTTGGCAATATGACGAGTGTACGCTTATTCAGCGCTCGTAAATTTGAATCAAAGCAATTTACTCGCGATCTCGATAAATACGCTGCTGCAGATAAAACAAGAGATAAATATTTCATGTGGATGTATAGCTTCCAAGGCTTTTCATTCGCAGTATACGAAGCTATCTGCATAATCTATCTAATATTAGGATTTAAAAATGGCGAGATTAGCATTGGTGACTTTGTTATGATTTTGACAATTAACTCCTCCCTCATTGATTCTTTGTGGAATTTATCTGAAGATATAGGAAAATTTGCTGAATATTATGGAAACATAGAGCAAGGCCTTGCTATAGCTTTGTCCGATATAGAAATTAAAGATGGGTCTTTCCCTCCAAGTGTAGTGCAAGAAGAAGCTTCCGGTGATAATACTCACCATATAGAGTTTAAAAACGTGCGCTTCCATTATAAAGATACCAAAGCGCTTTTTGAGAATAAATCGGTTGTAATTAAAAAAGGTCAGAAGGTTGGGCTTGTTGGATATTCTGGTTCTGGTAAGACAACCTTTGTGAATCTAATACTACGTCTTTATGATATTACAGACGGAAGTATTTTAATGAATGGTGTAGATATAAGGAGTATTCCTCAGGATACGCTAAGAACCATGATTGGTATGATTCCTCAAGATCCCTCTCTATTCCATAGGGCTCTTATAGAAAATATTCGCTATAGCATGGAAGGCGCGAGTGAGGCGGAGGTGCATGAAGCCGCAAAACGCGCTCATGCTCATGAGTTTATTATGAGGCTACCAGAAGGCTATAATACTATGGTAGGTGAGCGTGGGGTGAAGCTATCAGGAGGGCAGCGTCAACGTATTGCTATAGCTCGGGCTATTTTAAAGAATGCTCCAATCTTAATTTTAGATGAAGCTACCTCGCAGCTAGACTCAGTTACTGAGCATGATATTCAAGAGTCCCTCTGGGAGCTTATGCAGGACAAAACTGCTATAGTTATAGCTCATCGCCTTTCTACTCTACTTCAGATGGATCGAATAATAGTTTTTGATCAAGGCAATATCGTAGAAGATGGCGCTCACAAAGAGCTTCTTGATAAGAATGGTCTATACAGAACTTTGTGGGAAGCTCAGATAGGAGGGTTTTTACCAGAACAGAGGAAATAATTAGCGCTCCTAAAAACAAGAAAATGATTAAATTGACTTAATTATATCATGGCGTTAAAATAACTTGCGATGATTTAAAACTTTGTGGAAATAAAATGTCAAAAATAAAATTTAGCACAGGTTCTGCTGCCGATATAAATTATGAAAAAGGATATGATGGTAATTTAAATCAAACAGTAAGAGACAAATGCAAAGAATTTAGTGAAGCTGTGTTCAGAACTTACAAAACAGGATTTGCTCAGAAGGCTCAAAATCTAACGTCAGTAAAGCAGAAATTACAAGAACTAAAGAGCGTCTTTATCAGCTCCGGTAATCAAACAGAAGAATACGTGGAGTATTTAGAATTCTTAATCAAACATAAGGGTAATCATGAGTTTATAATACCTTACTATGCAATATGCAATGAGGTGCATCATCCCATAGATCAATTGATAGGGAAAAGTCATGATGCTCATCACTTTGGGCTACTTGGCACAGTAGATAATATTTTGTCACAATCAGATGAGCAATAATTATGCCACATAATTCTTGCACTATTATCTTCAGTGGTCATGGCGCTTTTGATCCTTTCAAGATAATCAATATGATGTCTTGTCCTACTGACTATAACATTATTTTTACTTGCAAGTACAACGAGAGTGTGACTAATGCTCATCACAATTTTACTCTAGCGAGTTTGTCATTTTGCTCTACAGACCAAATAGTTTCGCATTTAGACGTGATAGAACGCTTACCAACAACTCGTATTGTTAATAAGCATTCGGCCTCAAGTTTGATAACTAATATAATGGATATGCACATCACTCTCTTTTGTGCGAACATACACTTTCTAATGCGCCGGATGTCACAGATGTTTGTGCTCTAGAACATACTAACGGTGAGTGTGGCAATCCACCCGGTAGATTTAAGAGTGGTGATTTACAATTTATACCAGATCCAGCACATCCAAGGAATTGGGGAAGCAGTAATCTACATTTTGAATTTGATATTACAGAGGCAGAAGCTAGTGTTAAAGATCACATGCAACAAGCAAGCTCGCCATTATCAGCATCAACCTTACTTTGTGCTAAGCCTATTGCTCCACAAGGAACTCATGCTTCTTTTTTACTATCGGATTTAATATCAGATATTCTACCTAAAATAAAAATTTTTGCTTCTAAGCACGTAGATGGATCAATACAAGTATTACCTCATGTATTCTTAGATGATCGTAATGATCCTGCCCAGAATTTAATAGATTGCAGAGCTAATTGTCCTGCTTTTTTTTTCGCATCCTGATGATAGATTACATGAACTATCAATTGCGGGTGATGCCAATATCATCTGGGATGCCTGTAGGATATGATGGCCCTGTTGTATAAATAGATTTTTCCATGTTACAGCTTGAATGGAAAGACACCTTATGAGTATATTCAAGAACTTCTAGAGATAGCATGAATAGTCTCAAGTGGCATGAACTTATACACAAGGCTTCAGAAGAGACAACTGCAAGTCTCTAATACATAACCTATAGTAGTTTGATACATATCCAGTTTAATCTAATCCTTGTTATATCCTAGATGCCCTTCTGCATTACATCCTGAGCTTTTGTTAACGCAGGGAGTAGTAAGTCATTTAGAGTGGCAAAGTAATAAAACACTTTTTATAAAATTGTTGTATTTATTAAAAAATTATGCTCTAATTAACTTTATCTTCATAACTTATAGCGAGGTAAAGATTGTGGTAGATCCTGTAACAATGATAATTTTAGGAACTATTGGAGCCATTAGCTCTATCACTGCCGTTGCATACAGATGTAGCGTTGGGCATGGATGCTGGAAAAAAAGAGATGAATCACAAAATAATGAACATACTACAATCACAATACAAAACGCAGATGGTAGTAAGCTTGAATTTTCATCATCTTCGCATGGCTTTCAAAGCTCTATGGGGGAGGCTTCTAGAGCTGAAACTGAAGCTGAGGCTATGGCTGCAGTAGAATTTAATGGGGATGGCAGCACAAGTAAACTTACGCTACCCAGTGCATTAAAGCCCCATACCCCAGTCCCAGCCGGAGGACGTAAAGTTGGCACGGAAGCTCACGAAGATGAATGTAGAGTGGATATGGAAGCTGGTGAGAGAGAGTTAAATGAAATTAGGAGTCCAGTATCACCTTCTCGTTCGTATGCTCCTACCCCTGCTGACAATTTATTGCAAATTTCTTATAGCTCCCCACTTAATGCAGCAGCTGGATTGATCGCCGCTTTTCGTGGTACACCGATCGGGACTAATGCAGGTCAGTTCACGCGTGGCACGAATCCAATAGATTTTAGCCATAAAGAAGGCTCAAATATGCGCTCTAAAGTTCTGTTTCCTCTGAGGACTCACGATGATAAGGCCCACAATGGGAGGGGTGAGGACCTGGAGGGTACTACGTCTCCATCACCTGTATCATTAGCTGGCGCGGATTGTGAGAGTGGGGGTGTTACTGCTACTGCTTGTTTTGAGTCGTTAGGTTCAGAATAGAAATTTTCACTCATAAAAAGCTAGTTGTCCAGTAATCCTTCGAGTTCTTTTTCAAAATCCTCAGAATGCTTACCAGAGGGGCTCGAAGGTTGACTTACAGCTGAATCAGATATATGAGATTTTATATGCTCAGCTCCAAGATGAGTAGCCTTATCTATAATCTCGCTATGAGCTTTTGGTAGTTCTTTTGGAATAGATGGCATGCTTATAGAATCAAGAGTTCGATCAGATATATTGCCACTAACACTATGCAAACTACCCGAAATAAACTCATAAGACATAGAGTTTGTAAGCCATTTTGGATAATGCTCGGGTTTGATCTTAACCACTACGTCTTTGGCTGTTTTAGACCCTATATGAGCATCGCTTGTAAATGTTACAACCGCTCCAAAGATAATCCAGCATATAACAAGACCTCTTGCTGCACCAAGCCCGAGCCCTAATATTCTATCTATCATCCCTCCGCTGATTCCGGATATAAAATGAGCCAACTGATTGTTTATAAAAGCAAAGAAAAGCATTGCGATAAGATATGAAACAATGCCACTTATAATATTAACGGCTATAATGTTGCTTATATGTTCAACCACCACGGCTTTTACTGGCGAGAATAGCACCTCAGATGCAAGCAAAGATAATATGAAGCACATAAGAGAGAGGGATAAACGTAGCAATCCTTTATGTAAGCCCATAAGACTTGAGCTAATGCAAATAGCGAAAACGATAATATCAAAAAGATTCATAGTTTTATAATAAAATACTCAGTGATGAGAGTTTGCATCTTACAATCATGTGGCTCATTAGGCAAGATATGACGGAGGCTTCTGCTAAAACAAACTCCTACTTTGCGGATACTTTGCTTTGCTGCAAGATATTTATCGTAATGCCCTTTGCCGAAGCCTAGACGATACCCTCTAAAATCAAAACTAAGACCTGGTACGAATATAAGATCGGGCATAATGATTTGACTTGAAGTTTGCTCTAGAAGCAATGGGAGCTTAGGATTGGGCCTGAGTATATCGCCATGCTGGTATAAAACAAATTCCATATTGTCTTGGATAATTTTGGGCAAAGCAAAATTTATATGAGGGTTCTGCTCTACAAGAGGTAGTAAGTCGGGCTCCCATTGCAGTGGTATGTAGATACCGACTGTGCCGGGCTTTAAACTACTCAGTATAGATTGTGCATTGCCGATAATATTTCCAGCCCCATGGGAGCGAAGGTTACTTTTGTAAAATTTACGAAAATATTCTCGGAGCTCCTTTTTACTTTGCATAAGAACTAAAGCCTAAAGGATTGACCAAGATAAACATCTCTGACTTCCGTGCTATGAACAACTTCTTTTGCCGTGCCTTCCATTAGAACTAGGCCGTCGTAAATAATATAAGCTCGATCTACTATGTCTAGCATCTCTCGAGCATTATGGTCGGTTATAAGAACTCCAATATTTTTATCCCGTAAATGGGTAATTAGTTTCTTTAAATCCACAACTGCAACAGGGTCAATGCCTGCGAAGGGCTCATCTAGCAAAATAAAGCTAGGGTTCGAGGCTAGCGTGCGAGCGATTTCTAATCTTCGGCGCTCTCCACCAGACAGAGCTAGAGCGGGCACGTATTTTAAGTGACTGATAGAAAATTCAGATAGCAACTCTTCCAATCTTTTTTCGCGGCCTTCTTCGTCTTTATAAACGACTTCAAGAATTGCCATGATGTTATCTTTCACGCTAAGCCCTCGAAAAATCGAAGATTCTTGCGGCAAATATCCTATGCCTAGCCTAGCCCTTCTATACATCGGAAGATCTGTAATATCATAGCCATTTAAAAATAAACGCCCAGAATCTATCTTTGTAAGGCCTGCTATCATGCTAAAGCAAGTAGTTTTACCAGCGCCGTTAGGACCTAGCAAACCAACTACTTCACTTTGCTTTAAGGTAAGTGAAATGCCTCTAAGTACGGCACGGTTACCATATGTTTTTGAAAATTGCTCAACTGATAAGCCGCTGCTGTTACTTTGATCAGTTTCAGTCATTTTTTGCCGTTTTGATGTTTTGAATGTTTATATGATATGC
>JAZKAD010000031.1:4164-8008 GCA_040389305.1 Pseudomonadota bacterium | reverse complement strand
CTTGCATTTTACCCAATGCTTGCTTTTTTGCATATAAATATTTCCTTTGAACGTTAAAATCCCAGTTAAGGTGTCATACTCAGCACTATCTGCCATAATAATCTCCTCCTCATTTCCTTTAATATCCGCTTGTTTGATGGCTGTAAGTTTAGCGGGTAAGATTAGGCGTTCTATGGATCGTTTATTATCAACTTCTTTGATTTTTACTATAAGCCTAGTAGTGCGAGTAACCATATTATCGGCGTATATCACAACCACACCTGAAAAATCAGCCTGCGAGCTTTGTTTATCTAATATAAGCTTATCTGACGTAATCAATACATCGTCCAAAGTCATATTTGCAATACTAGGATATTGCAATAATATGCTAAAAGTCAGTAAGCTTAATGTGCGTAGTAACATGGCCTTCAAATCTCATTACGTTGGAATCATTTGATGCTTCGAATTTATCGGCTTTTATAACGGACCCTCCTCTAGAGAGAGTAACCTCTTCGTTGCTCGAAGACGCAGTATTCTTTAAATCGAGATCTATCTGGTTGCCGTGCAATAAAAAGCCATCATAAATCATTACAACGTTATCTTTGAGCTTCAAAATCTGACTTGCGTCATCCATTAAACCATGCTGTGATGTCATGTGGAGTTTTTGCTTGCCGAGATCATATAACATTTTAAGATCTTGCATATGGTAAGAATCATCATTGCTTTTATGAGTAGTTTTAGAGACAATATTATACCTTCTATTGCGCTCGTCTGTACCCACAAGAGTTGTGTTTTTTATAGTGACACCATATCTTTCTGTCGCGTTACCTGTTTCTTCGTGCTGCATCACATTTGGAGTGATATATAATATTTTATAAACAAATCCTAAGATTAAACTGCATGCAGTAAGCCCAAGAATAAACTTAGCCACAAACAGTGAGCGCCTATATCTCTTGTTAGTAAGTTGCATAAATTATGAATATGTTATTTGGATTACGAGGATTATTTGCGCATTGTATCATATGATCTATTACTCTAGGAAGGAAGATTTAATAAAAGAGCTTGGCGTAGGTCTGCTTTGTCTTGTAGCATACGCGCTAAAAGGTCATTGATCTTATCTATTTCAATGCTTTTATCACTAATCGCGAAACCAAACTCTAATTGAATATCCGAAGTTTTTGTTGGGGTGGTTTTTTGGATAGTAGTTTTGGGTATAGAGATTTTGGATTTTGGTGGGGTGTCATCCAGGGACTGTTTTAAAAATTCTATATCTTGTTTTTGGTAATATCTTCTACCACGAATACGAGTAAGATTTTTGAATTGCTGGTCAAAATCCCGCAGCCTTTGGGGCGTAGTGATTAGTAGCTCAGCCGCTTCGCTAATCGTATAATACTTTTTTGTATAGCATTTTTGTAAAAGAGTCATTTTAAACGAGCCTTTAAATTCCGAGATGGGGTAAATCTAATCACCCTTCTCTCTGGAATGGAGATAGAAGACCCCGAGACCCAGTCCATGCCCGGTCGTTCTTTTTTCGTGCTAATATTAAAGCTGCCGAAATTTTTGATTTTGAGGTTGGTGCTGCTACATATAATGTCAGCCGCAGAGACAAAAATCTCCGACACTAAATCTTCGCAAATCGCAGCAGATAGCCCAAGTTTATCATGTAGCTTTTGACTGAGTTTTTCTTTAGTTATAGTATGCATAATTATATATCAATCTATATGGTATGGAGATTAACATAATTCCTGTAGATTTTAAATCCAAATTTAAATTATTCGTCTATAATATGTAATAGTCAAAAATTCAGATATATTATGAATCCTATAAAGCGCATACAATATTTACGTAGCCTTTTTACGGCGGAGAAAATTAGAGGCTACATCATCCCATCTACTGATGAATATCAGAGCGAATATACGTCGCATTACGCAAGAAGGCTTGAATATATCACTGGTTTTACGGGGTCCAATGGCGTAGCTCTTGTTTTAGAAGACAAGCTTTTATTTTTTACGGACGGTAGATATAAGGCGCAGGCTGGGCGTGAATTATCGCTGGGCTGGGAAATTTTTGATCTCCGTGAACTTCGAGATATATCGCCCCAAGGGGAGATAGGTTACGATCCTATGCTCTTTACCGAAGTCTCAATTTCTTTATATTCTCATTTGAACTTACGTTTAGTAGAGCCGAATCTAGTTGACACTATATGGGAGGATAAACCTCCGAGGCCTTCTAGTGCAATATATGACTACCCCCTGGAATACGCGGGTGTTTGCGGGGAGGATAAAATTGCAGCATGCCGAGATGAGATGCGAAAGCACAACGCGAGCTACTGCCTTCTTACCGCTTCTGACTCAATTTGTTGGTTATTGAATATCAGAGCTTCAGATATAGAGTTTTGTCCGTTGCTCCTGTCATACTTACTAATAGGCCTTGATAAATTGTGGATTTTTACAGAGAAGAGAGAATGGAATGCATTGCTTCAAAATAATGAATTCCAGATATGTAATTCTCATGATATCCGAGGCTTTTTGCAAAACCTTAGCGCGCAAAATCATAGCGGTAAGGTAATGCTCGATAAAGCGACTTGTCCCATTGGGCTATCTTCTTTAATCAAAAACCCTGTATACAGCACCGATCCTTGCATACTTCCTAAAGCTTGTAAAAATAATATAGAAATAAAGCATAGCGCTGATGTGCATACAAGGGACGGGGTTGCTTTATGCGAAACTATTGCTTGGATTTATGACGCTTTAGAGCAAAATAAAACCATAACGGAATACGACATAGGCCTTTGTCTCAGCCGCGAAAGACAAAAGCAGCAAGGATACATTAGCGACAGTTTTCCGGCTATTGTAGGATATCAAGGTAATGGCGCTATAATCCATTATAGAGCTTCAAAGCCCACTGCTAAAACTATTCAAGGAAGCGGATTGCTGCTCATAGATTCTGGAGGGCATTATTTCGGAGGTACTACAGATGTTACAAGGGTTATTGCGATTGGTAAACCATCCATTGAGCAAAAACAACGTTATACCGAGGTTTTGAAGGGGCATATCTCCCTCGCGAAGCAGAAATTTCCAAGCGGTACGACAGGTGGCGCCTTAGACATCCTAGCGCGCCAATATTTGTGGCAAAATGGACTAGATTATGCTCATGGAACTGGGCATGGAGTGGGCAATGCGCTTTCGGTGCATGAGGGGCCGCAGCGCATAGGGCAGCAAAACCTTGTGCAAATGCAAAAGGGCATGATCATTTCCAATGAACCTGGGTATTATAAAGATGATGAATATGGTATCAGAATCGAGAATTTAATGGCTTTGCAAGATGAGGGCGAGAAATTTCTAAAATTCGACACGCTGAGCTTGGCACCATACTGTTCTGATTTAATTATATTGAATATGCTAAGCGCAGAAGAGCTTGAATGGCTAGAGGATTATTATTCGAAAATTCGTATTATGTTGAATGATAAACTAAGCCCCTCAGCGCAAAAGGTACTTGAAAGAGAATTAAAGTTGGCTCAATTTATAGTTGACTAAGAAAAGTAATTCTACTATAGGTTACATAGCAACAATTTTATAAAGAGGGTGTAATGCCGGGGTCGTTAGCTAGAGAAGCGATGGGTTTAAAAGAAATACTCCCTCCGCATGGTATTACTAGTACTAGACAAGTTTCGCGAACAACGTTGGAAGGCAAACTGAGGGAAGTGGAAGCAGAGAGCGCAAAATTAGCTAGCGCTAATAAGAAGCTCCAAGAACAGGTTGAAGATGCGCAGGAATTAGTCAGACAACTCTCTGATGGCGAGGGTGTTGATGCTAGAGGTTTAGTCAGGCAACTTTCTAATACTCTAGGGCTTTCTCCTAATTTG
>JAZKAD010000031.1:0-4037 GCA_040389305.1 Pseudomonadota bacterium | reverse complement strand
CTCTAGTCCTCCCAGGACGGGAGGAAAACTCTTCGCTTGTTGGAGATGTAGGTTTTACATTGGAATCAAAAGGCGAATAGTAAATCATATACAATACAATATATAGGATTAGCAATTATATTACTTAATATTCATTAAATACTCGATAAGTAGCTTAACTATACTAGAGCGCCCTTGAAAAGCTGGAATTTAGATAAATATACTAGATCCCAGTCTCGCCTCTAAGTATGCATTAACCTATACCATCACTGTAACTCCGCTATTTTGCTATAAAATCTTAACAAGAGCATTAGCACTACATATAGTATGTCAACAATAAAAACATACTATATGTTACATTTCTTTTGTTGCATCTCTGCATCCAAAGATATAACTTAAGGCACAAAATATGATGCAAGGTTATAAAAAGATGTCGCAAAAACAAAATCGCAAATATCACATAAACACAGATCAGTCTAGGGACGATCTACTCACTCCTTTCGGTAAGGCGGTGCTTAAGGATAGATATTTGCTAGAGGGTGAGAATTTTCAAAAGTTATTTGCCAGAGTCGCGAGTCATTATGCTGACGACGAAGCTCATGCACAGCGCCTCTATGATTACATCAGCAAGCTTTGGTTTATGCCAGCGACGCCCGTTCTTAGTAATGGCGGAACGGACCGTGGCATGCCTATCTCATGCTTTTTGAACGAAACATCGGATAGTCTTAAAGGTATCATGGACCTATGGACGGAGAATATGTGGTTGGCATCACGCGGTGGTGGCATCGGCAGCTACTGGGGTAATGTACGCTCGATTAATGAGAGGGTGCGTGATAATGGTAAAACTTCTGGGATTGTGCCTTTTATCAAAGTGCAGGATTCTATGACGCTCGCCATTTCTCAAGGGTCGTTAAGGAGGGGTAGCTCTGCTGTGTATTTACCAATTGACCATCCAGAAATTGAGGAATTTATAGATATTCGCCGCCCTACTGGTGGGGATTCTAACAGGCGTTCTCTTAATATTCATCACGGCGTCGCTGTTACCGATAACTTTATGAAAGCAGTGAAGAATAACGCGGATTGGGATCTAAAAAGTCCTCATGACGGAACTGTAATGAATACAGTTAAAGCCCGTGAGCTTTGGATCAAGTTGCTTACAAGTAGGATCGAAACCGGAGAGCCTTATGTTTTGTTCATAGATGCAGTAAATCGTGGAATTCCTGAGCATCATAAAAAACTAGGCCTGAAGGTTAAAACCTCTAATCTATGCAGCGAGATCACTCTTCCAACTGGTTTAGACCACTTAGGCGAAGAGCGTACAGCTGTTTGTTGCTTATCTTCATTGAATTTGGAATATTTTGAAGAATGGCAAAAAGAAGCGTTATTCATTCCTGATGTGATGAGGTTTTTAGATAATATCTTAGAAGACTTTATTAAAACCGCACCAGATGAAATGGCAAGGGCAAAATATTCTGCAACTCGCGAACGTAGTATTGGTCTTGGCGTGATGGGATTCCATTCATTACTACAATCCATGAATGTGCCAATCGAATCCGTAATGTCTAAAGTTTGGAATGCAAAGATTTTTGAACATATCTCTAAGGAAGTTGATCAAGCCTCGCTAGCACTTGGCATTGAGAGGGGGGCTTGTCCGGATGCTCAAGAAGTCGGTAGCAAAGAGAGGTTTAGTAACAAAACTGCAATTGCTCCAACCGCATCGATTTCTATTATCGCAGGTAATTCTTCTCCTGGTATAGAGCCATATGCTGCCAATAGCTTTACGCAAAAAACCTTGACCGGTTCATTTACTGTACGAAATAAAAATCTTGAGAAATTACTTATCTCGAAAGGCTTTAATAATGACCAAATTTGGTCTTCTATTTCAACGCATGAAGGCTCTGTGCAGCATCTAACATTCTTAACTGACCTTGAAAAAGATGTATTTAAAACAGCGTATGAGATTAACCAAAAATGGCTCATTCAGCTCGCAGCTGACCGTACGCCTTATATTTCGCAAGCCCAGTCATTAAATTTGTTTTTACCTGGTGACGTTAGTAAACAATATTTAAACGATGTACATTTTATGGCCTGGACAACTGGGGTAAAAAGCTTGTATTATTGCAGATCGACTTCTATGCAAAGGGCTGATAAAGTATCGCATGCCGTAGAGCTAGTGACTCATAAGTCCAAAGAAGAGATCGATAAATATGATGAATGCTTGGCCTGTCAGTAATTAGGGCCTCCGTCTAAACATAATGGGATGTAAATATGACCTTTGATATTGACGTAATAATTTTTGTAGGATTTTTAGTTGCAAACCTAGCAATCGGTCTTTTATATAGCGGAGGCGTGACAACGCTTCGGGAATACGCTATTGGAGATAAAACTTTTTCCACGGCAACATTGGCCGCTACGATCATCGCCACTTGCATTGGAGGAGGGTTTTTTTCTGGCGCTATTACAGAATCTTATAAACAGGGGTTATATTTTATTATTCCGGCTCTTGGAGAACCTCTGGCGCTTATTATTACAGGTTATTTATTAGCTCCGCGCATGGGAGAGTTTTTAAAAAATTTATCTGTAGCGGAAGCTATGGGGGATTTATATGGCAAGAATGTACGACTAATAACAGCACTTGCTTCAATCTTTCTTTGTGCGGGAATCGTAGCTCTTCAATTCAAAGTAGCGGCAACAATACTACAATTCATCTTTGGTATTTCAAGTTTTTATGCAGTACTTGCAAGCGCTGTAATAGTAATTTTATATTCAGCAATTGGAGGGGTAAAAGCAGTTACATTTACGGATATCATTCAGTTTTTTACCTTTGGCACTATTATACCAATAATATCTCTGGCAATCTGGGGTTCTATAGGAGAGCCAAGCAAAGTCTTTGCTCTAATTGAGCATAACGCTATGTTTGATTTAAGAGCGGTGTTCGATGTATCTAACCCCAAATTCATTACTACATTTTGTCTTGGGGCATTTTTTTTAATACCAGAATTACAACCAGTGTTTTTTCAAAGGATTGTAATGGCTCAAAACGTGGCTCAAGCAAAAAGAGCCTTTATGATAGGGGGATGTGTAGTTATTGTTCTTCTTCTTATGACTTCTTGGGTAGGAATTCTTTTGCTTTCTGATAATCCTACACTGGAACCTAACGGGTTACTTTCTTATATATTAAAAAGCTACAGTTATCCTGGGCTAAAAGGTCTCACAGCGGTGGGTGTTATAGCAATCGTTATGTCTACAGCAGACTCATATATTAATGCATCAGCTGTTTTACTTAGTCATGATGTGTTAGACCCTAGGCAAAGGCAGGGAATTTTTAAAAGCGAAATAATGTTACCACGTATTTGCGCTGTGCTTATCGGCTCTTCTGCGTTTTTTCTCGCTTTTAAGGCATCTAGTATCCTTGAGCTTTTGCTATTCATACTAGGTTTTTATGGCCCTATAGTTTCCGTATCATTTCTTCTGGCAATTTTTGGATTTCGGAGTACGAGCTTTTCTGTATTAATTGGTATGGCGGCTGGATTTATCACCGTTGTCGCTTTGCATATATTCGATTTAGGAGTGGACGGGGTAATTCCCGGTGTTTTTGCTAATTTGATCTTCTTTTTAGGTAGTCACTACATTTTTCGTCAAGACGGTGGTTGGGTCGGAGTTCTGGTGCCAGAACCTCTTATCGAAATGCGCAATGAGAAAAATAGACGAATTAAGGAACGGATGAAATCCATAACTCAATTCAATTTCATGAGATTTTGCCAAAATAATGCGCCAAAAGAAGATCGTACTTATACTTTCTTTGGGTTATTTAGTCTGATTTCAGTTTTCTCCACCATGTACTCTATCCCAGCTGAGATTCAGCAGGACAACGCGAGTTTATTCAAATTTATATATGACACTGTACTTTTATCCTCAACTGTATTCCTAACTTATCCAGCCTGGCCACCTACTGTCAAGCAGGAGAAGTTTATCGTACTTTTTTGGACATTTGTAGCGCCTTATATCTTAGTCTCGGCTCCAATAATTCTTGTTATTGCTAGTGGATTTGGTCAGTT
>JAZKAD010000030.1:0-4852 GCA_040389305.1 Pseudomonadota bacterium | reverse complement strand
CGCAAAGCCAAGTTAAAAAATCGATTAGATCATTTAAAAATGGAACTTGGTATTAATTCTGAAAATGGTATTAGTTACCGTCCCCACCAAACTCTATATAAAGGACATAGATGCTAAATAATCATGTAACTAAGCTATATGAACTTCTCGCCAAGGTTATGCTACTTCTAGAAGAAGAAATTGATATTGTTGAATCGAATCAAACAAAAAATGCAGTAGCTGTCAAAAAAAGCCTCGCAGATACATTGAATAAACTGGTAGCGCTACTTGTTCAGCTTAATAAACTGAGCAAAGATGAGGGGCTCGATAAAGCCGAAGCAATGCATTGTACCGACCAAGAAATTATTCAAAAATTCATACAGGATCATGAAAGTAGAATGAGGGTCATTCCTCAGTAAGCTAGAACACAAGAAGAGCTAGGATTGTTTTAAGCTATTTTCTCTAGAATTAAGCTCTTTGTATTCTCTATGCCAAATAATGCGATAAATGAACCAAGGCGTGGTCCATCGGTTTGGCCTAAAAGTATTTGATACATTTCCTTAAAAAAATCACGCAAGTTTTCATAACCCGCTTCTCTACCTACAGAGTAAATACCCTTTTGAATATCTTCGCCAGTAGAGCCTTCGGGCATGGTACCCAGCATTACTAATATCTGGTTCAAAAGTTCTTTATGCCTATTATCTGCCAACAAGAACTCTTTTTTAGTTTTGATGAAGTCATGATAGTAGCACAATGCATAGCCAGCTAAGTGATCAAGATATGGTGCAGTTTCTGGGGTTGCAGTAGGAGCATATTTACTTATAAACCCCCAAAGCACCCTTTTATCTTCGGCATTACAAACTGATACAAGATTAAGGAGCAGAGCAAAGCTAAGCCCGAGCATCTCAAGCTTTGGAACATTGCCATTATGTATGTGATATACGGGATTTGCTAGCTTCGCTACTTCATCAGTCTCTTCGTGGTATTTGCTGTTTAAATTTATATAATCATCAACATTTTTTGGTATAACATCGAAGAATAAGCGCTTCGCTCTTGTAGGAGTTTGGTACATAAAAAGCGACATACTTTCCAAAGGAGCGTATTTTAGCCATTCTTCAACGGTGATGCCATTGCCTTTGGATTTAGAAATTTTAGCCCCGTCTTCCCCGAGGAAATGTTCGTAGAAGAATTGTACGGGAGCGGTGCCACCAAGAGTTCTACAGATATTTGTATAAAGCTCGGCGTTTGGCCTATGGTCCTTACCATACATCTCAAAATCTACATCAAGGCAAGCCCAGCGCATAGCGAAATCTGGCTTCCATTGAAGCTTACAAGCCCCGCCAGTGACCGGGACTTCTACAAATTTGCCCTCATCATCTTGATAGACGACGGATCCGGAGTCTAACTTAACTTCTGTAATTGGAACCTGCAAGACGCGTCCAGTCCTGGGGCATAGAGGTAAAAATGGAGAATAAGTGGAACGGCGTTCATCTCCAAGAGTTGGAAGCATAAGTGCCATGACCTCGTCATATTTTTCGAGTACGCCAAGAAGCGCTTTATCGAATTTTCCACTTTTATAATATTCAGTAGCGCTACAAAATTCATATTCAAAGCTAAAACGATCTAAAAATGACCGAAGCTTAGCATTCATATAATGCCCAAAGCTTTCAGCCTCACCAAATGGATCGGGAATAGCTGTAAGAGGTTTGTGTAAATGCTCTTTTAGCATTGCAGAATTGGGAAGATTGTCTGGGATTTTGCGAAGTCCATCCATGTCATCCGAAAAACAAAATAGTCTTGTTGGGATATCAGAGATCTTCTGAAAAGCAGCGCGTATCATAGTGGTTCTAGCGACTTCGCCAAATGTGCCAATATGAGGGAGTCCAGAAGGGCCATATCCGCTTTCAAAAAGTACATATCCCTTTTTAGGAGTTTTATTGCCTATATGGTCTAAGATTTTTTGGGCTTCCTGAAATGGCCAGGCTTTGGATTCAATGGCTTTAATAGAGATATCGTTCATATGGATAGCTTAGATTATTGGTGAGCGCCAGATGTATGTTTGGCGCATAAATTTTAAGATTTAAGAAAGACATAATAGATGCTTTCACCCCGCATAGTCAAGCATATAGAAGTGGTTAGGATTACATTACTCAATATTCGTAATTAGGTCCTGTAGTGTAAAAACATCGCCTGAGAGAGGAGTTTTAAGAGGCTTCTCGGGCTCAAGTATGGGCTCAAGTACGGTCTCAAGAAAGAACTCTGGTATTACATAATCATCATCCTCGCCAAAGCTTATTGTAATGACGGGTCTCCTGCTTAATAACCGCCCCGAATCGTATTGATCGGAAGTCAAAGAATCAGCCAAGGAATCTTCTATAAGCGTGGTGGGATTCTTATCCTGATGTTCGGATGAAGTAGAATCACCATAGACGCAAATATTTGTTACAACTTCGAATGGACGAGAGTTTTTTAGGGTTTCAGGAGTTGTGAACGGTAAATCGGGGGTGATTAATTCTAATATCTTGCGGCCAAGGTAATAGTATTCTGGGTATCTAAATACCTCAGGTAAGGGCGTGTATTTCTCTCCTGCTTTACCAAAATGTTGCTGCAATATTTGTTCGCTCATTGTAGCAGTTGATGCATTGTCTATGCATTTATCAATAAACCCCGCAAGATAAAAAGCGCTATTAAATAAACCAAAAGCGCTATCTGAGAATTCCCCCCATTCGGGTATTGCGAGATTATCGTAACGGCTTAAAAATACCGGCTGTACAGGAATCCAATTTGGTATCTGTTCGTCCCTTACCCATATCGGGTTATCATCTATAAATATTACGTTTTTAATGTCGTCATCAGGACCTAGAACTCGGGTAATATCCTTTTTTCCGAACATATTCGCTCTCATGGCCCCATATTGGTTTTCGGTTCTTTCCAAGGGGTTTAAAGATTCGCGGGAAAGGATTAAGGGTTGATAGTGTTCGTATGCTTCTTTACTACCCAAGGCTTTGGTTAGCAATTTTTCTATCAATTCTTCGTTACGTTCTTTTATGCCAGAGCTAAAAAATGATACTCGTACATTTTCTAAAGAGCATAAATGGGATAGAAGCTCTATAATCCCAGGAATAACATAGTGAGGGCATCCATAGGCTTTGATAATAGCGCCATGCTTTTCAAAGAGTTTTGCGTGAGGTGTATTACTTCTTTCTTCAGAATTGATGCAGACTAAAACTCCATCTATATCAAAAACTACGTTAATTTTACCCACGCCTAGCTCCGATTCTAAATTAGAAATACAGGAGAATTAAAGCATAAATAATTATTTCAATCTAATTAATATGGTGATTAGTTCAATATTCTACTAAAAAAATTTTTATCATTGCTACATATTTATTTCACTGCTCAATTTATTTAATAATCTATATGTCTATCGAAACATTACATGCTATTTTACGAAGCAATCTTTCTAGTTTTATCCACAAAACTTTCAACACTATTAATCCAGGAATGAGGTATCTTTCTAACTGGCATATTGACTTGATCGCAGATTATTTAGAGAATACTAGCAATGGTAATATTAAGCGTTTGATTATTAATATGCCACCGAGGGCTTTAAAATCTGTTTGCGTCAGCGTTGCTTGGCCAGCTTGGCTACTTGGACAGGATTCGACAAAGCGTATTTTGGTTGCTAGTTATTCTCAGATGCTCGGAATCAAGCATTCTATGGATACACGTTTTGTAATTACTTCTGATTGGTATAAGCAAATATTTCCAAAAACCATTATTAGCCCAAAACATAACCAAAAAAGCAAATTTATGACGACAAATCATGGGTTTAGATTTGCTACTTCTGTAGGAGGTTCTGTGACTGGGGAGGGCGGAGATATTCTGATCATTGACGATCCTCATAATCCTACGCATATTCATTCATCCAAAATGCGCATCAAAGCTATCGATTGGTTTGAACAGACTTTTTCTACGCGTTTGAATAATAGGGCAACTGGAGCTATCGTGCTTGTTATGCAAAGGCTGCATGAAGATGATTTAAGCGGGCATCTTATAAATTCAGCACCTGACTCTTGGGAGGTTTTAAAAATTCCTGCGATTTGTTCGGAGGATAAAAAATTTATCGTAAATGGAGTCCAAATTGAACTGAAAGAAGGCGACATGCTCCACTCTGCACGCGATGAAAAAGACACTTTGCTAAAATTGGAGCAAGAAATAGGCGTGCATAATTTTGCTGCGCAATATCTTCAAGAACCCATATCCAAATCTTCTAGTCTATTAAATTTAGAGGATATATGTTTCGTCTCTGAGATGCCTCAGAATTTTGAATATTACGTACAAAGTTGGGATACTGCAATCAAGATTACAGAAGATTCAGATTATTCAGTATGTACTATCTGGGGGGTGATCCAATCAACATATTACTTGCTAGATATTTTTAGAAAGCGAATGGCTTATCCTGAACTTAAAAATGCCGCAGAAAAGTTACGAACCCAGTATAACCCAAGATTGATATTAATCGAAGATAAGGCAAGTGGGCAATCTCTCATCCAAGATTTGCGCATTTGCGGTGTTATGAATATAGTGCCCATCAAACCAAAATTAGATAAGGTTACACGTTTCGCGGCTGTAGTTCCATTGTTTCAAGCGGGCAGGGTTATTCTTCCAAAGGAAGCTCGTTGGATGCAGCATTTTTTAAAAGAAGTTACAGCATTTCCCGCGGGCAAGCATGATGATATTGTAGATTCTATAAGTCAGTTTTTGGGATATACGAAAACAACGCCTAAGGATCATAGGATTCGAGAGATATGAAGTGTATAGTAAATTAGCTTGAAGTAGGGATGATATCGTGCTATTTTCAATGAAAAAT
>JAZKAD010000029.1:11550-16529 GCA_040389305.1 Pseudomonadota bacterium | reverse complement strand
TTTGATGCTTTGGTTGCATTTTTCCAAATCCCTACTTCAAACTAATTTACTATATCATTTCACTTTCACCATTACCTCGCCCTTCTTTTATACGACTCAAAGATCCAGATGGCACACAAAAGGCACTAAGATATGGTGCATTATTAAATACTCTATGTCTTAGTTGAGGGTCGGCAAGAGGAGAGTCAGCTTCTGCGGGAAAGGTATGTTGTATGAGCTTTGTAACGTCAGTGACGGTAGATACAAAAGAGCTATCTACGTCTACAAGACTTTTTTTATTTTGTGATGCGTGAATATGAGCAAGGTCTTTTAATTGCTCCACTGTTTTTGGTGCTTTTCCCGTTACCTCGGATTTTGCCTTTAAATGTGGTTTGACCGCATTACCACCATGAACTTTATCTTTTCTTCTAGTGCCATGAAATCTGTATACCACGGTATAACCTTCACACTCCAGTCCTTTGGTTGCAGAAGCTATATCTCTTAAAGCTAGGCATATCCCATAAATCTTTTCTTCTTGTAGTTGAGCAATAGATTGCCTCGGTTTAGCCCCACTAAGGCTAATATCCCGCGTGAGTTCAGCTTCTATTTCTTGTGGTGTAATTTTGATATATTTAGCATTACTGATTATATCTCTTGGAATACCTTCTTCCGATGTATCTGATCGTGTTTCAGTATCTGATTCTACATCCGGCCTCGTATTGGATGTTACCTCAATTCGTTTCATGTAGTTTCTTTATAATTCTAGGGTAGATCCCAATACTTCCATTTCTACGATGGCTTCGTTTAAAGCTTGTAAACCGTAGTACGCTATCGCAAGATCTCTGGCATCATGTATCCTTCCAAGATCTTGTTGCCATTGATCATTGTCTGGGTTAGTTGTGGCAGTAAAGACTATTACGCCATCTACGCTGAAATATAGATGTCCAGCAATACCCATGCTTTTGTCGTCATCAAGTGTTTCTAATCGCTCTACCATCTTCCTCATGTCACCAGCGCAGCGTTGTACTGTTTCTAAGGTGCAACTAGGACTCTTGGTTTGTTGATACATGCTATTTGCTGCGGCGATGACGGTGCATGGATCTGCATCTCTCGGATCGGGTATAAACTCACCTCTAATCCACAAGCGTACTAATTCTAGTACTTGCTTGTACTGTTTTGGAAATTGATTTTTTATGCTCATAAATTCTGCCCTTATACCATAAGTTTATCATTGCCTTGTTGGAAGTATATCATAAATCTTAAATAAAAACAAGATTTTGTGCATGAGTTACCTTTTATAGATTGAATCTTTTTTCACAAGAAAATCCATACAAAAACTGGACATCATATTGATTAATGAAGCGCCGAAAGATCTGCTGGACAAAAGCCCTGATGTTATGAATAATCCTCCATGATCTATTATGGTCGCTATATATTCATATGATTTTATGAGCTCTTCTAAAATACAAAATATAATAGCCGTTGGCAGTGGTAAGGGCGGAGTCGGTAAATCTACAATATCGGTAAATCTCGCTATCAGCCTTCAGTTACTTGGTTATAAGGTAGGATTATTAGATGCTGATATTATGGGACCCTCAGTCCCTTCTATGCTAGGAATTAACATAGAAAGATTAGACGATATTCCAGAAGCGCTAACTCTCGCCGAAAAGCATGGCATAAAGGTTATGTCCATGGGAATGCTGACAAATCAAGATCAGCCAGTAGTTTTGCGCGGCGCTATGGTCACTAAATACCTTAAATCCTTTATTAGCGACATCGCCTGGGGAGAGCTGGATTATCTTATTATTGACCTCCCCCCAGGTACGGGTGACATCCAAATTTCTCTTTGCCAAGCGATTCCACTAACGGGCGCGGTAATAGTTACAACTCCTCAAGATGTCAGCTTTAAAATAGCTCTTAAGGGGCTTAAAATGTTTGATCTTGTTCACGTGCCAATCCTTGGTATAGTTGAGAATATGAGCATGTTTTCTTGCTCGAATTGTGGTCATGAGACTCATCTTTTTGGGAGTGGCGGAGGCCTTGCTCTTAGCGAAAAAACGGGCGCAGAATTTTTAGGCCAAGTTCCCGTGGATTCTGAGATTGTAGCCTCAGGTGACTCTGGTCTTCCTATAGCCATTAGCAACCCATCTTCCGCGGCGGCAAAAAGCTATCTGGAAATTGCAAAGAAAATTACAAATTATACCTCCCAAAAAACTATTACAATCAAATCGATGGGACAAGTAGACGAGAATACCCTCTCTATCCTCTGGAGCGACGATCGCATCGATGCCTTCGATACAACAAAACTAAGGCTCGCTTGCACCTGCGCCAAATGCACTGGTATTAAAGAAGAATCCCTTGCCTCTAATATTACAATCATCTCTATTAATCAGGTTGGAAATTATGCAATCCGCATAACCTGGAGCGATGGTCATAACACAGGGATATATAGCTTTAAGCACTTAAGAGAGATGGGAGAGATAGAAGAGCTAGGAGATTCTAACGCTTCCATGATGCCATAAATGTTATAGATACTACAGGACCTTAAGTATTGCTTGAGCGCAAGCTATGCTGCTTATATATTACTTAGAGTCATTGAAAAATGCTCTATAACTTTAGGAAAAGTCAATAAATATTAGTGTAATATGCATAAAATATTGAATATAATGCTAAGCCGAGAACTTGGAGGGATACAGCAAGCCTTTCTTGATTATAGCTTGGCAATGAGAATGGAAGGCGTTCATGTCGTTGAAATAGTCAGCATAGGTGCTAAGATTATTGACATGATGGATGGTAAATCTTCCAAACCATACAATCTCCTTAACTTAGGGCAATATGATATTATTTCTAGTCTGTATTTGCGTTATATAATTTGGAAGGAAAAACCAGACCTAATCATCGCGCATGGTAATAGAGCTATAAAATTTTGCACCGCTACTAAAATAAAGTTAGCGGGAGTTGCTCATAATTACAGCACCAAACACCTTAAACAATGCGATTATGTGTTCGCCTTAACCGAACATCTAGAAAACTACCTGCTAAGCCAAGGATTTGAGCGGACAAAAATAATGCGTATGCCCAATATGATTAAGATAGAAGATAACGACACCCTTGCAGAAACGCCCGCAAAACCCCCAGAGTATATTCCTACTATTGGCAGTATGGGAAGATTTGTTAAAAAAAAGGGCTTCGATATTTTTCTTGCCTCTCTCGCTCTACTAAAAGCACAAAATATACAGTTCAAAGCGGTGATTGGTGGATCTGGGGAAGAAGAATCTCATCTCAAACAGCTCTGCAACAAGCTAAACCTTGCTAACCAAGTGACTTTTATGGGGTGGGTCAAAGAGAAAGAAGAATTCTTTAGCCAAATAGATATTTTCTGCCTCTCTTCTACTCATGAACCCTTTGGTATAATGCTTCTAGAGGCCATGGAGCGCAAGAAGCCCATAGTTTCTACAAAATCCGAAGGCCCCAGCGAAATTATAGAGGACGGCGTTAGTGGAATATTATGCGGAGTTAGTTCTGCGGATGATCTCGCTACTGCCCTTGCCCGAGTTATAAGCGACTCGGGGCTAGCCACTAACTTATCAGAGAATGGTTACTTGAGACTACTGCAAAAATATGATATTAAGATCGTGGCAAAGATTCTACGTAATCATTTAGAGAAAATTAGACATGACATATAACGCAACAAGGCTGTCCAATGGATTTCATATACTTACATACGAAATGCCTGGCATGCAATCAGTTGCCATTAATTTGATAGCAAAGGTCGGTAGCAGGTTCGAATCAGAGCGTGAGAGTGGCATATCTCATTTTCTAGAGCATATGGCTTTTAAAGGCACCAAAACTCAGACTGCAAAGCAAATAGCCGAAGCGTTTGATAATATTGGCGGGAATTTTAACGCCTACACCTCTCGTGAACAAACGACCTATTATGCTAAAGTACTCCCAGAAAATACAGAAATCGCTATGAGTATTATAGCGGATATCATCCAAAATTCTCTCTATTCACCAGAAGATATTTCGAAAGAATACCAGGTTATCTGCCAAGAAATTGCACAGTCTCTAGACAGTTCAGACGATTTAGCCTATGACAAATTGAGTGAAACTGCATTTTATGATCAAGCAATAGGACGTTCAATACTCGGGACAGTTGAAAGTATTGGAAAGTTTCAAACCCTTGATTTTCAAAATTATATAGACAAGCATTACCATGCAGAAAATATGTTCTTATCAGTAGCTGGAAAGGTTGATCATGACGCCGTAGTAAAGCTAGCTATGAAGCTTTTTGATTTCAAAGCATCTCAAAAAACAGCTTATTCAAAAGCGCAATATACTAGTGGCGCGTCTTTAATTAGCAAACCATTAGAACAAAGCAATGTTTTGATAGGCTTTCAAAGCTTGCCATATCTCGATATCAAAGCATTCTACCATGCACAGATTTTATCTTTGATACTGGGTGGAGGTATTTCATCTAGAACATTCCAGCATATTCGTGAAGCTAAAGGTCTTGCATATTCCGTGGGGGCTTTTAACACTGGCTACTCTGATGCTGGTCTATTTAGTTTATATGCCGGCACTAGTCATGAAAATCTAACAAAGGCAGCCGATGCACTTGTAGATGAGGCCATCAAGATACGTTCCCACCCTGTATCTTCTGAAGAGCTGCTAAGAGCAAAAGCGCAAATCAGAACTAGCATTGCTATGGCCGAAGAAAAAACATCATATAAATCCGAAGAAATAGGTAAAAATTTTGCTATTTTTGGTAAGTATGAAGGGCCCGAGGAAGTGATGGCTACAGTCGAAGCTACTACAGATACGGATATCTTGAATGTAGCTCAAATAATTTTTAGTAGCAAACCAGCTATTTCTGTTGTGAGCGCTAATCCCAAAAAAAGGATTCCTAGTAAAAAGATTTGAAATTTCTTTGATTCTGTAATTGTTTGAATGTTCATATAATAAAAAAGGTAAATAAAAATTATGCAAATGAAAGCGTT
>JAZKAD010000029.1:0-11540 GCA_040389305.1 Pseudomonadota bacterium | reverse complement strand
ATATGCAGTAAGCTAAAGTAGACGCATAAAGGTGATCAAATGAGTAAAACCCCTCTTTTTAAAAAAGAAGCAAAGTTTATAGCTGGCGCTGATACGGTAAAACGTATACCTTTTTTAAGACTTCCTGAAATTGCGTTCATTGGCAAATCTAATGTTGGTAAATCGAGCTTAGTTAATTCTTTGTGCCATCGTAAAAGCTTAGCAAGGGTATCGCACACTCCTGGGCGTACTCAGCAAATTAATTTTTTTCAGATAGGAGAATCTTGCACTTTAGTAGATTTACCTGGATATGGCTTTGCTAAAGTCCCGAAGTCCATGAAGAAAACATGGGAGGAATTAATATTGCATTACCTTGGTAAAAGAGATAATCTAAAGATCGTGAACTTATTGATAGATGCGAGGAGAGGAGTTGCTTCTCATGATATGATGGTGATTGATTTACTAAATAGCTTAGATCGACCTTTCCAAATCATTTTTACTAAATCGGACAAAATATCCGATAGAGCAAAGCTCATAGATACTACAAACGCAGCCCTCCCCCCAGTAAATCAATCAATGAATTTTATTTTCACTAGCACGAGGAGTAAAGATGGCACGCGAGAATTACAGTCAAGCTTGGCAAGGGCAATCACCCAAAATTCCTAGTTCTTCAGCTCCTTTTATTAAGGAAATATTGGAGCTTAGCTCTGAGCTACGCGGAGAAATTATAGTCATTAAACTCACTGCCAGAATTATGGAGGATGAAACCCTTCTGCAAAGCGCTATAAAAAACATAGCCACTCTTAAAGAGACTGGGGCTCATATCATCATTGTGCATGATCACGCAAATATCTTAGATGAAACATTAAAACTTTTCGGAATAGATAAAAAACTCGCCTCGGGAGCTGCAATAACTAACCAAAAAACTGCTCAAATTATTGAGATGGCATTATCTGGATATATTAACAAAAAAATTGTATCTGCTCTTTGTAGCGCAGGAGCTAGCGCAATAGGTATATCATGCAAAGATGGGCAGTTAATCGAGGCTAAAAAGCAAGTGTCAAAAATGAAGGCCCCAAGCTCCATTCTAGAGTTTGGTTTTGTTGGAGAGCCATCCATGGTAAATCCAGAAATCCTTATTACACTCTCTGAATCTGAACTTGTTATAGTGATATCGCCAGTTGCCTTTGGACCAGACGGCTCTACATATCTTTTAGACGTAGACCTAACTGCTGCAATTATTGCCTCTATGACTACCGCTCGTAACTTGGTCCTACCCGTTAATATGTCCGAGGTAAATCTTGTCGGAGAATGTAGTTTAACTTATTTCAAGACTATATTTAATCAACAGACTATCACAGATAGCACAAGGCGTCATGCTGAAGCTACAATAAGCGCTCTTGAAAATTACGTAGAATACGTACATCTTGTAGACGAACAAGAAGAAGATACGATATTACTTAGCATCCTCACTAAGGACTGCGGTGCAAAAATTAGCTTATAACTACGGATATAAGCTAATTTATAATAATCCGTGCCATTCTTAGGGCAAACATCAATCTCTACGAAGTACTTCTAGTGGTTATCAGCGATAACCTTGCGAGCGAGAGAAATAAACACCTCACCTCTCTCTTCAAAATCCTTGAATTGATCAAAAGATGCGCATGCTGGAGCTAATAAAATATTTGCGCATGCATTAGAGTGCAAAGCATCTTTAAGAGCGAGATCAAAAGCCTCTTGCATAGAATTGCAAATTACAAAATTAACTCTACCTTCCAAGGTTTTTGCAAATACTTCTCGCGCCTCTCCGTATAAATAAGCTTTTGATATCCTTGAAAATAATGGCACCAAAGACTCAATGCCCCCTTCTTTTGCGACTCCTCCAGCTATCCAATAGATATTCTCAAGAGATCCTATTGACTTACTAGCAGATTCAGCATTCGTGGCTTTGCTGTCATTATAAAATGATATATTTTTATAAGTTCCAACAAACTGCATTCTGTGCTTTAGACCCTCGAAGCTTTCGATTTTACTGCGGATATATTCATCAGAGTAACCCAAAGCTTTTGCAGTAGCATAGGCAGCTAAAGTATTTTCCTTGTTATGCAGACCTTGCAAGAAATTATTACAAGGCAAGTCAGTAGAATCTTTATTTATTGAAATTGGTATGAGCTCAAAGGCTACTCCTTCTCGTAGAAGTTGCTTATGTATAGAGCAAGTGACATCGTTATCCACCCCTATTACCAACGCATCTCCTTCTCCCATATTTTGCCAAATCCTTTTCTTAGACTCTATATAACCCTCCAAAGACCCATGACGTTCAATGTGGTCGGGGGTGATATTAAGTAAAACTGCGACTTTAGGCTTAAAGTCATAAAGAAGATCTAGCTGGTAAGACGAAAGCTCAAGAATAAATCCTCTAGCCTCTTCTTGTAATGCAAGCGCTGGAATCCCAATATTACCCCCCACTTCAAAGTCTTTTCCTAAGATATGACCTATTAAGGCAGTAGTAGTGCTTTTCCCATTTGTGCCCGTGACTCCAATGTAATTTTTTTTTGATAGAGTGCGAAATAACACCTCTATATCCGAGATTAAAGGTATATTATATTCCTTAGCGAGGCTGACTATTCTATGAGGTACTGGGAAATGCAATGGTACTCCTGGGCTCAATATTATATAGTCTAGGTGTCTCCATGCAGTATCTTCAATATCCAGCAATGCACTAGCACTATCTCCATACGTCGATTCGAATGCTTTCCGGTTTGAAGCGTTATCATCAAAGCATATTACTTTGGCTACCTCTTTCAACGCCACATAAGCTGCTGTGCCAGTTCTAGCTAAGCCAAACACGCCTATCTTCTTACCTTTTTCTGACTCAAGATTAATCATACCAAGTCTGCGGTTAATATTAATATGTGGAATATAGCATTAATTTTATGATCTTCATACCTTATCAACAAAATCTTCGTTGGATGATCCTCCAAGATGAGGCATAATAGATAATCAACCATATAGTTATTGTGTCTGAATCCGATATGGCAAGAGCTAAGCGGCCTATGTCCGTATAACGATACCATCGCCCTTATGGAGAGCATGGTACAAGAAGTAATAGATAAGAAATGTAGTGATACTATACTTTTAGTAGAGCATGCGGATGTTTATACAGGTGGTACGAATGCAAAGAATCATGAACTGTTAGATGCTGGTAATATTCCAGTAATACATACTGGTAGAGGCGGCAAATTTACATACCACGGTCCTGGGCAAAGAGTGATATATCCTATAATTAACTTAAACATTGCTCCATGGCAAAAGGATTTAAAGCTTTATGTAAGCTATCTTGAGAATTGGATTATTTCTACCCTAAGTTCCTTTGATATAGATGCTTATGTGATACCAGGCAAGGTAGGGATTTGGACTAATGATTCAAACGGAGAGGCAAAAATAGGGGCGATAGGAGTCAGAGTGAAAAAATGGGTAACATACCATGGAATCTCGGTAAACATCTCTACTGATCTTACTAAGTTCCTGGGGATCATTCCTTGTGGATTAGAAGGTAGGAAGGTTACATCCATGCATGAAATTGGGGCTAAAGTCAGCATGAATGATTTTGATACAGCATTAAAGAAGCATTATGATTTATTAAAAGGATAGAATCAAACTAAGCAGATTCTCTTACCAATGATTTAACCAAAGAGTTGACCGCTTCCTGATGTTCTGCGCTCACAATCTTCATGAAATTCCGCGAAACTTCGATACACATACGTTGATGCTGTGTTACAGTTGGCTCTCCTAAATCATGCTCTAGTCCCGAGTAAAAGCTCTCTATCGTAGTATCTAGTGCGCGAGCAATAAGCACGAGCCTTCCAACTGATATTCTGTTTGACCCTTTTTCGTATTTCTGCAATTGTTGGTGAGTAACATCTATTACTGTAGCAAGCTGCTGCCTTGACATGCCTTTTGCTAATCTTAAAATATATATTTTATTTCCAATAAATTTATCTATTTCCTCGATATAATCATTGCGCCTTGCCACTTTGTTCTCCATCTATGCTAAATTTATTAAAGTAAATTTATATATACTTTATATATGTTTTACACTCTTGTGCTTGATTAATAACACAAATGATGCATTGAAGCAATACTAACTTAATATTTTTTAACTGTCAAGCATAGGAGTCATTGTTTTTTTAATAAAAAATATGATGAGAGATATACTGCCAAAGGCAGGGCAAGATACATAGACTAATTTAAAAAAAAGCTGCGGAACGTATATTAACGTTAGCGCAGCTGAGTCTTGCTAAAGTGATAAGGATATTTAAGTTTGCTATTCTTTTTATCATAAAAATCCTAGTTATGGGTTAAAAAATTGGTCAATTCTTGCACCATTTCTGGTAGCTTACTGATATCTGTACCACCCGCTTGAGCGAGGGTATTGCTACCACCTCCCCCAGTACCACCAAGTACTGATGCAACATGCTTCGCTAGGGTAAACGCTGGAACGTTACTTGCTATATCCTGAGATACAGACACAACTACTCCTAGCTTGTCTTCGCTTTGATTTATAAAAACTACAATAAGATTATCGAATTTTTTTGTAGCCTCTTCAGCTGCATTACGCATCGCCTTTGCATCAAAAACGTGAAGCTCTTTATAAAGAAGTTTGTAGGAAGAGACAACGAGGGATTCTTTGGCTATACGCTCTTCATTGAAACTCAGCTGCTTTACCTTCAGATTCATCACTTCTTTTTCAAGATCTTTTTGAGATTGGAGTAATTTTTCGAGTTTTGGCAAAATATCGTGCTTACTGGATTTAATATGACCAGATATTTGAGAAAGCAACTCTTCGTTATTCTTAGCAAAATTATCTGCAAATGCTCCGCATACAGCCTCTATTCTTCGCACGCCCGCGGCAATTGCAGACTCTGACAATATTTTAAAGCTCCCTATACCTCCCGTCCGTTTAACGTGAGTACCACCGCATAGCTCCATAGAGTTGTGCATAGAAATCACACGTACCTCGCTATCGTATTTCTCCCCAAATAAAGCCATAGCGCCCGCACTGATTGCATCTTCTGTCGACATAAGCTTTGTGGATACTTCCGAATTATTTCTGATCTCCGCATTAACTATATCTTCAACCAGATTTAATGTCGCGCGGTCTATGGACTTTGGATGACTAATATCAAAGCGAAGTTTATCATGCGCAACAAGAGATCCTTTTTGCGAAATATGAACTCCTAGAACACTCCGAAGCGCTGCGTGCAGTATATGCGTAGCAGAGTGATGAGCCCTCAGATTATCACGATATTTTTCATCTATAGTTAGCGTAACTATCTCTCCTTCTTTAATAGATCCCTGTTCCACCTTGCATACATGAGCATGAATTCCAAGATATTTTTTGGTATCTATAACGCGCGCTTTAAAATTAGTTTTGCTAATCTCCCCAATATCCCCCATTTGTCCGCCAGACTCACCATAGAAAGGCGTTTGATTGGTGACGATTGTTACAGTATTGCTCTCATCTGAGTTTGTATCTCTATCAGATATCACCGCAAGTACAGTGCCCTCTGCAGCATTCATGCTATACCCCAAAAACTCAGTGGAGCCGAATTTTTCTTTAAGCTCAAACCAAACTTTATCTGATTGCGCTGCGCCCGACCCAGACCAAGATTTTCTCGCGACTTCTTTTTGCGCTTCCATGTTGGCTATAAATCCAGCATTGTCTACTCCGATATTCTTACTTTTTAAGATATCTTCCGTTAAATCAAGAGGAAAACCATAGGTATCATAAAGTTTAAATGCAATGTCCCCAGATAAACTTGAACCCGAAGGGATATGCGTTATTTCTTCGTGAAGCAACTTAAGACCACGCTCAAGTGTACTCTTGAATCTTTCTTCTTCTTGTTTCAAAATGTCACTGACAAAGGCTTCTGCTCGCTTTAGCTCTGGATATGCTGAACCCATAAGCTCTACAAGCTTTGGAAGTAATTTGTACATCAAAGGCTCTTTAGCACCTAGCTGATGAGCATGACGCATCGCCCTTCGCATGATACGTCTGAGAACATATCCCCTACCCTCATTCGAAGGCATTACCCCGTCAGCCACTAAAAAGGCCATAGAACGCAAATGGTCCGCTATAACTCTATGCGAAAATTTTGCTTCATTTTCTGATTTTCTACCAGTAAGTTCTTCGGATGTCTGGATAATTTCCCTAAAAAGGTCTATTTCAAAATTATTATGCACGCCTTGCATCACGGCAGCTACTCTCTCGAGTCCAGAACCTGTATCTATCGACTGCTGAGGCAAATCTACCCTGGTGTCTTTATCGACTTGTTCAAACTGCATAAAGACCATATTCCAGATCTCTACATATCTATCCCCATCTTGGTCTTTGGTTCCAGGTAATCCACCAAATACACTATCCCCATGATCGTAAAAAATTTCAGAGCACGGACCGCATGGTCCTGTGTCTCCCATTGACCAAAAATTATCATTCGTATTAATTCGAATAATCCTGTCGTCGCTAAAGCCAGAAATCTTTTTCCAGTAACTCACGGCCTCTTCGTCTGTGTGATAAACGGTTGCATAGAGCTTATTTTTATCCAGACCAAGTTCTTTGGTAAGTAATTCCCATGCATAATAAATGGCTTGCTCTTTAAAATAATCTCCGAACGAAAAATTACCAAGCATTTCAAAAAACGTATGATGTCTTGCGGTGTAGCCGACATTATCAAGATCATTATGTTTTCCACCAGCTCTTACGCATTTTTGACTCGTAGTTGCTGTTTTATAATCGCGTTTTTCAAGGCCGGTAAAAACATTTTTAAATTGCACCATACCAGAATTTACGAACATCAAGCTTGGATCATGATGTGGGATTAATGGACTGGAGGGTACATGAACATGTCCATTCTTAGCAAAATAATCTATAAAGGTTGAACGAATATGACTGGCGGTAGAATTGGAATTTTTAATTGACATTTTTATATCTTCTATAAGAAACAACAGAGATTCATTGATGCGTCTTTTATACTAAAAAGCCCTATAATTGTCTATAAAAATACCGCAAGCTTTGCTATCTGAGACTTTATTTAAACATATATCATAAGCCGTAAATTACTCTTCCCAATTTCTAAATCCATGAATTTTATCGCTGATATCCCTTGAGAAGGCTATGTCGCTTTTAACTTTATGTACCTTTGTAGCGGAATTTATTTTTTCAAAAGCGTCTTTTTTGCGTTTTTATGAAAGTTAATTTGTTTTGTAGAGCATTATCAAGAAACATTACAAGTGATATATTCTGCTTTATTTGATAAGATAGTTTGAAAATAATAAATAGGCATATTTTGACGACCTCTCCGACCTTAATCATCGATGGATATGGCTTTGTTTTTCGGGCTTATCACGTACAACCTAGCCTCACTAGCCCGAATGGACTTGAGATAGGAGCTTTGTATGGCTTCACCTCTATGCTCATAAAAATTCTTGGCGATTTTAAACCAAGTAGCATTGTTGTGGTTTTTGATTATGGAAGTAAAAATTTTCGTCACACTTTATATCCTGATTATAAAGCTAATAGAGCGCCTCTAGATGATGCTTTAAAATCCCAGTTTCCATTAATGCGCCTTGCCGCTAAAGCCTTAGGGCTTAAGGTTATAGAGCAAGAAGGAGTTGAAGCGGATGACGTTATAGCAACCATAGCTACTAAACTAAGCTTAGAAAAAAGACAGTCTATTATAATATCCTCTGACAAAGATCTAATGCAGCTGATTGGGGATTATACGTCGATGTATGACCCTATGAAAGGCAAGTATATTAAGGAAGCAGAGGTTATTGAAAAATTTGGCGTACCCCCTAGCAAAGTACGCGACGCGCTATCTCTGATGGGCGATAAATCAGACAATATCCCGGGCGTTCCTAGTATAGGCCCCAAAACTGCGGCTGAGCTTGTGGGGCAATTCGGCAGTCTACATAATCTCCTTTCTAATATTTCCGATATTAAGCAGGAAAAGCGCAGAAATTTAATGGAAGAGCATAAAGAAAACGCCCTACTCTCCTGGGAATTAGTTGGGCTTCGTCACGATTTAGAAGTAGATATCAATCACTTAGAGTGGTCAGGACCTAATAGAGAGGAGTTCGCTAACTATATTACAGAATATGGCTTTAAGTCCTTAGCGCTGCGTGCAGAAAAATTATTTAATACCAAAGTTCAATCAGTAGAAAAACTAATGTCTACTGACGAGATACTCGCGGATATAGAGCGTAGCGGAATGTTAGATCTTAGTTCTTGCGATATATTGCCTTTAGAATTCATCCCATATCTTGATGATATATCGGTAAAAAAAATAACACCTTGTTTAAAATCATCTCTAAAAGCGTTATCATTAAATACTGGGACCGCAGATCTTAAAGCCTTTGAAGACTTGTCTCTTATGCATTACGCTTATTCTGCAGGAAATGAGCAACCAGAACCTGATTATTGGAAAGAAGATGCAATTACAAAATATATAGAGCAAAAGTCTCAATTACTGAAAAATCAAGCTCTTAGCTTGTATTATGATATAGATTTGCCATTATGCAGACTCCTCCATGACATGGAATGCAACGGGATATTGGTAGATAAAAAAATCCTTCAAGACATGTCTCTTAAATTTGCTACCGAGATATCTGTTCTTGAAAGCAAGATATATGAGTTATGTGGGTGCGAATTCAATATAGGATCACCAAAGCAACTCGGCGAAGTTTTGTTCGATAAAATGCAGTTACCCGGTGGTAAAACCACGGGAAAAACCCAAAATTACTCTACTAATGTTGGCGTTTTAGAATATTTAAGCGAATCTGGTCACGAAGTAGCGGGTTACCTACTTAAATGGCGCGAACTTTCTAAGCTTAAAAATACCTATACTGATAAGCTTCCAGAGCAAATTAATCAAGATACTGGTCGTATTCATACTACATTTATACAGAATTCAACCTCAACTGGGAGGCTTAGTTCTCATAATCCAAATTTGCAAAACATTCCCATTCGCAGTAGCTACGGGAATGAAATCCGCAAGGCTTTTATAGCAAAAAATGGACACTTATTGATATCAGCCGATTATTCCCAAGTTGAGCTTCGTATATTGAGTCATATCGCGAATATTATTCCTATGCAGGAGGCATTTCAAAGGCATGAAGATATTCACAAAACTACAGCTAGTCATATTTTTTCTATACCGGAAAATGAAATAACATCCGAGCATAGAAGAAAGGCTAAAGGGATTAATTTTGGCATAATATATGGTATTAGCGCATTTGGACTTTCCAATCAACTTGGTATATCTAGGCAGGAAGCTACCGAATATATTGCAAATTATTTTATAAAATATCCTGGAATACAAAACTACATGACTACTACAAAAGACTTTGCAAGCAAACATGGATATGTCTGTAATATTTTTGGTAGAAAGTCTTACCTCCCAACGATTAGGAGCACGAATCATGCAATGCGTGGCTTCGCAGAAAGAGCCGCCATTAACGCTCCAATTCAAGCAAGCGCTGCGGATATTGCTAAGATGGCAATGCTGAGAGTCAGTGAAATGATTCAGAGAGAGAAATTTCAAACAAAAATACTTCTCCAAGTGCATGATGAATTGATATTTGAGGCCCCTATGGAGGAAATTGAATTAGTAACCCCGCTTATTAAATTCACCATGGAAAATGCCGCATGCCTTAGTACAAACTTAGTTGTTGATGTAAGTACTGGGAGCAATTGGGGCGCGTTAAAATAGCTCTTATTAGGGAGCTATTTATTCCCGTTCATTGGTTATAATATAACTAGTACTCCGCCCTCCGGCGCATTCTTTCGCTAGAATTTGGCGCGTAAGTAACTCTGTAATATCACGAAGGGCTGTATCCTGCGAGCATTTAGTAAGTATAGCCCATTTAGAAGAGGTAAGCTTGCCATCAAAGCTATCCAGTAAAAGATTTATCATCTTATGTTGGCGCTCGTTAAATTGCTCCTTTCCATGGATCTCCCAAAATTTTGCCTTCTTTAGGACTTTCTCTAGTATCTTTTCGGAGTCATTAATTGCATGTTTAAGGCAATTCAAAAACAACTCAATCCAAATAGTGATATCAGACGTACCTTTTTGGCATTTTTCCAGCACATTATAATAAGAACTACGTGTAAGCTGAATTTCTGAAGACATGCTATAAAATCTGTGAGGAGAGTTTTCGGAACGAGCTAAAATCATATCCGCAATAACTCTAGCGATTCTTCCATTACCATCGTCAAATGGATGGATCGTTACAAACCAAAAATGCGCAATAGCAGCTTTTATCACGAGGTCTAAGGGCGATTTTGTCTCCACCCATTTAATGAATTTTTGCATCTCCTGATCCAAGATATTATAATCTAAAGCTTCATAATGAATTTTTTCACGACCAAAGGGTCCAGAAATCACCTGCATAGGTCCGCTAGATTCCCCGCGCCATTTACCAATGGTAATTTTATGCATACCACTTCTACCAGTTGGAAATAATGCCGCTTGCCAATTACAAAGCCGTGTTTTTGTGAGAGGTTGGTTGTAATTGCTAGTGGCATCTAGCATGATTTCTACTATGCCCTCTACATTCCGATCAGTAGGCTTCATTCCTCCAGTATCTATACCAAGCCTTCTCGCGATCGAAGAATGCACTTGGTCAATATTTAACCTTTCGCCTTCAATTTCGGAAGATTTAATTACGTCTTGGGTCAAAGTTTGAAGCGATGCTTCATTTTTCATATGAAAACCTAGAACCCCCATGCGCCCTAGTAACCGCCCTTGCAAATACCTCGCTTCTGCAAGTAAGTTAGAGAGCTTTTCTCGGTCCCAAGTGAACTCACTCCAATTTTCTCTCTGGTGTATATACATACTAATCTCCGCATTCTATAAGGAGATTATAGTAATTATTTACCTCGCATGCAAGCTATTCTCCGTATTTTATGCGGAGAATAGCTGAATTATTCACCGCATACTTTATAGACAATATGGCAGAAAAACGAAGTCCGTCCTACCTTTTTGAGAGAAGTCAACCCCGAAACAATACACTAAAATGATTGAGAAACTAGGGATTGCACTGGATGGAATCCCTAGTTTTACTGGGATAACACTTACGCTACCACTATATTCACTACTTTGCCTTTAACTACTATCACCTTTTTTACTTCGCTACTTCCTATATGCTTTACTATTTGTGGGAGTTTAAGCGCTATTTCTTTAATTACCTCATCAGAGCTATCCGCTGCATATTCATGAGTCGCTCGGAGCTTACCATTTATTTGAATCGCAACAGTTACAGTATTTGATACCAAGAAGTCTGGATTGTACTGAGGCCAATTTGACATGGCTAGAATCTTGGAGTCTCCAAGTTCGCTCCATATCTCTTCAGTAATATGCGGGATAAATGGATTTAGTAGCCTTATCACTATTTCAAAGCCATAACGCATCAATGGCAATGGTGCCACTGATAAAGAATTCATAAGCTCTCTTATTCTAGCTATTCCTTTGTTTAGTCGGAATTTTTCTATATCCTCG
>JAZKAD010000028.1:4648-41727 GCA_040389305.1 Pseudomonadota bacterium | reverse complement strand
AAATGAATGAACTGGATAACCAAGCCAGCGCTAAAGCAGTAGATAGCCTTCTTAATTTCGAAACTGTTAAATATTTTGGCAACGAAGACTACGAATCTGACAGATTTGGCGAATCATTGCTACAATATGAAGATGCTGCCGTAGAGAATGCGAAGGGTCTTTCTATTTTAAACGTGGGACAGGGAGTAATTATTTCCGCAGGCCTTGTACTTATAATGATTTTAGCGGTGAATGGAATTCACAATCATGACATGACAATAGGAGATTTTGTTCTGCTTAATGCTTATCTGATACAGCTATCTATCCCTCTTAACATATTGGGTTTTGCTTACAGGGAAATGAAGAGCGCGATAATCAATATAGATGACATGTTCAAGCTTCTTGATATCCCTCAAGAAGTAGAGGATTTGGAGGATGCTCAGGATATCAGAATTTCTTCGGGAGAAGTAGTTTTTGAAAATGTCAGTTTTTACTACAACAAAGACCGCAGTATACTAGGAGATATAAGCTTTAAAATTGAGGGCTGCAAAAAACTCGCTATCGTTGGAAGTAGTGGGGCTGGAAAATCCACAATATCGCGGCTTTTGTTTAGGTTTTATGATGTAGTAGGCGGTAGAGTTATGATCGATGGTCAGGACATCCGTAAAGTAACGCAAAAATCATTGCGTAGTCTCATAGGAGTAGTACCACAAGATACTGTGCTGTTTAATGATACTATTTATTACAACATAGCTTATGGCAATCCTTTGGCATCGCGCGGCGAAGTAATAGAAGCTGCAAAATCTGCACATATTCATGATTTTATAACCTCTCTTCCGGAGGGGTATGATGCGCGCGTGGGGGAGAGAGGCTTAAAGCTCTCTGGCGGCGAAAAACAACGCGTTGCTATAGCTCGTACAATCTTGAAGAACCCTAAAATTTATGTCTTCGACGAAGCGACATCTTCTTTGGATACCAATACAGAAAAGCTTATCCAAGCCAGTCTTAAAGAGATTTCGGAGCATAAAACAACATTAATAATAGCGCATCGTCTTTCTACAATTACTGATGCCGATGAAATAATAGTTATAGATAAAGGCTACATAGCAGAAAGGGGAACTCATAAAGCGCTCCTTGCTAGCAAGGGGCTTTATTTTGCTTTGTGGCGCAAACAAGAAGAAGAGTTGTGATGTCATTTTTTGATAAGAGTGAGGCATAATGTGACCAACTGCATCATCATTATTACTACCACAGATACTTTAGCTAGAGCTAAAAATATAGCGCATAGCATAGTAGAAGCTCGATTATCCAAATGCGTGCAGATTAGTAAAATAAATAGTGTCTACGAATGGGAGGGTAAGATCGAGGAGGGAGAGGAGTATAGATTGTTTATCAAAGCGCCAAGATGTAACGAAAAAGCCGTATGCTATAAGGTTGTAGCTTTGCACAATTACTCATTACCCCAAATCGTGACCCTCAATATTGACGGAGGCTCAAAACCATATCTTGATTGGATAGAGGGTATGTAGTATGATGCGAAAAAATAAACTTACCAAATTAATAGCACAAAGTATCAAAAAAGCTGATACTAGATACTTTTGGGAAGATTATACAAGGCAAGCACTAGCTGTGCAGGAAGCACTAAGCATGAGTGATTATATTATTCTTCCTAAAAAACCATCCAAGGCTATGATGACCGCAGGCATGAAGGTCGTAGTATCTGGCCGAACGCAAGTCGAAGGTTTTACTCACAAGGTTTATTCTGCAACGATAGATGTTGCAGAAGAAGATAAAGTCAATAAGTGAGGGCCATCCCCAAACAACGATAACAGGAGCATGCATGAAATTATGGCAAAAGGTTACTATAAGTTTAATTCTGGGGGTATTTTTTGGTATATATGCTCCAGAATACGTAGCATATGTTAAGCCTATAGGAGATATTTTTCTAAGGGCTATCAAAATGATTATAGCGCCCTTGATTTTCTTTGTGCTTGTCTCTGGTATAACAAGTATGGGGGACCCAGCTTCGCTTGGACGCCTCGGAACCAAAGCTACAATAGCATTTTTGACCACCACTTGCTTTGCTGTGTTGTTTGGGATTCTGGTAGCGGAAGTTTTAAAGCCGGGGGTCGGCGTTGTCATTAATTTCGACACAGCTTACACGAACGTCTCGAGGCCACAATTTAATATGCTGGATTTCTTCGTGAACATAATCCCGACCAATGCTTTGGGGGCTTTGGCAGAAGGGAATGTTATGCAAGTGGTATTTTTTGCAATATTTACAGGGATAACTATAAATAAAATGGGCTCTTCTGCGGATTCTTTGCGTAGAATTTTTCAGACAATGTCCAAGATGATCCTGAAAATGATCGGGATGATTGTGCAATTTTCTCCATATGGCGCTTTCGCTTTGACCGCTTGGGTAGTTGGCACTCAGGGCGTGGAGATTTTATATAGCTTATCAAAATTAGTTGTGGCAGTAGTTGTCGCAATGGGTATGCAGTATGGTATTTTTGGCCTGCTGATCATAATATTTTGTAGGATATCTCCGATTCCATTCTATAAAAAAAGCATAGAATATCAAATTATTGCATTTTCTACGGGTAGTAGTAAAGCCAGCCTGTCCACTACAATGAAAGTATGCAGAGAGGATCTTGGGGTATCCGAATCCAGTACAGCCTTTGTGTTACCGCTGGGGGCTTCCATCAATATGGATGGATTTGCTATTAACCTTAGTCTTACGGCAATATTTTTTGCGCAGCTTCTAGGGGTTACATTATCTGCGCATGACTATATGATACTTGCGCTAACAGCGACTCTTGGTTCCATAGGAGGCGCTGGGATACCAGGAGGTTCCCTCATTATGCTGCCTATGGTTTTATCTTCTGTAAATTTACCAATAGAGGGAGTGGCTATTTTAGCTGGGATCGATAGAATTCTTGATCTATTGCGTACAACAATAAATATAACTGGTGATGCTACAATTACATTAATAGTAGATCATAGCGAAGGTACTCTAGATAAAGAGCTGTACTTCGCTTCAAAATAAGTCGAAGGAGCGGTAGGAGTGATTTTATGAGATCTATAGCAGACAATATAGATAAAGTGCTCAGGAAAGTTTTTGCAAGACACGATAAAGCTTTTGCAGAAATCATGATACATTGGCATAAAATCACAGGACCTCAATTTGGTTCTCGTACTTTTCCTCTAAAAATCTCTCAGATGACTGAAAAGGGCTTAAAAATCAATACCTTGCATGTTGGAGCCAAGGATGCCGCAACTAGCCTCGAATTTTCTTATCATCAAGATGTAGTTATAGAGCGCATAGCAGTGTATTTTGGTTACAAGCATGTAGATAAATTACGCATAAAAATAATGTGATATTTTAAATACCAAGTGCTTTTACGAGTAATTATGCAGTATATCTATCTAGAAGTTTGCTAATCCTATTTATAAGAATCATCATATGATAAAATATATCGCTCCTCTTCTATGTCTTTTTATCATTTCTTGCTCCGATAAAACAAATGACTCTACTTCTGCGCAGAGTCATATTGATGAATATAATGCTAAAAACAAGCAACATGAAGAAGTAAAAGATTCTCCCAAAGAGGAGGTTACTTCCATTACTAAAACCACCTCAGAGCCCAACTCTTCTGTCGTCGCACCTCTAGATGGCATAAATGATAGCGGGGGAATTTTTGCAATAGATGAGCATGATATTGTGCTTGGAAATCCTAAGGCACCCGTTGTAGTTATAGAGTACTCCTCCCCAACTTGTGCGCATTGCGCCTATTTTCATAAATCTATTTTTCCAGAACTTAAGAAAAACTATGTGGATACCGGAAAAATCGCTTATGTAATAAGGGAGTTTATTACTAATAAGCAGGATTTGGACGCTACTATTCTTGCATCATGCAAAGGCGATAAAGATCACTTTGTTAAAATGCTTGATATTTTTCTGTCTCAACAAGAAAGTTGGGCTTTTAATACGAACTATCGAGATGTTCTGACGAATATTGGACAGCTCAGTGGCATTACCCCAGAAGAATATGCCAAATGCCTCAATGATGAAGAATTACTTGAAAGAGCAATAGGCCGGAGTCGTGCTATATCTAGAGTGCCTGGTTTTATTGGTACGCCTTCTTTTGTTATAGATGGTGCTTTAAATCAAAAAGCTTATTCTTATCAAAATCTATCAAATGCAATCGATGAAGCCGCTACAGAAGCCGAGATAAAGTCTAAAACTACAGAAAAGGTAGAAGCCGAGACAAAGGATCAAACAAAAGAAAATCATGCAAAAGATGAAACAAAAACTCCGGAAAGTCCTGGCGAGACAATGACCCCATCTCAATGACGCTTAACCTTCGCTATAGTATTAATCTTGGAACTAAATAGCTATGCATAAGTAAGCCTTTCTCTGTTAACCTTAGATTCCCATCTTCGAAGGCTACGAATTTTGCATCTATATATTGCCTCATTGATGGGAAGTTTAGAACGTTGGCAAAGCCAAGGCCAGTAACTTCCAAAAGCCTTGCATCACTGATACCCGCGGTTAGTCTAAGGCCCATCATCAGCACCTCCTCTACAACTTCGTTTGATGTTAAAGTGTGGCATTGCTGAACTCCCGCGGACTTTGAATGCACTTCTTCTAGCCATTTTGAAGGTAGTGACCAATGCATCATCGCCATGACTGCAAGAGAAGAATTATCTTGAATACGTGAATGCGCCCCAGGACCAATACCTAAATAATCACCATAATTCCAATATACTAAATTGTGACGACACTCTTCTCCTGCTGATGCGTAATTAGAGATCTCATAAGAGCTATATCCGGAGCTTTCTAAATATTCATTGGTCCACTGGTACATGTCTGCGGACATATCATTACTTGGGAGGGCAAAGTCACCATCTCTGTGCATTCTATAAAATGGCGTTCCTTTTTCTATGGTGAGTTGATAGAGAGAAAGATGTGACGGAGCATAGCGCATAGCAGCTTTCAGCTCCTCCTGCCAATCCTGCAGAGTTTGATTTGGTATTGCGTAAATTAAGTCAAAAGACGAGCGCGTAAATATCTTTTGTGCGGCTTCTATAGCAGAGATGGCATCAAGTCCGGTATGCTCTCTGCCAAGAGCCTTTAACCCATTCTCTTTAAAAGATTGAACTCCTATGGATAGCCTATTTATTCCGGCATTTTTAAAGGAAGCGAATTTTTCAGCGCAAGATGATGTTGGATTCGCCTCCAAAGTAATTTCCGTATCCGGTCTTATACTCCCTAAAGAGGCAAGTTTATCGATAATACTTCCAACTAAACTAGGGGGCATGAGGGAGGGGGTGCCCCCGCCAAAGAAAATTGATACGATATTTTTGCCAAGAATATGCGGGGCGAAATGGTCAATAGATTTTAGATAAGATTTTTGCCACTCATCTTGATTTGTAGCGCCATAAATGTGAGAGTTAAAATCGCAATATGGACATTTAGACAAGCAAAAAGGCCAATGGATATATAGTGCTATATTTCTCCTGGCTTCTCTCATTTTGTCAGCACAAACTCTTTGCCGCAATAAGGACAATCTATCTTACCCACTTCTTCTACGATCTCTAAGTATACTAAGGGATGGTCATATGGAGCTTCCTTTCCTAGGCAAGAAACAGAACGAGCTTTGGTATGTACTATCTCTGATTTATTCATTACTTATTTCTCTAAGTTAAAGAAGTTCATTCGGGCGCAGAGTTACATCGCCGGAGAATCATCATCATCGTTATGCTGTCTTTCATAACTTTCATGCCTTTCCTGCGCCTCTATGCACAAAGTGGCAACTGGCCTTGCTTCTAGGCGCTTCAGGCCGATTTCTTCCCCGGTATCCTCGCAATATCCATAATCGGAGGTGTCAATACGGTGCAATGCCTGCTCTATCTTCTCTATAAGCTTACGATAACGATCTCGGGTTCTTAGTTCTGTTGCGGTGTCTGTTTCTAAAGACGCTCTATCGTTCAAATCAGGTTCATTCCAATTTTCTTCCTGTAGATGCTTCAAAGTCTCTCTAGAATCATCCAGCAATTCTTCCTTCCAGGATGATAACTTCTGCCGAAAATACTCTAGTTGATTTGGATTCATATATTCTTCGTTTTCCGAAGGCTTATAGCCGGCTGGCAATATTATCTTTTGCATTCGATGCTCCAAGGTCGTATTTAAATGTAGCCAACCAGTATAAATTAGGACTGGAAGTAAGTGCAAGGAAATTATGAGAATCTAGTGAAGAGAAAGTGATATCAAGGATTTGTATATGCAGAAATCGATATAGTAAGATGAACGGGTTATGGTGGGCGATGACAGACTCGAACTGCCGACAACCTCGGTGTAAACGAGGGGCTCTACCAACTGAGCTAATCGCCCGAAGGCCCGGAGTATATCCATATGTTTTTCTAAAAGCAAGGGGAATTTCTACGGCATATTCTTCATTTAATTCACAAACTAACCTCTGATAGTCGTTAGTTTTTGACAAATATCGCAAATCGTCCTATACCAGAGATACATACATTTTGTAAGGCATAATGATGTTTAAAAGATTTGGGTTTGAATTCTGGCCTACAATTACAACCATATTCATGGTTACTGTACTTTTGTCGCTAGGTTTTTGGCAATTGCATAGATTGGAGTACAAAAACGCAATACTTGAGGATATTCAAACCAAACTTGACGCAGCTCCATCTGCCTTCCCCCCTGCTTTAGGCAATTTACGTGATATGCAATATAAGAAATATACCTTATACGGAGATTTTTTATATGAAAATAACATGTTTTTCTACGGGGGAAATCCAAACAACCCTTCTCAGCATGGTTATTTTGTGCTTACTCCATTTATCACAAATGACGGAACGCGTATCTTGGTAGATAGAGGATGGATATTTCCAACTGATATTGGCTCCTTTTTATCTAAGATACCAAAATATGAACCAGTTCAAATTACTGCCGTTCTTATGATACCAAGCGCTCCTAATGACCTAACTCCTAAAAACGATCGCAACCGTAATATATGGTTTTCTATTGATCTTGAAAGTATGAGTGAGTTTTCCGGGCAGAAGCTAGCAAAAGGCTTCTATATGTCTCTTGTGAATGGCAAAAATAAAGAGAAAGAGGAGTTGTTGATTAAGCCTTCTACTAAAGATTTTTATGTACACATCAAAAATGACCATCTTCTATACGCAATTACTTGGTTCTCGCTAGCAATCGCTCTTTTAGGTATTTTCTTCGTGTATCACAAAAAGTGATATCATCTTCTTGAATTGCTCTACTAAGAAAATGGTATTAGAGATATGCATTTATAATCATGCTGCAAAAAATTCAGCCTCTTGTGCTCATATTTCTGGACTGAGATGAGTAATAGTTTTACTATTAACTAATTGTTGAACAGATTGAGCCATATTATGACTGCTACGATATTGGTCGTTGATGACCTAGAGCCTAATGTTAAATTGCTTGAAGCTAAGCTTCTTGGTGAGTATTACACAGTTTTTACTGCAAATGGAGGGCAGGCCGCTCTTGATGTTTTGGCGAGAGAGACGATAGATATCGTGCTTCTAGATGTTATGATGCCCGGGATGGATGGGTTCGAGACATGCAAGCTAATTAAATCAAATCCAGAAACGCTTCATATCCCAGTAGTTATGGTAACTGCTCTTTCAGAAATAGAAGACCGCGTTAAAGCTTTAGAAGCCGGCGCTGATGAGTTTCTGACTAAGCCAGTAAACGATGTCGCTCTGTTTGCTAGAGTAAAATCATTATCTAGAACAAGATCTGTTATCGATGAACTTAAGATCAGAAACAAGACCAATGCTGAAATTGGCGGAAAGGTTGTAGACTTCACTGATAATTTTACAAATAATAAAATTTTGTTGATTAATGACGATGTTATTCAATCTAAAAACATAGTGAAGACTCTTTCTAAGCTTACAGCGCATGTTCAGACTCTTACCAACATGGAAGAGATGGATAAGGTGGTTACTACATTTATTCCTGATGTAATAATTATTAGCTGCCAGATAGAATTTTCTGACCCTCTAAGAATCGTCGCTAAGCTTCGGGGCGTGGCTGAATTAAAGCAATCCTTCTTTATGCTTTATGCGGAAGAAGAAAATATTAATATTGTTATTCGTGGGCTTGAGATTGGAGTAAATGATTACTTTATCTACCCAGTTGATGAAAATGAACTCCTCGCTCGTATCAGAACTCAGCTTCGTCGTAAAAAATATCAAGATGAACTCAGGCAAGATCTTGAGGATAGTGTAAATCTTTCTATCAAGGATGGTCTGACTGGAATATTTAATCGTAGATATTTCGATACGCATATTGAACAAATAGTCGCTCAGTGTAGCGCAAATCAAAAGCTATTTTCCCTTTTGATGATTGATATGGACCATTTTAAAAAGGTGAATGATGAGTATGGCCATCAAGCGGGAGATGAAGTTTTAAAATTTTTGACCACTCTGCTTTCGTTGCAGTTAAGAGCTACTGATTTATTTGCAAGATACGGTGGAGAAGAGTTTGTTATTGTTTTATGCGAGACGGATATAGTAAATGCTACAACAGTGGCAGAGCGTATAAGAGCCGCAACGGAAGCTGCAGAATTTAAAATCAGCGCAAAGTCGGAGCCTCTTCATAAAACTCTTTCGATGGGACTTGCGGAATACAGGAGCGGAGAGACTGCAAAATCTTTAATAGAGCGCGCTGATAGCGCTTTATATGAAGCTAAGGAGTCTGGACGTAATAAAGTTATACTAGCTAAGTAAGAGTAGCGATATGTCTAAACAGCAGAAAGAAGTTCAGGGACATAAGCCAAAGGGTTTTACTCCATCTCTAAAACCTAGAGCTACAACATCGCAGCCTCAAAAACACAAACTTCCAATTCAGCCAGATTGGGTAGGCGAGGAAAGTAAGGTATATTTTGATTCTCATCTTTACTTACCTAAAATTAAAGAAGTAAATCATTTTCATACTGGGGCTGAAAGCGTCTTAAGTGCAACAAATAGCGGTATTAAATACCTTAAGGTGGCATCCTCTCTGGTAGCTCCGGCCCTTGTGGCGTCAGGTCTTCCTGCGGGCGCTGCGTTTATTGGCTCTGTTGTTACTGTAGGGGCTGCAATCTCCCCTATTCTAGATTCTTTAATTAATGGCATACAAACAAAAAATAAAATTATAGATGCGATAAATGAAGAAATTGAAAACTTCAATGAGAAGTGGCATAAAGTCTTAGTTGCACCTAAGAAAGAGTACGTAAAAGCTCTTAACAAAGCCTTCGAAGAGAATAAAAATGACCTAGGAAGCAAGAAGTATAAGGACGCAATTACAAAGGCGTCTGAGGATTATTTTACACAAGTGACAAAAGCATATAACGCAGGACTGAAAGATATGAATAAGTCTATATGCGCGAAGCTTGAGGCAATGAAGCTCCCACATTCCGAGCTTTTACCGCAAATAAAAAAAATCCTAGATATGGCTATTACTCTCACCTCTTCTTCTACAGATGAATATTTAAAGCATTCTGTAGAAGATGTCTTGCGGTTAGAACAGAAAAAGATTCAGCTTGCCACTAGAGCACGCGCTATTCTATCTGAGTATAAGTTGCTCGATGAGGATGGCAAAGTGAATACTGTAGCACTTCAGAAATGCGATAAAAGGGAGATTACTATCTTAATGATGGCTACGACAGAAGCTCAACTGGAGAAAAGTCAGCATATCCCTAAAGATTCAAGAAAATTTAGTGCTTTTGATGACATGCCAAAGGCTAGTGAGCTTGAAAAGACCCGGAAAGCTAAGGCCGTAGATGGATTTGCATTAGGTTCAGGTCCATTTCAAGATGTGCTAAAAACTCATAATCCAAAAGCAATGGCAAGGATGCTATCTTATACTCAAGGCGGCAATGTTGTAAAAGATAAAATAAATCATAAGACCGAGATAAATGACTCCATAAATCTCTTAGACGCAGTACCATACGAATCATGGAGTGATATAGAAAAACTCGGCAACGCTTGCAGAAAAAGAGAATGCTGTGGTATTGTTGTGCGCAGTCTCTTGGGGGCTGCTAATAAAGTTGCCAATATATTAAATAATATAATAGGAAGAGGTGTAAAAGATCAGGCCTTAGAGGCCGCGGCGAAGGATTTTAGTGCTAAAATGCACAAACAAGAGGGGTCACCAACCCAGCCCCTTGCCCCCAAGATCAAAGGACGGAGTTCTAGTGCTTCGCTGTCTCACTGATCATGCCAAGAGCGCTATCTATACTATTCATTTATTTTTCTATTTTCGTTATAACAGTATCGCCTCTTGCTCTGACGACATCTATGAATATCAACGGTGAGATGATGCCGAACCTTGCTTTATGTATTGTGTATTTTTGCTCTGTGCAATGCAGAGTGGGCATTTGGCAGATTTTTTTATACGGTATTTTTACCAGCGAAATCTACGGCACGCCTCTTGGAGTGGACTCTTTATTGTTTACAGCTTTGTATCTTATTTTGGTAAAATACAGAGCCATACTTCTGTCTCAAAAGCCTTTGCCTCACTTGATTGTATTCACGTGGGTAGTGATATTATTTAATATACTGCAGTATTTGATAATTTCTGAATATTATAATTATCATTTTGATCTAGTTCCTATACTCATCCAAACTATAACAACAATATTATTTTATCCAGCCATACAACTTATAATGGAGCGCTTAGTCTATTCGTCAGAAGCCGCCGAATCGTAGAAGATCTCATGACATAATTCTCACTCCAAAGGACTTATATCTTTTTGGATAATACTATGGCGTTTACAGCGCTATATTTATAAAATATAATACTATTTCTAATTTTACTTACGATTAATCCAATTTTGAAACCAAATTTTTTGAGGCAATAAACATGCAATGTGGAAGAAGTACCTGCTGGAAAACAATCTTTGTAATAGTTCTGTGTCTAGGGGCTTATGGAGTATACAAAATAAAGAACGGAGCAAGTAGTGTGTCTGTATCTGCGCCTATAGGCGGAGTACATGCAGCGCCTACCGCTATGAATCATGATGAAATCAACTCCGCTGTCAAGGAGTTCATTCTAAAAAACCCCGAAGTGATCATAGAATCCATTGAACTTATGCAGAAGCGTAAAGTAAAAGACATGGAGGATAGGATAAATAACGCTATTAAAGAAAAGCGCTCTGAGATAGAAGATAGCTCGCATTCTCCATATATAGGAAGTAAAGACTCTGATGTTACTGTCGTAATGTTCTATGACTATGGATGTGGTTATTGCAAGAAAGCAAATAGTATAGTGAATCAACTTATAGATTCTGATCATAATGTTAAGGTAATATACAAACCTCTACCAATCCTTGGAGAGGTCTCTGAATATATGACTAAATTAATATTGGCTGTATACAACCTTGCTCCTGAAAAATTTAAAGTCGTGCATGAAGGAATGATGGCTCTAAAAAACCCAGGAAAGGAGGAGATCAAGGCCGTAATCCTTGCGCATGGCTTGAACTTCGAAGATCTAGAAATTGAAATCAGCAAACCAGAAGTAACTACTATGTATAATAAAATTTTAACCCTAGCATCAGAGCTTAGAATTCATGGCGCTCCTGTATTTATTATCAATGGTGATTTTTATTCGGGTCTGCTTGAGCTAGATAATATGAAAAAGATAATCGCAGATTTGCGGACTCTTAAACCTAGCTCTCAATCTAAGGACCCAGTATCTTCGCCAGCATCAGGAGAATAGTTGTGAGATTAGAGCGGCTCCGTAATATCTTGCAATATTTTCGCTTAAGTAGAGTTTGTACTTGCATAAGGGTAATATTGCTGCCTTTGCTTTTGAGTTCGTGTTTTGCGATTGAAACAAGTAGAGAGTATAACAAGGATATGACAAAAGGCAGCTCTACTTCAGAGCCCATCTACTTAAGTTTTGTAAATACCAAAGATGGTAGTTTTTACTTTATACTGCAAAAAAATATCAATGCAGAAAAATATACTATGCATGTAAGATGGGTGTGTCGTAAGCAAGAGGGGCAATTTAACGGTACGAATAGTAGCCTTAAATTCTTGGTTGATTCCGAAGATATTATTAGCTTATTCCCCGCGCTTCCACCAAAAGTGGCGTCTTATAATATAGAGGATGGTAGTTTTGAAGAAGACGCGATGTATAGCATTAGCTTGGAGGATCTTAAAAAAATAACTAGCGCTAAGAAGGTAATAGTTGAACTAACTGGAAAATATAATAAAGTGATCATTGGTCATTTTAATAAATTTCATACCTTTAGAGCATTCAAAGAATTCCTTGTAAACAGCTGAAGTGTAGTGTCTACAAAAAAGATTTGCGAGGAGAGTAAAAACTAGCGAAGCAACCCACTCCCTCTGCGCCCTTCTGTGAAGGTGACGAGCTAGAAGGCGCAAGTCATTAATGTAATTTTTTCTATGCCACTAGCTGTACTGATTACTCTTTTTTTGTCTCTTGTATTATCTGGCTGCGCATCGCATAACCATAGTCAAAAATTATTGTCTAATATAGAAACTAGCCTTAAAAAAACTCATAAAATAAAACATGGTGCTGTAGTAGCGAGATATAATCTTGCTCATACCTCCAGGGATAAATGTTTATACTTTAAAGGCTACGGGCCTGCCATAAATGATGATATTAATAATAGAGCGTATATTCAGCAAATAACTTCTCAGATATCTTCTAATGCGTCCTCTCATTTTGGAGCTGTTCAACTTTTGCAGCATAGGGCTAAAGCCAAAATATCAGAGCTTCGTAAAATTTTGTCTAAATTAAATGATAAATATACGATTTATTCTTCTACAGAAACCAAAAAACTAGCTCATGAACGCCATCAAATAAAAGCAAATTCTCCATTTGATCTTGTGGATAAGCAAGGAGCGCCTGATGTGGCTTACCATGGAAAAGATTATATTGAGGCTTTGTATCAAATCGATGATTTAGCCAAGCATGTCCCTATATTTTTCCCCGAAACGAACTCAAGGCTTACTAGTGGTTTTGGTATGCGCTTGCACCCATGCACCAAGACAAAAAAATTCCATTATGGTACTGACTTTGCAGGACCTCTCGCTACGAATGTATACGCAGCAGCCGAAGGGGTGGTGATTGCCGTTTCTCACGAGACCGGATACGGACTTATTGTAACCATTGTGCATGGCAAACATTTTAAAACCAGATACGCTCATCTTAAAAAAGCTTTTGTTGCTACTGGAACGAAGGTTATTCAAGGTCAAAAAATTGGCCTACAAGGAAGTAGTGGAAAAGTGACAAATGAGCATTTGCATTTTGAAGTTTTAGTAAATGGCAATCATGCGAATCCCATGGATTTTGTCGCGCCAGCTTATCATTGCCAAAATAAGCTGTAGTATTAAGTCGCTTCTAAACTTCCTCTTCTAAACTTCCTCTTCTCTGATAAACATCTGATAATATTCTTTTTTCAAAGACATCAGAGTGTTATGGTCGCCTGACTCTATAACTGCTCCATTTTTGACCACGAGAATCATGTCGCTATCTACAATTGACGAGAGCCTATGCGTCACAATTAAAGTAGTGCGATTCCGCCTTAGATCCTTAATTGCCTTTTGCACAATAAGCTCAGATTGAGTGTCTAGTGAGCTTGTAGCTTCATCCATTATAAGAATTGGGGCGTCTTTCAAAAAAGCACGAGCTATAGACAGTCTTTGCCTCTGTCCACCTGACAATGTCATGCCTTGAGATCCAATGATTGTCTGGTATCCATGGGGCAGCTTCATAATAAATTCATGCGCGCCAGCGGCTTTGGCAGCCTCAGTAACGTCTACTTGATTTGCATGAGAACTACCGTAAGCAATATTTTCAGATACGCTAGCGTCAAATAACATAGTATCTTGAGTAATGAGTGCAATTTGGCTTCTGAGAGAGGATAGAGTGATCTTTGAAATATCATGGCCATCTATACTGATACTTCCAGAATTTGGTTCATAAAATCTTACAAGAAGATTCGCTATAGAAGTCTTTCCGCCTCCAGATTGCCCGACGATAGCAGTAGTTTTACCAGATTCTATAACCAAATTGATCTTCTCTATGGCGATTTTACCCTCAAAATTTAACGAAACATCCCTAAATACAATATTCGTTTGGGTAAAGTGCGCGTCCACCGCTTCTTTGTCATCTTTAATCGTGGGCTCCTGATCTAATACCTGGAATAAGCGCTTAGAGGCGGCAAGACCTTCTTGTAAATTGACATTAAGTGATACTAGGCTTTTATATGGTCTATAGGCCGAGACGAAGGCGGTGATGAAGGCAAAAAGCGAGCCCGTTGTAGTCTCGCCATCTATAATCATATGGCCGCCATATAATATAATCCCTGCTATAGCCATCCCACTCAAAATTTCCATGATAGGGGAGGTTAGGGAATCAAATTTAGCGGAAGTTTTGTAAAGCTCTAAAATTTTCTCGACTATAGTTTTAGCCTTTTCTACCTCGAGCTCTTCCGCCATGTAAGATTTGACAACTTTGATAGAATGGAATGTTTCATCAAGCTTTGCTATATAAGACCCAAGCTCTTCTTGAGTGCTAGATGCTATATTTCGCATGCGGCGACCAAGGCGTTGTACGGGATATATTGCTAGCGGAAAAACAAAAAACACTAGAATTGATAATCTAGGCTCCAGGAGAAACATCGAAAATATCAAAAAGAGCACCGTAAGAAAATGCTTTGCGCAGCCCACAAGTAAAGTAGAAACTGCGCCGCGCATCATTGCTATATCATTCGTGAATCTAGAAATTAGCCTTCCAGAAGATTGGCTTTGAATTAAAGAGAGGTCTGCTTTTAATAAATGACTATATAAGAGAATTTGAAGGTCAGTTAATATACTCTGTCCAACAAACTTGATTAAGTAATTTTGAAAATATTCAGCAAAGCCTTTGATGAAAGATAGTCCTAGTGTAACTAAGGGTATCAATATCAACATTTGCCTGTTATGCGTTAGAAAAATATCATCTATCGCGGGCTTGACTAGGTTGATTAATACGGCATTAGTGCTAGCGCAGATCACCATAAAACATACAGCCATGATGATCTTATTTGTATAAGGTTTGATATGATTATGCAGTAATCTATGAATAATGTAATATGTATCTTTGCTTTGAAGCTTTGAATGCATACAATTTCTTGGTCCTAATTTAGATTACGGGGTTTTGTGGGTCAAACCGCCTCGCAAATTAAAATTTCAAGGCGGGTTTAACCTATTTCGCCGGGTAAATTCAGGCAATATCCAGCAGAGCGCACTGTTTTAATAAAAGGTAAATCTTTTTTGCTTTCTCTAATCATTGAGCGAATACGATTCACATGCACATCAACTGTGCGATACTCGATAGTATTGCCCGTGCCCCATACGTAATCCATTAATTGTTGACGCGAGAAGATCACTTTTGGTGATTCCACGAGAAGTTGTAGGAGTTTGAACTCGGTTGGCCCTATATGAATTCTCCTATCTTTTTTATAAACTTTATAAGTAGATAGATCCATACTAAGATCTTTATAGCGAATGATTTTATCTTGAAATACAGGTTTAGATCTACGCAGCAGCGCTTTTATAGCTCTCAAAATTTCAGCTGAAGTATATGGCCTTGATATAAATTCAATTAAGTCATTATTAAGTGCGCGATAAGTTTCTTTGGTTTCCCCTGTTTTTAATATTATCACAAGTGGCATATCTTCACATTTAGGTACGCTACGTAAAGACATGCATGTATCTAAAATAGATATCTCATTTGAGTTGGACCCAATTATTGCTACGTGAGGATGGTTGACAGCAAGCAGTCTTTGCGCTTCTTCTTGGTTTGTAGCTCTGATTACAGCAAACCAGTAACGCTCTATTGCATTGCAGATTATTCCGCGAGCTGTGTCATCGGGCTCGACAACTAAAATTTTTGGTGGTAACTTATCTGACATAATGTTGCACTTGTGCTAAAGATTGATAACTTTTATCTAAAAATTCACCGAGGAGACTACAGCTTATTTCGCAAGAACGCAAGTGTATCGTAATAATTAAGTAATAAAAATATAAACATGTGTAACAATTTTATCTGTGAACTTTTGTGCATATATGTTATGGGTATAACTTTTGGCAATAAGCGCCTTGCATTTTATACAATAGAGCAATATAATAGCGCTTCAAATGGGGTCATAGCTCAGTTGGTAGAGCGTTTGAATGGCATTCAAAAGGTCGGCGGTTCGATTCCGCCTGGCTCCACCATAACAAAATTCATAGTAGAGCGGGTAATCCATGTCAGGTCAAATTTCTCTAACCAATCCATCACTTAATACTTACGACGAAGTGCCGTATGAAAGCTATCCATACGCCTCTTCCTGTCCTGAGCACTTGCGCACTTTAGCAATGATTTTTGGTGCGAATCCTCCTAAACTTGAGAGTGCTAGAATTTTAGAACTCGGTTGTGCTGCTGGTGGAAATATTATCCCGATAGCTTTGCGTTATCCTAAGAGTCATTGTGTAGGGGTCGATCTATCAAAAGTTCAGACGGATTTTGCAAAGGCTCAAGTTACTAGTCTTGGCATAAAAAACATGGATATTCGTTGTGCTTCTATCACGGATGTTGACTCTTCTTATGGCAAATTCGATTACATCATATGTCATGGGGTGATTTCATGGGTGCCAGAGGCCGTGCAAGCTAGTATTTTTGACGTTTGTGGTTCGTTGCTGACGGAAAAGGGTCTTGCGTACATTAGTTATAATACGCTTCCTGGATGGAATATGGTGAGAAGTATCAGGGATATGATGCTATATCACGCAGAATCTTTCAGCGGCATTGGGGAAAAAGTTCAACAAGCGCGTTTACTTCTAGATTTTGTAAAAGATAGTTTAGAAGGATCAAGCACGCCTTACGCAGAAATGCTTAAAAAAGAAGCGGAATTATTGGCGCAGCAACCAGATCATTATCTGCGTCACGACCATCTTGAAGAAAATAACAAGCAATTTTACTTTAGCGACTTTATGGCTGCCGCCTCTGTACGTGGGTTACAATACGTGGGAGACGCGAATTTACCTAGCATGTTTTTAGGCAACTTACCAGCTAAAGTGTCGGATAAACTAAAAGAAGTAGCTGATATAGTGCGCAGTGAACAATATATGGATTTTATTAACAACCGTAGATTCCGTTCAACTATTCTATGTCGCAATACCATGCAGCTAAATCGCTCGCTTAATCTTGAGTCAATTAAAGATTTCTATCTTGGGATGAAGGTAGTTCCTGAAAAACCAATCAAAGAATTGAAGCTTGAAGACTCTCTGGAGACTGCAAAATTCTTTTATCAGGGTAATAAAGATAACAACCTTTCTTCCTCTTCTCCTTTCATGAAAGCAATTTTATACAGCTTTGCTGAGAACTGGAATATGCCACTATCCATAGATGAGCTAGTAAAAGCATCGATGGCAAAACTTCCATCTGCGAGTGCTCAGGATATTAAGAGCGAGATTATAAATAACGCTATGCGTATGGTACTTTCCGGCTACATCACCATAACATCAGAAAAGCCTCACTTTACTAATATTTTGACCGCTAAACCTAAGGTATCTGAACTGGTACGTTATCAATCAGAGCATATACCAGGACTATGGGTGACGAATGAAATGCACGATAGAATTGGCGTTACTTTGCTTGAGAAATATGCTTTCAGATATATGGACGGTAAGCATACAAAAGAAGACTTAGTTACGAAACTAATGGCTCATGTCAAAAAAAATGAGCTGACCCTTAGCAGAGACGGGGTCAAGCTTGAAGATGAAGCTGCCATCAAGAAAGAAATGACAGCAGCTGTCGAGCAAATGCTAGAAAGAACGAAGACTAGCGCATTACTAGTGGCGTAAGACTTGGCACTTCCAGGGCTTAATTCTTCCAAGACCAACCACCCCCTCCTTCGAGAGGGGGGGGGTGATAGGTATAAGATGGACCACTATCTGCACAGGCGTTGTCTGCGCGAGATAATACCTCCCCCATTGTCGCCCCCTGCGAAAGGCGCAATCCAGTCTTTCTTGTATTATTCTTCCAGTAATTTTTTGATTGGCTGAAGTATCGCCCCCTGACGTCTTAGCGATTAAGTTAAGATAGATACTTACCCATCTTGCGAAGGCCTTGCAAGGGCTATCTCTAAAACTTCACTAGCGTGCTTCACGGGGATGATAGTGAGGTGAGATTTAATGCTATCGGGTATATCCTGAAGATCCTTTTTATTCTCTTCGGGAATAATCACTGTTTTAATACCGCCACGTCTTGCGGCTAGTAGTTTTTCTTTAAGTCCTCCAATTCCAAGCACTCTTCCGCGCAAAGTAATTTCTCCGGTCATAGCTACGCTTTTCTTAACAGGAGAGCCGGTCATAAGTGATACCAAGGTAGTAAAAATTGCAATACCAGCGGAAGGTCCATCTTTGGGAGTTGCTCCTTCTGGAACGTGAATATGAACGTCTATTTCCTTATAGTCTGAATTTTTTAAACCAAACTGCTCAGCTTGAGACTGAAAGTAACTATAAGCCGCTTGAGTTGACTCTTTCATTACATCCCCTAGCTTACCAGTAGCCTTGATGTCGCCTTTGCCGGGAACGCAGACAGCCTCGATTGTCAAAAGCTCTCCTCCTACTTCGGTATATGCAAGACCCGTTGCAGCGCCGACCTGATCTTCTTCTTCAGCAAGACCAAAATGATATTTTTTTACCCCAAGATAACTTTCTAAATCTTTGGGCTCTACCGCAATGCTTTTAATAGATTTGTCATCGAGAATCTTTTTTAAAACTTTCCTGCATAGAGCGCCGATTTCGCGTTCTAGATTTCTCACCCCAGATTCCCTAGTGTAATATCTGATCACTTCCATAATCGTCTCATCTGGAATAGTGAGTTCAGATTCTTTAAGATTATGATCTTTTAGTTGCTTGGGAACAAGATAGTTACGAGCGATTTGGAGTTTTTCTTCCTCGACATAACCAGAAAGGCGTATTATTTCCATACGATCTAGAAGTGGACGAGGCAAGTCCAATGTATTTGCAGTAGCAACAAACATTACATCAGAAAGATCGTATTCTACATCTAGGTAATGATCGACAAATGCTTTATTTTGCTCTGGATCTAGTGCTTCCAATAGAGCGGAAGCGGGATCTCCTCTAAAATCAGAGCTCATTTTGTCGATTTCATCCAAAAGCATCACTGGATTATTAGTTTTAGCTTTTTTGATGATGGAAATGATCTTACCAGGCATAGCCCCAAGATATGTTCTTCTATGCCCACGTATCTCTGACTCATCACGCACTCCACCCAAGGCAAATTTGGTATATTTTCTGCCAAGTGCTTCGGCTATAGATTTGGCCAGAGAAGTTTTACCAACTCCAGGAGGGCCCACTAAGCATAATATAGGGCCATTAAGCTTGCGAGAGCGCTGCAGCACAGCAAGATATTCGATTATACGTTCCTTGATTTTTTCAAGCCCGTAATGGTCACGATCTAATATTTTCTTTGCGTTTTTAATATCCAAAGTGGGTTTATCAGACTTACCCCAGGGCATAGAAAGAAGGGTATCTAGGTAATTACGTACCACTGAAGCTTCCGCAGACATAGGGCCCATTGAGCGTAGTTTTTTAAGCTCAGATTCAGCCTTTTCTTTCGCTTCCTTAGTGAGTTTGATGGATTTGATTTTCTTTTCCATTTCAAGGAGGTCTGATTTGTCGTCTTGTGTATTCAGCTCTTGCTGAATGACTTTCATTTGCTCGTTGAGGTAGTAATCTCTCTGATTTTTATCTATTCGCTGCTTCACTTTATGTTGTACAGTTACTTCCGTATTCATAATTAGCATTTCAGACGAGATTAAATTGCTTAAATGCTCAGCTCTTTCATGAACATTCGTCATCTCTAGCAGTTCTTGTTTTTGCTTAATCGAACAGGTAAGGTGAGATGAAATAATATTTGCTATATAGCTTGGATTTTTTTGCTGAGATATAACCTGAAAAATCTCGGGATTAACTTTTTTATTAAGCTTGATATATGCGCCAAATTTTTCTACAGCTTCGGCTAGCACTAGCTCTAGGTGTTCTAGATCCTCAATTATATCATCTTGTAAGATTTCATACTCGGCGGAGATATATTCGCCCTTGGTTTTGATATCTTGAATCTTTGTACGGTGCAATATTTCAACTAATAACTTAACGCTATTATCTGGCAATTTCACTGTTTGCATTATCTTTGCAAGAACGCCTACTTTATATAAATCTTGTAGCTTAGGATCGTCTATAGTATGACTTTTTTGCGACGTAAAAAGCACATATTGCCCATCTCCAATCTCTCTTGCTGCGCTAAGAGCATTTAACGATCTAGGTCTACTGATAAACAAAGGAGAAATCAGCCCAGGAAATAGGACCATGTCTTTAAGACAGAGAAGAGGAAGAGACTTAGGGAGATCCAACATAATTGCCAGTTTTCTTGTGTTACATTCAAACATATAGTAGACTTAATGGGCAAATTCAATACTTATGCATAACATCTTTATAGAATGTAGATGCAGCTTCTATAACTTATAGCATAGACGTATTTAAATAATATGCCGTTTGTTTTAATGATATAGAATGCAAATATAAGTCTAATAGGTCTAATAATTATGGGGTTTAGTGTATGACGCCCTTTCAAGTTGTCTCAAAATATAAGCCAGCTGGTGATCAACCTAAAGCCATTGAAGAGCTTGTCAAGGGGCTTGATAATAACGACAAAAATCAAGTTCTACTGGGCATTACCGGGTCTGGTAAGACATTCACTATGGCGAACGTCATAGAGCGCACAAACCGCACCACCCTTATTATGTCGCATAATAAAACTCTTGCCGCGCAGATTTACGATGAAATGAAAGAGCTTTTTCCTAATAATGCGGTTGAGTATTTTGTCTCTTACTATGATTATTATCAACCAGAAGCTTATATTCCTAGAACTGATACATACATAGAAAAAGATGCTTCAATTAATGATCAAATAGACCTTTTGCGGCATTCTGCCACACGCTCGTTGCTTGAACGTAAAGACGTCATAGTCGTATCCTCCGTATCATGTATTTATGGCTTGGGCTCGCCAGAACTTTATTCTTCCATGACTCTTCCTCTTGAAGTAGGGCGGAGTTACCGCAGGCAAGACTTATTGAATCGCTTAGTCCAGCTTCAGTATGAACGCAATGACACAGCTTTTGAGAGGGGAAAATTTAGGGTCAAAGGCGAAAATATAGATATCTTCCCAGCGCATTATGATGAAAAAGCTTGGAGGTTATCTTTTTTTGGAAATGACCTTGAGTCAATAAGCGAGTTTGACCCTCTAACTGGCCAAAAATTTGTGGACCTAAAATCTATCACGATATACGCAAGCTCGCACTATGTAACCCCGAGAGAAGTAATAGAGCGCTGCATTCCAGCTATTCAAGAAGAGCTCCGCATGAGACTTGTTAGCTTGAAGAAGGCTGGTAAGCTTTTGGAAGCACAGCGCCTTGAGCAGCGCATACAATATGACATAGAAATGCTTCTAGAGACTGGATCATGCAAAGGTATTGAGAATTATTCTAGGTATTTAACGGGTCGTGCTCCTGGCAGTCCGCCTCCCACATTGTTCGAATATTTACCCAAAGATGCATTGATTTTTGTTGATGAGAGTCATGTAAGTATTCCTCAAATTAGAGCTATGTATAATGGAGACAGAGCTCGTAAAACAAATCTCGTGGAATATGGTTTTCGTCTTCCTTCTGCGCTTGATAATAGACCTCTAAAATTTGAAGAATGGGACGCGATGAGGCCGCAGACAATATATGTTTCAGCTACGCCATCGCTTTATGAACTAGAAAGCACTGAAGGCGTTGTGGTGGAGCAAATCCTCCGCCCCACTGGCCTCCTAGATCCTATATGCATAGTAAAACCAGTGACTCATCAAGTAGAAGATCTGATCTCAGAAATCCGCCAAACAACTGCCAAGGGCTTTAGAACCTTAGTAACTACTCTTACGAAAAAAATGTCGGAGGACTTAGCAAGCTATTTGCATGAACTTGGTATTAAAGCTACATATCTCCACTCTGAAGTGCACACTCTTGAACGCATGGGCATTATACAAGATTTACGGCGTGGAGATATAGATGTCTTGATAGGTATTAATTTACTGCGCGAGGGCCTAGATATTCCAGAATGCGCATTAGTGGCTATTTTAGACGCCGATAAAGAAGGCTTTTTGCGCTCCGCAGTAGCCCTTATTCAAACCATAGGACGCGCTGCAAGAAATGCGAATGGACGCGTAATTCTTTATGCTGATAACATGACAAAGTCATTGATTCAAGCGATAGGGGAGACGGAAAGAAGGCGTGCAACTCAGGAAGAATATAACAAGCTACACGGCATTATTCCTCAGACTATAAGTAGAAGTATAAATAACCTCAAAAGCTTCGAACAACTCGAAGAAGTTACAAATATATCAAGCTCTATGGCTGACTCAGGGGCCCAAGGATTCATAGGTAAGCCAAGCTCTTTGCCGGCAAGGATCAAGCATTTACGCAAAGAAATGCTTGCTGCTGCAAGTAATTTGCAGTTCGAGCAAGCTGCGAAAATTCGCGATGAAGTGCATGCCTTGGAAAGAATCTTGCTTGAACTTGGAAAGGATTAAAGATAGATTACTGCAAGTTCTTATAAACTATACAAATGTCTAAGCATATTATAGCTCTTTATCCTGGCACTTTTGACCCCATTACCAATGGGCATATTGATATAATTATGCGGGGCCAGAAAATCGCAGATGAATTTATTATTGCAATATCTACGGGTTACAGCAAAAAGTTTTACCTTTCAAAACCCCTATCAATTTAGGATAAGTCTATGTCACCCGATCTCATACTAGAAGTGAATCTTAGAGCAATCTCCTATAACTATCGATATTTAAAGACTTTGACTAAAGCAGAAATCAGTGCTGTAGTCAAATCTGATGCCTATGGCCTTGGAGCTATTCCTATAGCCCTCGCTTTAGAAAAAGAAGGCTGTAAGTCTTTTTTTGTTGCTCGCGTAGAAGAGGGTGTCAAACTTAGGGCAAATGGCGTCTTGGGTACTATTTATGTATTGCATGGTGTACAAAATTTTGATGTAGAAGATTTTGTAGAGCATCAGCTGGTGCCTGTCATAAATTCTGAACCTCAGGCTTTGTTATGGCAGCAATGCGCAAAAAAGCACGCTAGGAAGCTACCTTGCATTATTCATGTAGATACTGGAATGAATAGGCTCGGGATGTCTGAGTCTGAATTATATGCATCCGAAAAAATGGAAGGACTTGAGGTATTGTATGTAATGAGTCATCTAGCTTGCGCGGAAGAGGGGGAGCATGAATATAATGAAAGACAACTGACAAAGTTCCAATCATATGACCATGTCTTTCCCGATGCAAAGCGGAGTCTGGTAAATTCTAGCGGAATATTTTTAGGTAATAAATACCACTACGATTTGGCAAGGCCTGGTATGGCTTTATATGGCCTAAACCCCATGCCTTTTGGAGAAAACCCTCTCAAAAATGTGACAAGACTTTTTGCAAAAGTGATGCAGATACGCGAATTACAAGAAGATTGCTTCGTGGGGTATAGCTGTACTTATCGCGCAAAAAAAGGGACGCAAATAGCTACAATAGCGGTCGGGTATTCTGATGGGTACTTAAGGCGCCTCAGCAACACTGGAATTGTTAGCGTTAATGGGCATAAAGCACCTGTGATAGGAAGGGTATCTATGGATATGAGCACCATTGACGTCACTGGAATAACTTGCAATGTCGGGGATATGGTAGAAGTGCTGGGTCCAAATTGTTTGGTTGACGATGTGGCAAAGATTATTGGTACTAGCGGATACGAACTACTAACCTCTCTAAACAGAACATTCTGTAGAAGATATGTCAGTTAATTTACGATATAAGCCGAGCTCTTAGTTTATACCAAGCTCCATTTTTAAATGATCTAATAGATTTCTTAACTCGGCTTTGCGCACCAATACTTATAGGCATACGTTGCCTTCATAAAAAATCAATTATCTAATTTAATCTGGAACTTGGTATGATACATTCCAAGGATTCTCGCCGCTCCAAAATACATTACAGCGCTTACTATGATAGTTGCGAATATACTAGTTGATTGGAGTAGCATAGAGCTTGCGTAGTAATGATGACCAAAGACATATTGCATAGATAAGATAGAAGAGATAAGTGCCAAAGAGCAGATAAGTAGCTTCTGGATAAAACGCCATACATCTGCGATCAAAACAAAATGCCCATTACGTTTTGCAGATCTTGCAAGTAGCCATAAATTATACCAAGCAGCAATTGAAGAGCCTAGCGCTATTCCAATATGACCAAATGGTACCATAAGCACTATATTAAGCAAAGTATTTGCAGTTAAAGAATAGATAGTGATTTTCATTGGGGTTTTTGTATCTTGATTGGCGTAAAAAATAGGCGTGAAGATTTTTGAAAGTATAAAGGCTGGCAATCCTATTCCGAATGCCGCTAAAGCCGAAGCGGTTTTGGTGGTGTCTTCACTTGTAAAGGCTCCATGCTCATAGATCAAGCATATGATGGGATGGGATAGCAAGATAATACCTATAGCACAAGGCATGGCCAAAAATAGGGCAAATTTTATAGCGTTATTTTGCGTTGTAAATATTTTGTCCACATCTTTAGATTTGTATAGCTTGGAGAGTTCAGGCAGAAGTACGGTCGCGAAAGCAATGCCTATAATAGATAAAGGAAATTGATATAACCTATCGGCGTATGATAGGATCGAGACTGCTCCCGGGATAAAGCTTGCGATAGACTGCGAGATAAAAAGGTTTACCTGCATAGCGCCAGAACTTATGGTAGCTGGAAGCATCAGTTTCAGAAGTTTTTTGATATCCGGATCTGAATATCCTGCACTCACAAATTTGATATTTAAATGGTGTCGCTTAGCAGCGCAAAGCATAAATAACACTTGAAAAATACCTCCAAGTGTTACGGAATAAGCAATGGCGTATGATGGCAAAGTGTATTGCTGTAACCCAAGGCCACCGGTTATTATAACGATATTAAGCAATACAGGAACAAAGGCAAAAGCCGCGAATTTTCTGATGGAGTTGAGCATCCCACCAAGCAGTGCCGCAATAGATATACAGACAAGATATGGCATCGTGATACGGCATAAAGCTACTGTGAGTTCGAATTTATCTTCTTCTAAATGAAAGCCAGGCGCAAAGATAATCATGAGGTTTGGCATGAAATACTGCATCAACCCCACAAATAAGATTAATACAATTAGTAATGACCAAAAGACTTTGCTGGCAAAATTTTCAGCTACTAATTTGGAGGTTTCAAGTTTTTCATTAAAAAGAGGTACAAATACTGAGGAGAGGGCGCCTTCGGCAAAAATACGTCTGAATAAATTGGGTAGTTTAAATGCCACGTTCACGCTATCAGCAATTGAACTAGATCCAAACATATTAGCGATAAAAAGCTCTCTCAGTAGCCCGAGCAGGCGCGATAGAAATGTATAGAATGCGACTACAAAACCTGAACGTAACATATGCCTTTAATTTAGAAATATGGTTTAAGACTATTGCTTTATACTAAGTTTATGCTGCATATTAACAAGCTTAATATGACAATTTACTGAACATCTAGGTGTTTTCATTTTTTTCTTAGCGACAGATCCGCATTTCGGTTTAAGAGCTAGTTTATCTAATAATTCTTGAGTTTCTTTGTGCAAATATTGAACCTTCACCTTAGCCACTCCTTGTTGCTTAAATCCTAGGAGGACTGCAGATTGCTCTGACACATCCAAAATACGATCCTTACGAAATGGCCCTCTATCATTGGCCATTACTATAAGAGATTTGTTATTTGCAAGATTCGTGACTTTGAGCATGCTAGGAAGGGGCAAAGTAGGATGTGCGGCTGTTAGTGAATCCTTATTATATTTATCTCCATTGGCAGTTTTTTTACCGTGAAAGCCATGACGCTTGCCATACCACGATGCAAGACCTATTTCGCTATGGTTTTTCTTTGCTTCGGGCTTGTAAGCCTTACCATTAACAGTATAAGTCTTGCCAATTTTATAATGCCCTACATATTGCTTTTGTTTAGAATCTCCACGAGAGAGACTTCTGTGCAATGCATCCTCTGATGACATGCACCCAGTTAAAAGAAAAAGTATTAGGATGGATAGATATTTCAAATAAAGCCTATAGCTTGAAATAAAAAAGCAGATATTACGCTGAATTGCTAAAAAAGTAAAGATTTTCCAAGGGGTGTTAAAGTATTGACGCGAGAGTGGTCACCTCCGTCCTAGCTAGAGGTGGTACTAGAGCGGTAAGGCCAGTTACGCCTCGCCTCGTCTGAAATGACTATTGACTCATATTGCATATCGTACATAATACGCCTTAGCGGATGGGCGTGTGACTGCGCTTTTGCGAGGAAAGTCCGGACTCCATAGAAATAGAGTGCCGGGTAACGCCCGGCGAGGGTAACCTTAGGGAAAGTGCCGCAGAAAATATACCGCTTCTATTGCGTTAAAGCTACAGAAGTAAGGGTGAAAAGGTGTGGTAAGAGCGCACCGGTATCTTGGCAACAAGATGCGCATGGTAAACCCCACTCGGAGCAAAACCAAATAGGCGCAAGGGAGGGCTCGCCCCTGATTTATTTCCAATCAGCATCTTTGCGCGGGTAGGTTGCTTGAACATATATGGTAACATATACGTCAGATAAATAGTCACGCGGGAATAATTTATTATTTCCGACAGAATCCGGCTTATAGCCCATCCGCAAATTACTTCATGTCCGCAACTAGCTGAGCACTCAGTGATGGCGCCGGTGATATAGAAAATTAATTTGAATAGCGATATGAGATAAACCACTGTACATAAGAGGAGTTTTATTTTATCATTTATCCAGATTTTGTAGAGACGAATTTATGGATCATTCAGAAGTTAATCACCCATATCACTTGGTTAATCCTAGTCCATGGCCTATTATTGCCTCCTTTTCCCTGCTATTCGTGACTAGCGGCGCTGTAATGATGATGCATGGCTATAACTTAGGCCACTTTGTCCTTGGGTTCGGTATCATCTCCCTTATTAGCTGCCTTGTAAAATGGTGGAAAGATATAGTGCGAGAAGGGCTCGTAGACCATGCTCATACAGACCCTGTAAGGATGGGGCTGCGCATTGGAATGGCTCTTTTTATTCTCTCAGAAGTGATGTTTTTCTTTGCATTTTTCTTCTCATTTTTTAATGCAAGTATTTTTCCAGAGCATATATTAGATGCAACTGGCATATGGCCGATATCCAATGGAACTTGGCCTCCTAAAGACATCCAAACGTTTGATCCTTGGGACATACCCCTGATGAATACTCTGACATTGCTTCTTTCGGGCACTACTGTTACCTGGGCGCATCATGCAATGCTTGAGAATAACAAAAAAGAAATGGTGGAAGCGCTTGGGTATACTGTGGTACTTGGCATGTTTTTTACTGCCATGCAGGCTTTTGAATATGCTCATGCGCCATTTAAATTTACAGATGGCATATATGCAAGTAATTTTTACATGAGCACAGGCTTTCATGGTGCCCACGTCATCATCGGTACTATCTTTTTAGCGGTTTGTTATTTCCGGGCGAGGCGCGGACATTTTGAGAAAGGCAATGGTCACTTAGGGTTCGAATTTGCCGCATGGTATTGGCATTTCGTCGATGTAGTCTGGCTCTTTCTCTTTACTTTTGTGTATGTTTGGGGCCAATAGTAGAAGCAATAGTCGCTGCGTAAAATACTATTGCAGCTGCGCTAGACACATTGAGGCTTTCCATAGATTTTTGAATCGGGATACTTAGGATCATGTCGCAAGATTCTAAAGTTAACCTTCTCATGCCCTTGCCTTCTGCCCCTAATATCAATGCAATTTTGCCGCTTAAATTTGCCTGATCTATGGACTGAGTAGCTTCTCCATCTAGTCCTGCAATCCAAAAACCTTGTTTTTTAAGCAAATCAATCGTAGATCTTAAATTGGTAACTCTAACAAGGGGCACTATCTCTAAAGCCCCGGAAGCTGCTTTTGCCATAGCTCCATTTTCTTCGGGACTATTATCGTGAGTCATGATGATGGCTTTAATACCAAAGCCAGCCGCAGATCTCATAATGGCTCCAATATTATGTATGTCTGTAATTTGATCTAGAATCGCTATTTTAGTATTTGGATCGCTGAGATCAATGGCCTGAAGGTCATTTTCTGCAATGCATTTAACAAGAGCCGCGATGCCTTGATGAGTAGCATCGGCTTTGAGCATGCCAGATAGCTTAGCATTCGTAACTATTTGATATTTATGCTTCCCAATTATATCTTTGTATTGCTCGTATACATTTTCGCTACAACTAATTTCCAGAATTTGCCTATTTGGGTTATGGAGGGCTGCAAGTACAGGATGAGTACCATATAAATAATACTGATTTCTTACAGATTTTTGCCCGGGCCTTGGAACTGATTTTTTCTTGTTCATTTTTGTAGTACCAATGTAATCCAATTATTTTTATTGATGACCTTCATAGAAGAAAGCCCTAAGTCTTGATAAGCTTCTAGCACGGCGGGCAATTGATAATCCAGAAAACCAGAGAGTATTATATATCCCTTGGCCTCTAAGTTTTTCTCGAAATCTTGAGCGAGTTCAATTAAGGGATTGGCTAAAATATTGCTAACTATTAAATCTGCTTTCTTATGCGTGGGAGGCAGCCCCTCGCAGGCATAAAACTCAATACTCACATCATTGATATTTGCGTGATGAGTTGAAATTTCCGCAGCTACCGTCTCGATATCAGATCCTATTATCTCGGCATTTCTCCATATTTTAGCGGCAGCAATGGCGAGGATCCCCGTCCCAGTCCCTATATCGAGAATAAACTTAGGCGTCGTGATGGCGCTAAGTTCTTCCATCGCCTCTATACAGCCTTGCGTAGTGTGATGTTCTCCGGTGCCAAAAGCTCTGCTGGAATCAATGATAATTTTTTCCATATGCAGAGGACATTCCTCGTGGTGAGTAGGATTGGTGACAAAAAACCTACCTATCATAAGGGGTGTAAATTGATCGTGCATTCTATGAATCCAATCTATGTCTTCTACGATTTCTGCAGAGGGGTTGCTTATAATATCCCCAAGTTTTTTGCATATAACCTCAATATCAGGCCTCGTCTCAAAATATGCCTCAAATTGCCACAGATCATCAGGCATAGACTCCACGGTAGAAGACTCTATCTCATGACAAGATGTTGTATCTGTTATATTCTCAAAATAATCTTCAATTATTGGAAGTTCTGAATAATTGAAGGCAAAAGTGAGTTTCCAGAGGGTTTCAGGTTGTTTGAATGGATTGTTCATGAAAGCTATATAAAAATTCTGTAGCAAAGATACAATAATTTTCCTGCTATGCAAATTCTTTGCGCGATGCTAGAATATGTGGATCTCGTCTTTGTATATAAAACATGTACTTAAAGAAGGGTTTAAAAAATAAACTTAAATAATGGAGAAGAGGATGTTTGTTAAATTATGTGCAATTACTGCATTTGCTGTACTTAGTCTTGCAAGTTATGCTGCAGATAAGAAGGAAGCAACCACGGTAGCGCCTAGTTATGAGAAGGGTGCTGAAGGCGAGTATCATAAGATTGTAGAGGAATACAAAGCATATTTAGCTAAAGTTAAGCCGGAAATTAGAGAGGAAATTAAAGATTTCCGCACGGAGATTGCTAAGATCAACAAACAAAAGAATGACATATACAAAGCCCTCTCCCAAGAAGCGCAACGTTATCTAGCAGAAGAAAGAAAATTAAAAAAAAGACTTCCTAAGCACCAGAGGAACTTAATTGGAAAAGATCATGCTGAAGTAGGCGCTAAATAAATTATATGTACAGGCTTTACTTACTTGGTTTATTGCTGCTTTACTCAGCTATAGGAAGTGCAAACGAAGATCCGTTGTTACTTACGGAGAAAGATTGCGGCAAGACTTTTTTGTGGCGGTCTAATATCGAAATAAGACTTAAGGCTTTGCCATCTGCAGGATATAATTGGTATCTTATGGATGGCATTCCTGAGGTCTTTATCAAAGAACGCAATACTAATTCGCAAAATTCTAGAAGTGGCGCTTCTAAACTAGGGGCGAAGGCTGAAACCATATTTTTGATAGAAATAAAGAAAGAAATAGATACTACCTTAGTATTTGAGTATAAAAGACCCTGGGAAAATGAAGTGATAAAAACATGTAGTCTTCATTTAAATAAAAATATTACAGGAGATAGATAGATGGGCATTCCTAAGGAGATGTTACTGACGGGAAGGGTGCTTATCAAGTATATTGATGAGATCACTACTCCTAAGCTAGGGGATGTGATGCTCTATCTTAATGACGATGCCCTAAGTGCCGATCCAGGGAACTATTATGACACTACTTCAAGTGGTTATATCAAGGCCCTTGTCTACGATGGCCTTGTATGGCAAAATATGGATATAAGTGAATTTTGTACAGATAAGGAAAATAAATTCCCCAAAAAGCAACATGCAATTGACTACGCTTACTCATGCAAGGCTATAATGGAACAATGCGCTTCTATTGAACTCTTTAGGACTTATCGCGGGCATTTCACGCGCCATAAATATGAGCAAGGGGAATATATACGGAAGGCGAATCGCGGAAGATAACGAAGGCATATCTTTAAGTTTGATATAAATGATGATACATTCCAAAAACCAAAGCTCTAAAGATCTAAGATCTATGGACATCAGCTCCGTAGATACCAGCTCTATAAATAATGATACAAAAAATAAAGAATCCTGGAGCAAAAGCTCCGACGCGGAAGATCTAGAATTTTTAGCTCTACTTGAAAGCGACGAAGAATTCACAAAAGGAATCGATGAATTACTTGCGGATTTAGATAGCGCTAATCCCAATTTAGAAGCAATCCAATCTAAGATAATTTTGCTGATTAAAAAGTACCTCTTTCGAGAGGGGAATTCTAAGGACCACTCCATTTTAGATCAAATATTCAAAAGTAGCGAGGAGAAAGTCGTGCGCTTAGTACGAGACCTTAGTGCTTATATTATAATTAGAAAATCTCAAAAATTTTCAGAAGAAAAGCAAAATGACATCCTAGAGCATTTCTATGATGACGGCCTAGCTGCAAATAATTCCAGATCCATGCAAGACATTAAGGCTGCGATGAAGAGATTCATGATATATGAAATATATAAAATCATGACACCTTACCGCATTGCAGGCGCGACTAAAAAAGAGAAGTTCATAAGTAATGCTATTGTGCATGGCGTGAAAGTTGCCATGAAACATGATGGCGGTACCAAGCAAGAAATTGAAAAATATGACTCAGATCTAGTAAATGCACTTCATAAGAGCGTTCGAGCTTTAAAGCGCAAAAGCATCTCTTTGGGCCTTGGAAGATAGAGGTGGTCACAAGTAAATCGTTGAGTCTGTCCGTTGTCCCATCCATATACCTCTTTATTTCTTCTTAACTTTATATTTAATATTCCATTTTTGAGCATCCTTGGTCTTGATAATGTAATATTTCCCAGAGTTAATTATCGATGATACTTCTTGTGGAAGATAAGTAAGCCACATCCCCCCACCTGAATACTGCACGGTACTATCGCCCATTGCGCCGGGAGCACCATGATTATCTCCTGTAGTACTATCCGTAGAAAATTCTAGCTGCATCATCTCTGCTCCATCTAGCAAATCAAAACGAATCTGCTTGCCCGTAACGACAAGAGTTTTAGTTGTTAGATCGTTATAAGTTACGGTTTGCGCCTCTCCATCGATTGTGATGCTTAAAGCAGGTGGAGGGCATGTGAAATCTAATTTCATTTTCCATGTCCGACCTTGTGGTTCTACAGACACTGTAAAAGGATTGGGTATCTTATTCTGAATATTAAATATAGCTCTCAACGCGTCGGGAATATTAGGGTAATCAACTCCTGTAACTCCATTAATCTTAACACTCAAACTTGCCCCAAAATCTGTCTCATTTATTGTATCGCGTACCGAGACCTTATTCATACTTCCTTGGCATTTGTTTTCTACTGTATATGTTCCAGTGTTAGTGCTGCCTTGAATTTCAACAAAATCATCTCCTGGGGAAAAGTTATACACCAAGGTGCCATTACTATCCTTTAGCGACATTCCAATTTTTGGGATGCAACTAGAACTAGGGGCGGTAGTCTGGAAAGCTGAGATAAATGTATTTGTATTAGTTAAGCAGTAGCGCATAGGAGGAGTCTTCGATGCGTATCCACTAATACAAGTTCCCGTGGCTTTTCCTCCTGATGGAGTCTCTGGCCATGTTGCATTGCCAGAGGCTGAGTTTCCTGCGGTAATAGCAGAGCATTTTGGCAGATCTGAAGGTATGGTAGTGCAAAGTCCCTGCTCCATAGGGGTTTTATTGCGGAGAGCGTATAAATCAGCATTCCACATACCGCCGCTAGAAGAAGTTGTAGCGGTTTGATTTATAATCTGATCATTGGAATCTTTACGCGTCACAGTGCCTCCGCCAATAGGCAGGCTGCAGATATTCTGCGCTGGGGTGTTTTGGACATTTGGAGCTGCGCAAATTGCTTGATTCTCCGGAACTTTACTGCCGTAATAATAACAATATCCAGTAGCTGAGTATTGATTAACATTGATATTGCGAGAGGGGGTTTCTGCGGTATTTACAGATGATACAGAGGGACAAGATTGTTGAGAGGTTGAGCATTCTTGAAGATTTGGATAAGCCGAAGCCACAGAGCAAGTAGGGGCATCTACAGGAGAAGGAGTTTGTTTGTAGCAATAAGTATTATTATTAATAGTACGTATATTAGTAGAGACCGTAGCAGCGCCCGTTGCATCTCTTGTCTCTAACAAAGGGCAAAATGATTCTAAAGGTGAGCAAATTCCAATGTTGGGATATTGTTGATTAAGCTTACAAACCTTCTGATTGAAATTGATGGGCGCTCTTCTGTTAGTAGAATAGCAATACTTTCCTGTATTTGTTTCTATTGCTTCTATATTGCCGCTATAATCATAAATAGTTAAACCATCTTGCGATGTAACTACTCTGCAGTATATCTCCTCTCCGCTAGAACATTGACGCAATCCCGGATAAGTAATAGATAAGTTGCATCTCGTGTCATCCTGAGGTTTACGACTGGCATCTTGATAATAACAGTAACTATCTGTGCTGTATTTATTTACAAAAATTTTTGCTGTGGGATCTTCCGTAGGAACAAGGTACTCGATAAGCTCGCAGTTTTTTTGATATGGTAAGCACTCTGATATTCCCGGATAAATCTTGCTATTAAAACTAGTTAAATACTTAGAGCATCTCGCTCTGCTAGTTATAGTGGTGCCATCATCGGTTCTGCGTATAGTAGAATTTTGGTCTAGTTGACAAATAGTATTAGAAGGTAGAGTAGAGGATGCTGAGGGGTCCGGAGAGGTGCTGGAAGATGAGCTAGAGGCATTTATCTTTGCCCCCGTATAATAACAATATCTATTGGTTGTAGTAGGATCGCCTTGAGCCGGAGTTGTCGCATTCGTGCATTTATTAACATGCAATATCGTTGGATCTCCTGACGATGTTGGCGAAGTAAAATATTCTATTCTAGGACACAACTTATCAGATGCAGAGCAGGGGGCAATATTGCCATAATCAGTATTACTTAAAGAGGAGAGATACACACCGCATTCCATCGTAGCCGCAGACGCATTGGTGGTTACTTGTGATGAGCTTGGAGGGGGGGTTTTGTAATTATAATAGCCTAACTCTCCCGCTAGTGATGATAAATCAGAGCCATAGTCGGGCGTCGGAGTTATACGATTCGCAGAATCGGTGCTTATTTTGCATAATTCTAGGTCTAATGAATGGTAGTAACAATACGTCTTTTGAGAGGTTGTAGTGCTACTACTAGTTGGTGTACAATCCTTGATAATCACGGGTTCTGTAGAATAAGTAACGGCAGATGCTCCTGAGGTTGAAGTAGCCGCAGATGCTGAGACTGCAGGAGGATTAATAGTTTCAACCGTAGTGCAGGAGGTGGAGGGTGTTACTGCAGAGCAACGCTTTATGCCGCTATAAGTGTTTTGCATTTTTTGTATGAATGAACTACAGGGAGTGATATTTGCATTGAGTAATTTTGCTAGTACACAATTCTTGACATTAGAGGGGCAAGTTCCTGTGTCCGATCCTTTTAAGCATATATATTGTCCGCCTAATTTATATTTGCCTTTTGTATATTCCATCCCACTGAGATACGCAGCATTTGGTGTATTAAATTGTGCTGGTGTGCCATCTGGGGCGATATATTGTCCATATAAAGTACCGGCGTCTGGATTTGCGTTTGGGTCTGTATTGGATGAGAAAGGTATGGTTGCAAAGCTCTCGTTTGTAACATAAGCAGAATAGTCAAATCCAGCAAGATTAAGGGCCGTGTTAATCCCAGATACGTCATGCACAGAAGATACACCAAGTACCCCTTGAGTTGAGCTTGTCCCAGCTTGTAATTTTACAATCATTAAAGGAGAGGTATTAGTAGATACATTGGACGTAGGATTCTGGTTAGAAGTAGCGTCGTTAAGGATAGTGCATAAAGTAGATTGAGCTCCTCCACATAAAGATAAGAGAGGTTTGGGTGGAGAAGCCCTTGGAACGCAACCTACAATTTCATCTGGTGTGGAGCTTGCTGTAGTGTTCTTGGAATATACACAGATATTAGATTGAAGTTGAGTCAAACCGGACTTTCTAGTGATTTGAGCCTGAAATTTATGTATTGCCGCATCAGGGTCTGCTGCGTTACTAGTTGCGAGACTAGTTAATGGAGGGTCGTTAGAATATGTTGTTTCAGTACCCTTAAAAGCTAAAGACATATCAATAAAACCACCAGCATTAACTCCCCATATAGTCTGGCAGGAGGAGGTGATACTAGCCGTACAATCAGGGTATTGTAGTATTCCGGGGCTTTTTTCTGAGGCATTATAGTATGGTTTTGGTACAGCTGCACTACCATAATTCATCCCATAAACGATACGTAGATTATTTGGCGCAGTAGACAGGGTTATATTAACGCAATTTGTATTTATAGCAGCAGTGCATTGTGGCAATGTACCTTTTGGTAGAGTGTCATTGACATGAGAGGCGGCAGAATTTACAGAAGACGCTCCATTCAGTGCCATGTTAAATGTAACGCATTTATCAGATAAAGGCTTTCCAGCAGCCATTTCTGAGGCTTTGCATATAGGAATCATTTTATCGAAGCTAACCCTTACTGCGTTGTTAATCGCGTTATTAGGTGTTGTAGATTGCACGCATTCAACTTCCCAAGGGTTGACATTAATGCCATCGCCATTATCAGGGCATATCATGGTCACATTACCAGAAGGAGGCAAGGATGCTTTTGAAGAGCAGTATGGAGGAGGAAAATATCCCAGCTTTAAATTAGCGCAGCCAAGTCTTGCAAAGACTTGCCTATTAAATTGACCAAATTCCTTGAGAAGTGCTATTATGGTATTTTTCCCAATAATGTCGATTACTTTTGGTATGAACTCCATGAGATCGTTTATCCAACCGCCTTGCTTTTGAGCTGCCAGTCTCATCGCTTTTCCTGCGAGAGGGCCATAACCTCCGCTTACCATGGTATCTGCCGTGAGCTCCATCCCAAATTCTACAAGATTAATTATTAGCTGAGCAATGGGACTGATTCCGCTTCCAGAATGCATAGGTTGTTTTATTGGATTATAGTCCATAGGGTCAAAGAACGGTATGGTCCATGTACCGAGGGCTATATACTCAAGCATCCAAGGATCGTGATATGCGCATATCTTGGAACTATCTATATAAAAAGGTACACCATCACTACCTTGAATGGGTATATCGTTTTGAGATCTGCCGTCAGAATCAAGATGCTTGCGAGGGGTGTATCCGTCGTCTTGAGGAGACCCAGATACAGGGTCCGCAGGGACTGCAACGCGAGCGCAAATGCGAGTAAGTGGCATAACATATGGCCCTGGCCAAATAACGCATTCTCCATTTCCATTAAGGTCTGTGGATTGTGTCCAACATGCGGCAAAATTACAGCTTTGCGCTCTTACGCGTATCTTTGGTGTTCTATAGGTATTTGCAGCGGAATCTTCTGCGCATTTATCAAGCGAATATATTGTCCAAGCCCCGGGTGCGCTAAATTTTGTGCTAATGCAACCATCTCTTCCGCCCGATCTGTTATACGGGGGGAGAAAGTCGTCAAGAGATAAGCCAAAGCTTTCCAGCGAAAACAGGAGGGAAAAAAACAGAAAAAAGATTTTCACTACTTAATCAGCTCTCATATTATTAGCAAAAGCTTCGTATAAATTTAGCACCCAATTTTCAGGATCCCTCTCTTTTTCTTGAGAGAATAATTTTATATCCTTCTCCGAGCAAGAAAGCATTTTAAGCACACCAGGTTTACCTCCTAAACTCAACTCCACAGCGACAGACCGATTATCCTGCTTTAATATACATAAGCGAGATAAAAGAGAAAACGACTTCAGTACTTTTTCTTCAACTTCAGATATACCAGCTAAAGCTTTAATGTCTAAATCTTTATATTCCCCAGGTAAAATGATTTGGCTCCACTCACTTAAAAGTAAGCTTTGAAACCTAGGTAGAGAATGCAGGTTCTGAAATTTACTTAGGTTGATGCTACAAAGCACAATAGCATTATTTTTCTGAAGCAATTCGAGGTCTGATGCAATACTATTATCCAAACGAGCATCATCTAAAATTTGCTCCATATTATCAATGACCAAAAATTTTGGCTGATCTTTGGGCATACTAATAAGACATTTTATCGACTCTGTGAGTATTTTGTACTTCTTCTTAACATCAGCTTTTTCTAAATTGAATGCTTTGATGGAGCCTGGTTCAAGCAAGATTGATTTTATTTTTTCAGTCTCTCCCCAGCTGCCTCCGATAGCCTCTACAAAAACTTTTGCTCTATCGTCACTAGTTAGGT
>JAZKAD010000028.1:0-4638 GCA_040389305.1 Pseudomonadota bacterium | reverse complement strand
TATGCTAGGCTTGAATTTCATTGCTTCTGAGAGCAAAAAATTCATGGCCACTGTCTTTCCAGATTGAGTTGGTCCAAAAACCACCATATTTCCTGCGCCACTTTCATTATGAAAATTTACAAAATGTGGAGTGCCTTGTTTTGTACGTAATAGTGTTATAGCTTTGCCCCAGGGGTTTGTAGAATTGCCAGTAGGGAAGTTATGCAAAGATGCAAAGGCCGCTGTATTGTCCACTGTATTTGGTGCAGTTCTTCTGAGGAATGTAAAATTTCCAGGAAGCTGAGACCAAAATGTTTGCTCTAAGTTGATGTCTTCTTGAACGTGCACTATGCCCAAAGCTGAGAATTCTTTAGAAGCATTGACAAGATTAGCGGTTAGATGTTCGATATTATCTCCGATAAACGCTATACTAATCTGTTGATTGCAGAATTTATTGGGGGCGTTTTCTGGTATACTCATTATAGTGCTAATATTTGTACAATCTCTAAGGTTTTGCTCCTTACTTATGCCAAGTATATAGTCGTAATAAGTAAGTTCCGCAGTTGCGAGTTTTTTAGGGATAAAATAAAAAATCTCTGTTGCTATAAATTCTACAGATAGCCTCAGGATGCGGTCAAGAGCATCTTCGGACATTTCGTGGTACTCTTTGATGGAAATTATTGCAGAAAATTTTTTCTGAGCTCCATCTATAACTTCGATTTGGTTATTACCAACCGCATAATGGTTAGTAGATAGGGCTTCCGACAAGTCTTTAATTGGTAAAAGCACCTGATGTTCATTTAAATTCATAATGCGGCTATAAAGAGACAGAGGCTCTGAGTAATACATGCCGTTCAGCTCTTGCAATCCTAACTTTGTGGCGCCAAACGATCCGAGGTCTCCAAGAATACTATCCACCACGGAATGTAATTTGGCTGCAGCTCCCTGCACGAATTCATCATGCGATTTTTCTATTTTTGAAGTAAACAAGGACTGTATAAATGCCTGAGGCGTAGAAATCTTCATATCAGATCTTGCATGCACTATTGTGATGTATAGAGTATTGACGAATTTATCATGCCAATAGTTTTTATCTCTCCATACTTTATGAATAGTAGAAGACAGAGGATCGGGATAGGGAGAAGAGTCATCTAAATTAGTCTTGCGTCTTACTGTATGTATCCAAAAAGCAAAATTATCAGAGATAACATTTTTTTGTATTGTGCTGCGTATGATGTCTCGCAAATGCGCTAAGTCATCACCAATAGTCTGTGAAAAAGTACCGCGAATTTGGATAGTTTGGGATAGTTCACCATTTTTTGTAAGTAAGGTAGATGCGTCATAATGACAAGCAATTGGAATAAAGTCCTGAGATGCATAATTATAACTTACTCCAGATGCTACTGGCTTAGATTTGGGCATTAAAGATAACGATTTTATGATGATTTTAGCGATGCTAACCTACTTACGCATAATAAATAAGCTTTTTTAGCATTATTTCAGCATTATCCCTATATAATTGTTGGAAAATGTTACGCGAATACTACTGGAAGATCTTGAGAAAGATTGAAACAAACTATAGTTTATAGATTGACTTCTGCCTGCTCTGATGTATATTACTGTTGTTTTGTTATTTATTACTTGGAGTATAGAATCTATGTTTGCAGTCATTAAGACAGGCGGAAGGCAGTATAAAGTCACGCCTAACAGAGTGCTTCGTGTTGGAAAAATTGCTGGTGAGGCGGGGGCAAAGATAGAGTTTAATGAAGTATTGATGATTGGTGAATCATCAAAGGCATCATTCATTGGTACTCCGATCGTTAAGGGCGCTAGCGTTACAGCGGAAATTATAGCCCAGACTCGTGATCCAAAAATTATTGTATTTAAGAAGAAGCGTCGTCAAAACTATCGCCGTAAGCATGGCCATAAACAAGACGTGACACAAGTCAAAATTATTGACATTACAAAAAGCTAACATACACAAAGTAGCCTTGCATGAGCGAAATTTTGTCTGATACTTCAGGCAAAAATAAATGCAAGAATTGCTATTAAACTAGAAGGAGAAGAAAATGGCAACCAAGAAAGCTGGCGGTAGTTCCAGGAACGGGCGTGACTCAGCGGGTCGTAGGCTCGGAGTTAAAAAAGCTGATGGCCAGGCTGTGATACCAGGCAACATTATTGTAAGACAACGTGGTACCAAAGTACATCCTGGTATTAACGTAGGCCTTGGAAAAGATCATACAATTTTCGCGCTCAAGGATGGGAAAGTAGAGTTTTCTCGTAAATCTAACAACCGTCTATATGTTTCAGTGGTAGCTGCTGTATAGCAGCTCCACTTCCTCATCTTATTGTTATTCCCTCTGTTATTCCCACGTCGACTCTGTCGTCATTCCCAGTCTCTGCGTTCCCCTCCGTGCTGTATCCCGCTTGATTACTATGTAAAGCACGATACTTTAAGTATCATAGTCTTGTTTTATTACATATTATGGTTATTTATGAAGCGTTTGATGGGTAAATGAGACCAAGTTACTTTGATAAACCTAAAGCCTCTCTTTGCGCCTCAAGTAACGTTTGAACTGAAGTTTTGGCAGAGCTAAGCATAGATACTAACTGCTCTTCGTTGCATGGCTCTTTCTCTGCTGTTGCCTGAATTTCTATAATGCGTCCATCGCCCGAGAGAACGAAATTGGCATCCATATCAGCTTCGCTATCTTCTATATAGTCAAGGTCAGACACAACTTTCCCTTTATAAATGCCGCAGGATATAGCAGCTACTTGCATCTTAAATGGATTTGCGCGAATTGCGCGCTCACGCATTAGCTGGCTGACCATCAGATTCAGAGCTACATATCCACCAGAAATGGCTGCTGTACGAGTTCCTCCATCAGCATTAATCACGTCGCAATCGATAATAATCTGGCGCTCACCTAAGACTTTAAGATCTATAGAGGTCCGCAAGGAGCGTCCAATCAGACGCTGAATTTCCTGGCTACGACCAGTTTGTTTGCCTTGAGCAGCTTCTCGTTTGGTCCGCTGAAAGGTGGCGTTTGGAAGCATGCCATATTCTGCAGTAATCCATCCTTGGCCAGAATTGCGCAAAAACCTAGGCACTTGAGACTCTAAACTCGCACTGCATATCACATGAGTATTACCAATTTTGATAAGACAGGATGCTGGGTTGTTGAGCAAAATACCAGTTTCAATAACGACATCGCGCATTTGACTTGCTTCTCTACCTGATGGACGCATATATACCTATTTAAGTGTATCAGAAATTTTATTTAGTAAGGACAAGCATCTGCGTGGTTTCGTTGAAAGCTATTGCGTCCAATAATGAAACCAGAGCCTCCGCCACTTCGTATTGCTTTAGTTCCTAGGCTATCACTATCGTAATGCGATAATATACCTTCTACTACTTTAGTCATTTTGTTGTTTCTCAATGACTGCTAGAACTTCTTTTGCATGACCAAGCACGCTAACATCTGGCCAAATATACGAAATCTTACCTTCTGCATTGATCAAAAATGTAGCTCGGGTAATTCCCATATACTTCTTTCCGAACATAGATTTTTCAACAAACGTTCCATATTTTGTGCATATCGCGCCTTCGGGGTCTGAAGCCAAATCAAAGGATAAGCTATATCTATTTTTAAATTTATAATGAGACTTAATGTCATCTTTTGAAATACCGATAACTACAGCGTTTAGTTTTTCAAATTGTTCTTTGCGAGAGCTAAAGTCGCAAGCTTCAATAGTGCAACCAGGTGTATTGTCTTTGGGATAAAAATATAGTACTACATTTTTCCCGCGTAGCTTTGAAAGAGTTATTTGCTTTGACTCTTCCGCCATCAGGGTAAAATCAGGAGCAATATCACCTATTTGCAGTAACATCATTATGCCTTTTTCTTCAAAAGACTAGTCTTGGTATAAACCATCACATTATCATCAACAGTTATGAATAATGCGTTTTTGTCTATATCGACAACTTTTTCTACAAGTCCCGTATTCGGTGATAAAATACGCATCTTACCATCGGAGGCAAAAATCATTAGCTGACCGTTTGTAACTACAGGAGTCAAATAATTAACTGGTTTATTTGACTTAGCAGCCTTAGCACCTTCTATGCTAAGATCAGTAGCCCAAACTACCATACCATTTGACGCATTTATCGCTGCTACCTGTTTAGCATTTGTTGTTATAAAAAGCGTATTACCAGACTTATTCATTGATTGGATGTCAGAAAGCTTGCGCTTCCAGACTGTCTGACCAGTAGCAATATTGAGCTTCATGAGTACATTACTGCTGCTTGCGATATATACGTTATCCCCATCTAGAATAGGTTGACTTTCAAGTCCAAGAGCCGAGAATCCAGGGAGTCCATCATTATCTCTGGCAAGATTCAGTTGCCATAATTCTTGACCATTTAATGCATCGAGTATTACAAGTTCACCGGAGGAGTAACAAACTAAAACTCTTCCATTATGTACGACAGGAGCAACGCCTTTGCCGTAGGAAAGAACTTCAGGAAGTCCATCATGCTCCCATATTATTTGGCCGCTACTTGCATCCAAAGCGCAAAGTTGATTGCTTATAGTAAGAACGAGCAGGAGGTTGTTATATAGTACTGGTTGAGATCTAGATAAGTCTGGGAGGGTGCGG
>JAZKAD010000027.1:0-4028 GCA_040389305.1 Pseudomonadota bacterium | reverse complement strand
AGTTACCTTGCCCGCTTTCTGTTTGGAGTTGGAGCTACTAGTTGATGAAGAGTCGGTTTTTGATTTACCTAAAAAAGAAGCTACTGTCATTATCGATATAATTACAGCTGCTATGAGTGCAACAAACATGAACCTTTGCTTCTTTTTGATTGCCCCGAGATTTTGATGATGAAGAGAATTTGCAGTATCTGCATCTACGTCCAAGGGTAAATCAAATCCAAGTTGTTCTTGGGTTTGATTTGAGCTGGGCGGTTGTTTGTTAAGCTTGGCTTTGAGCCATTCAATTATTTTGTTTATCATTACAAACTACCTCTTCTTGTTATAACAAAAGCTTTGGTACTAGTTCCCTTTGATAGCAATCCATCATTTAAGGTCACTAGTTCTACTCCTCGGAAGAGAGTACTTATAATCTCCTCTGTCAGATAAACTACTTCCTTGCTATTATTGGTGATGACCAAGTTTGCCCCAGTTAAATCACCGAATCTATAGGTCTTGTATTGCAAGATTTTTAAATGTGGTAAGGAAGGGCTGAAGAGTTTTCGGGCGCTAGCGGTGACGTAGTATTTTTCCCCTCTGTTCTCGTCATTAATCATGGCTTTTAGCATCAAAGCACTCTCCGCCTTAGATGCTTTATAAACGGAGCTATTGCGACCGTACGGGCTATCGTTTTGTTTCTTTTTAGGAATGGTTATAAGAATTGATTGTGGCATAAGCTCATCGCCCATCACTTCGAGGAGCAAGTCTTGTGCCATGTTATTGCTCGTGATTATCGTCACTGGAATAATCGTGCCAACTTCAGCTTTTGGCGTAATAAAAACATTTTGCCCTGAGCTATCTGAAATGATCTTATATTTGTTTTCGTCTCCGATGACTTCAGCGATGGGATAGCCGCCAAAACCAATTCTTGTGGGGCTCAGTTGGCTGATCTTGACCTTGAGGCTCTCCTTTGGATTGTTTGTCAATTCGATTGCGGCTATTTTATTAGCCGCAAAAGAGTTGCCAGAAGTAGCTACAAGGCACACTATTAGTAATAGCGCTGCTGTAAATAGATGAGATACAGAGACAAAGTACTGTATTTTGTAAGATGACGATTTCATAGATTAGCCTCCTTGGTGGATTTTTTAAGTATCTCCGCCTCTTCGGCGGCTTTTTGCACCCTCTCCTTCTCAAGCTTTTCAAGCTCTTTTTCATCGATGACCTGATTGAACTCTTTTAATCTGAGCTGTCCTCCATTAAATTCATAGGAGATGCGGTAAGATACTGACTTTGCTTCATGACCACGTTTGCCATGAATACTTGTCAAAATGCCATTTGCTACAACAACCAGATCATTTGGATCTATCTCCATGTTTTTAGCTGTAAAGTGCGTTGAAAGATCAAACTTTGTGTATTTATCCTTAGCATCAGCAAAGTATGCTGCTATTGCTTTCATGTACTCCTTGGAACTCTGAGCAGTATATTTGAGTATCAAACCTCTCTTGTAGGTAACGTTATCTGCGCTTAGATCAAGCAACCCGGGTAAGAATACTAGGGCGGACATTTCCTCGAGATAGCCGGCAGATACCTCGCTACCGGAAACTGAGATTGTCTGGCGAAGTGCCGGTACCATTATTACCTTCTCATCAATTGAGGCTATCTTAAGAGAAAGGGCGCAACTTATAACAAGCAAAAGGATACTGAATCCTAAAAACAAGTTTTTTTGCTTTTTGATCACTTCGTGATTTTGGGTAGCGATTTTTAATTCCATAGCACTATTTTTATTTGTTGGTTTTTCATATACTTTGGTATTACATTCCTATTACATAAACGTACGTAAGTGAGATGGCGGCAAATACTTATTACCGCTAATCTCAGAAATTGGCAGATGCCAATAAATCCATCTTTGCACCCTGCCCTTGTGCCAGCTACTTGAGATAAATGCTCCTATAACAAAGCCTATAACGCCAGCAAATAAAGCAAAAACTAGGTCGAACTTTACTAAGGTAACCGCACCAAATATTCCACCAAGTATTAAACCAAAGAGTGATAGACCAGAGTATTTGGCTTCCTTGTTGATAGAGCGGCTTAGTTGTACTTCTTCAGATGCAGTCATAAAACCTCAAGCTTCTTTAAGCTATTCCAAGCGTTGCCTTAACCATCAAGACTGCAGCACCAGCAAGCCCGCTACCTATACCAAATCCAAAAGCTCTTGTTCTGAGGTCGCCATTTGCAACCACGGCACCACCAGCTCCTAAAATGAGGATTGCTTTACCGTAATGATCCACAACTCCCTTAGCAAACGGATCAACTACGGCTTTTATACCGGCATCTAAATCAAAGGCGTAGGCTGAGAAGGTTGGCAACACTAGGAAAGTAGTTATCAGACCAGCAACAACTCTCCCGAGTAGCTTTTGTGTATTCAGTTTGTTTAGCTCGACAACAAGGACGGTTGTTGTATGCATTGCATTATTGCAGGTGAGTTCAATGTTTGTAGGCATTGATTTGTTACTAGCTTGGAATATATTTGAGGTTAGTTCTGGTTCATGCTCGTGGTTTAGTAGCTGCAGTACTTCGCTGATCTTTGCTTCGCGCTCTTTTACTGAATAACGCCATGGTTGGTAAAGATCTTCTATTAAAGCCTCTACGCATAGATCGTGGTCATATGATGTTTCTTGAAAACTTTTGTTTAGGTTTTTACTAATTTTTAGGCTGGGCATATGGTATCTCCTTTGTTGGGTGTCTGGTTGATATAAAGCAACGCGATGCTGATAAGTGGAAGGTGTGGTATTAACATTGCTAGAAAGTATAATTTTTTAGCCCCAACATTGACCTTCCTGCATATATTGAGCTATTCTATAGAGATGTTGAAGACTTCAGTGTTTATTCATCTCTCTAATAAAACAAGTAAAGCGATGACACATTACAGCTAATGCGCGATAGCTTTAAGCCGCTAAATTTACTATAGTATTTTTTATAGGGAATAATTCATAGCGATGTGCATTTGACACGTTTCTGGGCTAGTGTCATAAATACGCGAGTTGGTATTATCTTTCAGTCTAAATGACAAAATCATAGCTGCCTGTAGAAGTGATGCCACCGTAAATTCTGGTGATGATAATAGGAATAATAGTTAGGAATTAAGCCTACTAAGACTTAAAAGCCCTGCATGCGTGTTGCACGCAGTTTTATTTTTAATATTATTTAAATAATATTCCACCGCACTCACAGAAATACCTAAACTGGCAGCTATTTCACGCATCAAATAGCCCTGAGATATGTAATATAAACACTCCGTTTCGCGCGGAGAAAGTTTAGCACCACTGATAGTGTTACTTATACTATATTTCGGAATAGTAATAGCCTCATTGTGTAATACCTGATCATAAACATCTATTTTATTGGCTTCTTGTTCTATTTGCATTATATCCACACCATCACGGAAAATCCCACAATATTGATTGTCGAGATTTTGTAAGCTGAAGGACGACTTTTCACGAAAAAAAACTAAAAAACGCTTTAATAAATCTATATTGTTTAAATAACAACTCTTGATTTGCCAATTCTTATTGGTAGAAGCAAAACAAAATCTTTCTATACTATCCTCAAGCCTGATACAAAAACTGATACCATTCCATATATTGTGTTTATATAAATCCAATAATAATTCATCTACGGGATCACTTGGCCACATAAAATATTTAAGTTGGTTCTTAAGCGATAATTTATTGCAAGTTTCAAAGAATTTTCCTTGATTATGAACATGCAAGTAGTGGTGTTTTTGCCATGCGCTATGGTTGCTAAGTAATATATACTTACCATTGTTGAAGATTTTAATATAAAAAAATACGTTTATGTTAAGGTATTTTAGTGGGTCAAAACTATAATTTAAGCTTTTTTGTAATTGAGTCACGTAGGAATATGCTTTTTTGTTCATGCCACTCATCTTAATTCCTGCTGCAGTTAAAACCATTCTCTTGCGCTTTGTCTAAAAATTTTAATCAGATCAGTTTTATTGCGAGCGTTTGTTTTAAGTTTTATATTTTTAAGAT
>JAZKAD010000026.1:8510-15119 GCA_040389305.1 Pseudomonadota bacterium | reverse complement strand
TTGCATCAAAAGATTCTGTAATTTGGTTTTGAGCTATTTCAGAATAACGACGAAGTAAGACGTTCATGCTTTCAGTTGCCATTTGTGCTGCAGTTGTAAAAGCTTCTGCATTTTTCTTAAAAGCGTTATTTAAATTTGTAAAATCTGGCGCTTTAAACTCTGGCATATGCGATTTTGTCATAATTATGGTACCGTATTATTTAAGATTACAGCTTGAATAGTCAACAATTAGGCTGTTCAAGATCAGAATTTGAGGCTAGCATAGTTCTTTTTGCGGCGCAATATTTTTAGCGCTTTTTCCTGGTTTCTTCTGTATTTATATTTTTATACTCTGAGTTGATGCATGGCTATTATAGAAAAAGATAAGTGCGTAATCGAACGTTTGAACGCTAATGGACTAGGTGTTTCAAAGACCGTACTGGGTGTGTTGGAATTACCATATACCGTCCCGGGTGAGTTAGTAGAATTTGAAAGACATAGTTACCGCGGACAAACAAATGCTATCACTCTTGGTGTATTAGAAAAATCTCAGTCTCGCGTAAAGCCGCCATGTAAATATTTCGGATCTTGCGGGGGGTGTATGCTTCAGCATTTAAACGAAGAGACTTACCGAGATTTTAAGCATCAAATTATATCCAAAGCGCTAAAATCAGGAGGCATAGAGACGAAGTTAAATCCTGTAATATTTTTGCCATCAGGGACGCGCCGGCGCGCAAATTTAAAATGCGTCAAAAAGGACGGGCAGATCTTTCTAGGATTCTGTAGATTTAGATCTCACCAAATAATCAATATAGATACTTGCATAGCTCTCACTCCCAAGTTATCACGCCTCATTGAGCCATTGAAAGAGGCGATGAAGGTGGTGTTGCGAGACAAGCAAAAGGTGCAGTTGTTTTTGAATGAAGTGAGTAATGGGATCGATATTGTAGTAGAGTCAGAAGAAGACATAATAAGCAAAATAATAAGCGAAAAACACATCTCTTACTTAACTGAATTTGCTATAAGACATGATCTAGTACGCCTTAAATTTCTCTCCAAAGATAAAGTTGAAGAGGTCTATCTCAAAGAAACGCCATATATCACATTTGGAGGAGTTAATGTTGAAACAGACGCAGAATGCTTCCTGCAATCAAGTTTTGATGCAGATAGGACCTTGCAAAATTTAGTACTTAAGTATATTCCAAATAATTCGGAAGCTCATATTGTAGATTTATTTTGTGGGCGAGGTACTTACACCTTGCCTCTTAGTCATAATTTTTTAGTAGATGGATTTGAATCTGATAAGGATGCAGTAAGTGCTCTTAAAGCAGCCTCCAATCTTGATATCAAACTACGTGATTTATACGCAAATCCTTTAAGCGCCAAGGAGCTCTCTAAGTATAAATATGCCGTAATCAATCCTCCGAGACTCGGAGCAGAAAAACAAATCAAGCAATTAGCCAGTAGCGATATGGAGAAAATAGTCTATGTATCTTGCAGTCCTGAGACTTTCATTCGCGATGCTAAAATTCTTTGTAAGTCGGGATATAAACTTGAAGAGATAACGCCGGTAGACCAGTTTTATTGGAATTCTCATCTAGAGCTGGTTGCGTTATTTGATAAGACAGGTATAGATTTATAAATTTTTTTTGGATATATCAATTGACTCTATTTTCATGTTCAAAAATTAGACAAAATGTTTCAGCGAGAGGAATCGTAGGGCGAGTCCCAATTGCGCAAGAGTTAATTAGCAAATGCCCGTCTTCAATTCTGTACTTGCCAATATTTTATAGTTTTTGTAGTCTATACTCATGTAGATTCTATACTTCATTCATAAAATAGTATTTAGTACGCAGAGAATCATTGCCATGGACGATGATTCTTAGATAGAACAGAAGTGATGTTAATTAAAAAATATAGAGTTTTAAGATGATAGAGTGGCTTTTCGAACCATCCACGATAACTGGCTTAGTGAGTCTTGTCGTACTAGAGATCATACTTGGTATCGATAATTTGATATTTATAGCAATTCTTGCCGATAAACTGCCCCCGAATCAGCGAGACAAAGCGCGGATTATAGGTTTGAGCATTGCGCTATTTATGAGGATTGGTCTTCTGCTTAGTATTTCATGGATTATGAGTCTTACAAAACCCTGGATTCAAGTGTTGGGTAAGTCATTTTCTTGGAAAGATATCATTCTCTTGGGCGGTGGTTTTTTTCTTGTATTTAAAGCCACTACAGAATTACACAATCGCATTGAAGGTGTAGCTAAAGCAGAAGATAGTGATAAAAAAAATGTTTCTGTAAGCAAAGTAGGATTTTGGGCTATTATATTTCAGATAATATTACTAGATGCAGTCTTTTCTCTTGATTCAATTATTGTAGCAGTAGGGATGGTAGAGGATGTAGTGATAATGATTATTGCAATTATTATATCTATTATCATTATGCTATTGTCTAGTAAGCCTCTAATGTTATTTATCAATGCACATCAAACAATAGTTATATTGTGTCTGGGTTTTTTACTTATGGTTGGCTGTAGTCTAATTGCAGACGGCATGGGATTCCATATACCTAAGGGGTACTTATATGCATCTATGTCATTCGCATTATTAATAGAGTGTATAAACCACGTATCTCGTTCAAAGAAAAAAAGGAGGGGTTAAGAATCATCGGATAAGATACACCTCTCTGGTTACCAGAATTCTCTAATAAAGGCATAAAATCTTTCTTATCATCGCCTTAAGCTCGCTTCACTATTCAATAAGCCAGGTACCGATTTGTAAATTTTTTGTAATACCAGGTTCCATTTTTAAATGATCTAATCGATTTTTGAATCGGCTTTGTGCACCTATTATTTAACGCCAGGAACATCCTTGGGACTTGCTGGGGTAAGCTACTGGCACAGGAGTGGGGGTCCTTTTACTCTACCACAGCGGGACCTCTATACACGCGTTGATTTAATGCAATTGCAGCAGCGCCACTGAACTTGTTCTCTTTTGCATAAAGATAATAAATGGTAGTATTTTCAGCGAGTGCCATTGCCCCATCATCGTGGATCTTGTTTTTGCCTATATCAAGTCTGGTAATGGTAGTGTTTTGAGCGAGTGCTATTGCCCCGGCATCATCTATGTTGTTGCCGAATGCATCAAGTCTGGTAATGGCAGTGTTTTTAGCTAGCGCAATTGCTCCAGCGTCGCCTATGTCGTTGCTGCCCACGTAAAGATGGGTGATATGTGGATTATGCTCTAGGTGCTTGCAGATGATTATTATATCGTGAGTGGTTAAACCTTTGTTATATAATTTTAAACATGTAACATTTGGATCCTTCTTGTCTATAGTTTCTATTATAGCTTTTAGATATTCTGGAACCTCTTTTGTTGGCATTGTTATTCTCCCTATTGCTTCTTGAGAGAGAGCTACTACATCGACTGGAGTATTAGTCATTGATGAAGGATCAGTTGATGCAGGTGCTACTCCACTATTTGTATTTGCAAGTCTAACAGGTGAAGATGACTCTGGGGATGAAGTTCTTGATGAAATCATAACAATTACTCACTACATGATTGATTATTATCACAGTAGCATAAATGTTGATGATTGTTAAGAGAAGTTTTATAGTAAGTGTATAATGGGAGGGTTATCGAGGATTTTTGCAAGACTCACCGCTTTCTGATTTATAATATCACAATTTATAATATCACAAGCTAACTCTAACTTGATATTAGCTAGTAATTATAAGCTTTATTAATTTGGAAAGTGAGGGTATTAATATTATTCTAAATGATCTAAAAAGAGAGGGTTATAATGCCTATAGTACATATCCATCTTATGCATGGTAGAAGTGACGAGCAAAAGAGAGCCTTAGTGGCAAAAGTCACAGAAGCTATTTGTGATTCCATAGGGACAAAGCCCGAAGCAGTTAGAATCATCTTGCAAGATATAATGCCAAATGACTATGCTGTAGGTGGCAAGCTAAAAATTGACACTTCGCCTTAAGCTAGGAATAATTCTCTATTTTAGAATTCTCTTCTCGCAAGGTAGTATGCAGCCTCAAATATATAAGGTAGAAAATGACAGATAAAAATAGTGGCAAAATCGTTCAAGTAATCTCTGCAATAGTAGATGTTGAGTTCGGAGAAGGTACAATGCCGCAAATTTTGAATGCATTGGAATGTGATAATCACGGTCAGAAGCTGGTGCTGGAAGTGGCTCAGCATATTGGTGATTCTGTGGTTAGATGCATAGCCATGAGCTCTACAGATGGTTTAGTGCGTGGTGATAAAGTGACGGATACGGGGCGCCCTATCATGGTGCCAGTTGGCAAGGAAACATTGGGACGCATCTTGAATGTTATAGGTGAGCCGATAGATGGACTTGGTGCTTTAAAAGTCAAGACCACTTCCTCGATTCACGCACTTGCCCCAGAGTTCATCAATCAATCCACTGATAAAAATATTCTAATTACTGGAATCAAGGTAATCGATTTGCTAGCTCCTTATGCCAAAGGCGGCAAAGTAGGGCTTTTTGGAGGAGCGGGCGTTGGTAAGACGGTGCTTATTATGGAGCTTATCAATAACGTTGCCAAAGCCCATGGTGGATATACAGTATTTGCAGGGGTTGGAGAGAGAACGCGCGAAGGAAATGATTTATATCACGAAATGATGGATTCTGGTGTGATCAACGTCTCTGAGCCGGAAAAATCTAAAGTATCTCTGGTATATGGCCAGATGAATGAGCCACCTGGTGCTAGAGCTCGTGTTGCACTTACGGGGCTTACTATAGCAGAGCATTTTAGAGACTTAGAGGGCGGACAAGACGTTCTATTTTTTGTTGATAATATTTTCCGCTTTACACAAGCTGGGGCTGAAGTATCTGCGACTTTAGGGCGCATACCTTCGGCAGTTGGATATCAACCAACTCTTGCGACAGATATGGGTGCTATGCAGGAGAGGATCACTTCTACAAAAAATGGCTCTATTACTTCTGTTCAAGCGATTTACGTGCCCGCGGATGATCTAACTGATCCGGCACCCGCAGCATCATTTGCCCATCTTGACGCAACTACTGTACTTAGCCGCCAAATTGCGGAGATAGGAATTTATCCAGCCGTCGATCCTTTGGATAGTAACTCGCAAATGCTGGACCCAGAAATAGTTGGTGAAGAGCATTATCAAATAGCGAGAGATGTGCAAAAGATTCTGCAAACATATAAATCCTTGCAAGATATCATCGCGATTTTGGGGATGGATGAGTTGTCGGAGGAAGATAAATTGGTTGTTGCGCGCGCACGTAAGATACAAAGATTCCTATCGCAACCTTTCCACGTGGCAGAAGTATTCACAGGTGCTCCTGGTAAATTTGTGCAACTTGCAGATACGATAGCTGGCTTTAAAGGTCTGATTTCTGGTAAATACGATCATTTACCCGAAAACGCTTTCTATATGGTGGGTAGCATAGAAGAGGCAATTGAAAAAGCGAAGAAGCTAGAGAAGAAAAGTGCTTAGGCTTGTTTAAGATTAGGCTTGCTTAAGAGGAGGGCGTTTGGTTGCTTTCGGACGCTTTCCTTTTGGCCACTAAAAATCTAGCGCTCCTACCTTCTAGGTCTGCCTTATGATGGTATTTAGTTTTGATATATCCTTCATAAGGCTCATCACTAGTCTTGATATCCTTAAATAAATTACTGCCTGATATCACTTCCTCTGCCGCATCAAAATAATGCAATATATCAGACACAAAATACAAGATCCCATCTGTCTTTATCTTGGATGCAAACTGCTTGATCCTTGCCTTGTTTAAAATTCTGCGCTTATGGTGGGGGGTTTTTGGCCAAGGATCTGGGAATAAAATATATAATTCATCTAAAATATTGTCAGGCAGAGCGCTTATCACTAAGTCTACGTCGTCTGGCCATAGCAATATGTTGGCTATTTCATTTTCTTGTATAATCTTCAGGCTATTAGCCACCCCATTCAAGTAAGGTTCAAATCCAATATGCAAAGCGCTTTGGTCTAGTCTGGCGCGCTCTACAAAATGATCGCCCATTCCAATCCCAATCTCCGCTATATACTTGTCCTTATGCGGAAGTTTTTCGGGGTCTAAGAGATATCGAGGCAGCTCGTCTTTAAGCAGGCCGAGCTGTAGCTTCGACAGAGATTTTCCTATTCTTCGAGCAAAGGATTTGTTCTGACTCATCCTTGGCTCAATTCCGTAGCTTTCTTGTATTCTACGCTTAGCTCGCGCACTGCCCATAGCCAAATTATGCATATGCCAATGAAAACTATCATCAAATACATAGAGATGGACTGATAAGTGGCCGCAGGAACTATCATAAAAATTACAGACTGCAATAATGCGCTAGCTGATTTTCCAAGCTTAGTTCCGACAACGTCAGCTGCAGCTTTACCTCGGGTTTTCAGCTCATCTGGCAAGGGCACATAAGCCATTTCTTTGGTGGAATCAAACAAAGTGTACTTGCTTGATTTGCTGAGTACATTTTGGATCGCGCCTATGACGATGGCTATCATCATAGGGTCTGAAAATGCCAAAGCCACTACTAGCCAACCTGCGAGATCATCTGAATTCGAGACTAGGAAGAATAATGTACCAGTAGCAAAAACCATAAAGGG
>JAZKAD010000026.1:0-8500 GCA_040389305.1 Pseudomonadota bacterium | reverse complement strand
AATTATCGCCGCTGCAAACCATCCAAGCCTCCTCACTATATTCGCTCCAAGTAAGACGAAAATTATCGTGAGAATGCCTGTATATTTAAGATAACTTCCAACGAATGCAGTATATGCATCAGCAGAAGGATATACTTTGCTTGCTTGCGCTTTCCATGGCCCTTCTACTAGATTTATAGAAATTCCGTAACATATTAGTAAGATGGCGATTAGCCTAATATACCTCGAAGAAAGAGCCATTTTTAAGCTCTCTATTATAGATAAATTCTTTTTCTTGGAGGTGAACTTTATTTCAACCGCGGCATCAAGTACTCTGTGGTTCAGCATCCAAAAGGTTCCAAGGGCTACAACCCCAAGAAGAACGACTATAAATAATGCAAACTGCACGCAGACTACAGTTCTTTCCGAGGTTAAATTATAATTCGAGATGAAGTAGTTTCCGATCGCCGGCAAGTTTTCAAGCATCGTTCCTGAAATATAAAGACCAGTTTGACCAAGAAGGCCAAACAAGGCATAGAATCTTTTGGATTCATCTACGCTGGTGACGCTATTTACGAATTGCCAAAATAATAATGAAAATATTACGCTTGGCCATAGCTCTGCTATAATATAAAACGCGGAAAATCCCCATTTGCAGAGAAGTAAGATGAACCATTTAAAATGTGGCCATTGTGCGATAAGCTCACTAGCACGATCAGGGCTTAAGTGAAATGCTTCATGATTAGGGAAAATAATAAAACCAAAAACACCGAAGAAGATTAGAAAAATGGATAGTATAAGATAGAATATATACTCCCCGCGCATAACATTAATCAACTTAACATAGATTATTGTCATGAGACAAGCGGCTGGCATCACCCCCCAGAACTTGAGAAATGATATAGTCTCAGTCCCTATCATAGTAATAACAATACCGTCTTTCAAAGCCCTGATAAGGTTCTGAATAAACAAAATACAAAAGAGGAGTAATGTAATAGATAGAAATTTTGGAAGTTCGTGTTTTGCTATAGGCCAGATATAGTCCAAAATATTTTGGATCCAATTTCCTGCTAAAGATTTTTGTGAAGACTTTTGGTTGTTAATGTTGTTATCCACGCCCTAACCTCATAGTAAGCGGTTAGGGCCATAATCTATAGTTTAAGGAGTAATTAGTCAAGAAATAGTTACGCCCTACTCTTCCTGAAATTAATTTTCTAAATGCAATTTATCGTAAGCTCGCGTCCTCATGTACTAAAGTACACCCATGGCATTCATCTCTGGGCGCTCCTCACTCAAATTACATCTAAAAATCTTACGCTTATACAAAAATTATCTAGTAACTCCTTGAAGCTGATAGGGCCTTTGCCTGCTTTTTGTACGATGTCTATAAGCAAGGCTTTTGAGCTACATACAATCACTAAGTCTTTTTCTATAATCGTGCCCGGAGTTTCTGTGTAATCCTTCTCTTGCACTTGCGCTTTAAGTATTTTAACCAGTTCACCTTTATATTCAAAAAATACCCCAGGCCAAGGAGTCATCCCACGAATTTTGCGCTCGATATCCAGAGCGCTTTCGCTCCAATCAATCTTTCCCTCTTCCTTTTTGAGCTTAGGGGCATAGGTGGCGCCCTCAGAGCCTTGTTTTAAAGGAGGAAGATTATCAATATTATCAATGGTTTTTAAGAGAAGCTCCGCCCCCTTTTCTGCGCAAATATCATGCAATTCCTGGATAGTTATAGAACTACTTATGGCAAAATCTTCTCTCATGAGTATATCGCCAGTGTCCAATCCTTCGTCCATTTGCATTATGCAAACTGCTGTCTCGCAGTCGCCCGCAATAATAGTTCTCTGCAATGGGGCTGCACCTCGGAATCTTGGTAGCTTTGAAGGGTGAATATTCAGACACCCATAATGCTTTGATTGCAAAATACGCTTTGGCACAATAAAGCCATAAGCAACAACTACTATTATATCGGCTTCAATATTATCGATTTGTTCTTGGACTTCGGGTAGTTTCAGACTGCTCGGAGTATATACCGGAATGCCTCGCGCTTTAGCGACAATTTGCACAGGTGACTGCGCTATTTTCATGCCACGTCCCTTAGGCTTAGGTGCCTGAGTATATACAGCGACTACTTGATGCTCGCTAGATAACAATAGTTCAAGACCAGGAACGGCAAAATCTGGAGTTCCCATAAAGATGATTTTCATATTGCGCTCATATCGCATTTTGGCGCTTTGCCCTAGTGAGTTTACGTAAAATGACATCACGTTTTAGATTCGATACGTAATCGATTAAAAGCTTGCCATCTAAATGGTCTATTTCATGTAACATACAACGCGCAAACCAATCTTTGCATTCAATCATATGCTCTTTGCCATAACCATCTTTATATTTTACTGTAACAGATTCGGGCCTTATGACGTCTAGGTATTGACCGGGAACAGAGAGGCATCCTTCCGTTGCTGTGCATTCCGCTTCGGAAATCTGGACAATTTCCGGATTAATGACAACAAGAGGAAAAAAATCAGCAGGTCTATCTGGATTATCATCATCTTCTTTAAGATCTATAATCAAAATCCTTTTATGCACTCCAACTTGTACTGCCGCAAGTCCAATGCCGCGATCGTGATACATGGTTTCGATCATGTTTTTTATAAAACTCCGCAAAGCTTCGTCAAATACCTCTACTGGCAGAGATTTTTTGCGCAATATTTGATCTGGTGCTATGATTAGTGGTAGTACAGACATATGGTGCTACTTAATAATATTAATGCTTAAATTATAAGGTTTTCATGTCTTAATTGCAAGATGCCTATAAAATGTGATGAGAAGCGATCATTACTGTCATCCATAAAATCCCAACATAAACATTACTCTTAAATCTTACCAAGCAATTCCTAGGGGATGTTATATCTAAAGTACAAACTTGCCAAATGCATATACTAAAGGCGCAAATTGCTCCAAAAATTGGGAGGATAGTATAGTCAAATACTATATAAACTGCACTAAGCATCGTAATGTTGAATATAAGATAAAAAGCAGCAATCCACATCCTATAAGAACCCATTCTTAAAAATAATGCGGATGATTTAACACCGATCTTCGCATCGTCTCTAATATCCATAAATGCATATATCGTGTCATATCCCAAAGTCCAAAAAAAACATCCAATATAGGCAAGCATAATCGGCAGATCTAAACTTTGTCCAAGTCCTGTATAGGCTATCAAAGCTCCAATATTAAAAGTTATTCCTAAAAAGACCTGTGGAAGATAAGTGATTCTCTTCATCCAAGGATATAAGGCGACTAAGACTAGAGAGCAAAGCCCAATAATGATCGCATCTCTTTGAAGCATAAGTAGGATGGGTAGGCTTACAAGCATTAGGAAAAGAAGCAAAGCTACAGCCTCGCGTATACTAACCAGGCCAGAAGGAATGGGTCTTGTTTTGGTGCGCTCGACTAAAGCATCAATATTTCTATCGACTATATCGTTGACTATGCATCCAGCGCCTCGCATAGTTATACTACCCAGTAAAAAGATGGGGATAATCCATAATTGCTCTGTAGATTTTGCCGCAAGCGCTACTCCGAAAGCGCATGGAAAAAACAATAGTAAATATCCGGTAGGATTGCGAAAGCGCATCAAATCAAGAAGAGCAAAAAATTTTTTCATTGAGTAAATCTGAGTTGCTTTAGCATCTAAAATCTTTAAAGTGTTGTGTGTAAAAATGCCGCAAGATACATGCTTTCTTTTGGCAGAACTCTTTTTGTTTTGAGAGGTAGGAGATTTACTTATATACCCATTGTTATGAATAATACATCAAAATAGGTGAGCAATGAGTAAAGGCGATAAAAAAGGAGGAGATGAATCTGCGTTAGAGCTTAAAGCTCCTCTTAGCATACATTTGAAGAATAAGCGTGTATTAATTATGCTCGCAGTTTTGCTGCTTGCTATATGCATTGGTGCCGCCCTGTTATTTAGTAAAATTTTCAACAAAACCTCAGATCACGACCCAGCCTCAATCAAAGCGGCTGCTTTTAGCGAGCCTCAAGTAGAGAGTTTTTATGATATGGATGAGATAGTGGTAAATCTTATATCCAATACAACTCAAAGACACTACTTGAAACTTATACTAAGCTTCCGTTTATCTAGTACGCAAGATAGCCTTGAAGTAGGCAAGCGTTTACGAGAAATTCAGGATAGTTATAATGTCTTTCTTAAAGAACTTAGGCCCCAGGATTTCAGCGGTTCGGGCGCCACATTGCGTCTTAAAGAAGAGCTGACCAAGAGAGTTAATAAAATTATGTATCCAATCGAAGTGAAAGATTTACTTTTTAAAGAAATTTTAGTAGACTAGATATATAGATTTAGTATCATGCCATTCACCTGTTATTTCAGTTAGCTATGAGCAAAGAGAGTACAATATCAAATCCCATCCTAGAGGAAGATCATAAAGGTATCAAAGCTATATTAGACCAAGCTTTGCAGTCCTATGATAAATTACCTATGCTTGAGATTGTATTTGAGAGATTAGTACGTTCTCTAACTTCAGCTCTCAGAAACCTTACTTCAGAAACTATAGAAATTGATATTATAGGCTTTAAGTCTTTAAGATTTGGTCATTATCTCAAAGAAATTAAGTCTCCTTCGTCTATCGCTGTATTCAAAGCTATAGAATGGGAAAATTTAGGGATAGTTGTCCTAGATAGCCATTTTATTTTTGCCTTCGTAGATATATTACTTGGCGGCAAAAAACATCTTGGACAACCTAAAGAAGAAGAAAAAGATAGCGAAGAAGAAAAAAATGATAGGGACGATAAAGAAAGGATTATAACTTACATAGAACAGGCTCTTATTAAGCAAGTAGTGGAAGTTATATTAAATGAGCTGGGTAGCGCCTTTGAGCCAATCAGTCCATCTACCTTTGTTTTTGATAGACTAGAGCATAATCCAACTTTTGCTACAATTGCTCGCCCTGGCGATGCTATAATTTTATTACAACTTAATATTGCCATAGTTGGACGCGATGGAAAATTAGACCTTGTTATCCCATATAATACTATTGAGCCAATTAAAGCATTGCTGCAGCAAGTATTTATCGGAGATAAATTTGGGAGTGATGCGGTTTGGACGGATTCTCTGATAAATACAATATATAATATTGATGTACCAATAGAAGCTGTAATTCATAATAAACCAACTACAATTTTTGACGTAGCTAGCCTCAAAGTCGGGCATACCATAGTTATGGACCATAAGCATGACGCAGATGTTACGATTAGGTGTAGTCACGTGCCATTATTTAAGGGGCAGCTAGGCAAAATTGAAGAGAAAGTCGCGGTTAATATTAATCAAATAATCATAGAAGAGTAACCTATGTTAGCGTTAGATGTTTTACTTTTGGTAATGATAGGAGTATGCGTAGCATATTGCTGGGTGCTCAATAAGCGTATACAGGATCTCCATAATAGCAGAGTTGAATTTGCGCGCATGATTAAAGAGTTTGATGTCGCCGTTGTTAAGGCGGACAAAGCCATTGCTGAAATGTCTATCTTAGGTAAGGAGACGGGGGCGCAAATGCAAGTTATTCAAAAATCGCTCAAGGAATCCGAGAGAACTTATACAGAGCTGCATATGGCCAGTGAGCTTGGAAATAAAATAGCAGAACGTTTAGAAAGAAATATTACAGAAGCGCGTAGCTTTGAAAAGATAGATGCCTTTCGTGGTAATCAGAGTGACAAACAGAGATATGATAAAGAAGATCAAGGTCAATCTACATCAGAAGATAGAGAGCATCTAAGGTATGAACGAAGAGATGAGTCCAGAGATCAGATAAGAGATCAGCAGAGGGGTAAACAGAGGGATGATGATTATCTACAAGAGAGTGTTGCCGATGACAAAGCTTTGTCTTTACAGCATAAAAACGAACTAGAAAATATATTAAAACGTATCGTTACAAATACAAAGCAAGAGGCGGCAACTCTTACCCAGAATGACTACTATGACACACTGAGAAGGATTAGCGCGCGCAAATGAGAATAGATTTTTTTGGATCAATACTTATTGTACTAATGGTAGCTCTTCTCGCTAAGGGCTTTACTGTATTTGGTAAAATTCAGGAGCATACAAAATATGCTTTTACTATCTCCTCTCATTCCGTCCTTATGGATGTAGCGCATGCTCAATCTACGCCTAAAGCCCCACATCCTGGGGTGCAAGTGGCTTCAGATAAAGCCACACCTCAAACTCCAGCTTCAGAGCCCACTCGAGTTATAACAAAAAGTAATTTACCGCAAATGGGTAGCGATCTAAGTAGCGACGAAATGCAACTGCTCAAAGAGCTGTCTCGTAGACGGGATGAGCTAAACCGCACTCAAGAAGCATTGCAGATGCGTGAAAATGTACTCACGGCTACAGAAAGTAAGCTTGATCAGAAAATACAAGATTTGCAATCCCTTCAGTCTCAGGTGGAAGAGGTGATGAAAACATACAGAGATAAAGAAAGTGGTAAGATTAAAAGCATAGTCCGTATTTACGAGAACATGAAGCCTAAGGACGCTGCAAAAATATTCGACGCTTTAGAGATGCCAATCTTACTGGATATTGTAAGCCGAATGAAAGAGACCAAGGTTTCTCCTATTCTTGCTGCTATGCAAACGAGTAAAGCTAGCGACCTCTCTATAGAGCTAACTAAGCAAAAAAATATTCTAGATCCTCAAAGTAAGTAATATAAAGAACGGTATTATTGCTTACCCTAGGCAAGCCAAAGCCACAGCCTCTTAACCCCTCTTTTTATATCTTTCACTAAAATTACATAGCAATCTTAGTGATGTTATGCTTAAGAATATTTATATAAACTATTATATTTTTGATGCATTTTGTAGTATTTTTGTTATAACTTATATTATATGAACATAATATGTGGTGCAAGTAGTCTTGAATATCAAGCCGAAATGGCATAAAAAAATGGTACTATATGGCAAGTGAATCTACAGATTATTTACTGCAACAACTGAGCGTTTTTACAGAAGAGCATTTCGCTCTTAATCAATTGATCGATGACAATGAACAAGAGGCGGGCTTGGATCAGCTGTTGACGCAACGCCTTAAAAAGCGCAAATTATTTCTCAAAGACAAAATCAGAGAGATACAATCTATGCTATACCCAGACATCATAGCTTAATGATTTAAATTTCCTTTTTATCAATTATGATCTCACCAGCGACAAGAGTGTGTATCTCGCCCGATGGAAGTTTTATTCTAAGAGACCCTTGCATGTCTATATCTTGAAACAGCCCTGAGATTTTTTGTGCTCCGTAGCTAGCTGTCAGTATACCCCCTGGGTTATAGGCCTTTTCCAGCCAGAGCTCTCTAATCTTACTAAACCCTTCATTCTGCCACAGCGCGTAATAATACTCAAAATATTGCATAGTAAGATCTAATATTTTTTGCGCTTCTATTTCTGGTGCATCACTATGCTGTCTACCTAGATCATTCAAAGAGGTGGTTGACCTATCCAGGTCTTTTGGATGATTATGTATGTTGATACCTATGCCAATAATTAGGCTATGTTTATTTTTAATTTTAATGGCCTCCAGCAAAATACCAGAGATTTTGGCTCCATCTACCATGACATCATTTGGCCATTTAAGGGCTATATCGAATTTACGTCCCGCCTCGCATAATTTTTCTTCGATGACTTTCTGCGCGGCAAGCCCAGCGACAAAACAGAGCTCTGATTGCTTGTTATAAAAGGAGTCAGCGTTTAATAAAATAGATAGATACAGATTATTTGAAAGAGACTGCCAAGATTTGCCTTGTCGCCCTTTTCCTTGTGTTTGCTTCTTGGCCCAAATCACAAAGTTATTATCAACCCCAGATTCGGCAATTCTTCTTGCCTCAAGATTAGTGCTATCTATTTCGTCTAGGACCAAAAGATTATAGCGATCTAACCATGATCGAGAAGTCATGAAAAATTAATGATAAGAGGGGAATACTTTGCAAAGATACTGAAAAGCAAAATAAAGCTCGCAGTCAAAACCAAGAGCAATAAAGACTCACCGGATAGTTTATCTCTTGAAGCTTTTATTGTGCTATCACAAAAATACATAGATTTGACAATGTTCAAATAATAGTAAGCTGCAATGACGCTAGTTAGTATCATAGAGATGGCAAGTAAATATTCTCCGCAGCGAAGCGCATGCACAAGAATGTAATATTTACCAAAAAAACCAGCAAATGGGGGGATGCCAATCATTGAAAACATACAAATACTAATGATCAATGCTGTAGCTTTTTTGGTTCTAGCAATTCCTGCGAGGTCTGAGATAGTTCCAGTGTCCGAGGCGCTGCCTAATGATACTGATATTGCGGTAAATAGTCCTATAGTGGATATTGCGTAGATGAACACATATGTGAGAGATATACTAAGGCTTCTATCGTCAAATATCATGAGAGGCACCAATGCATAACCCATATTCAAAATAGCGCTATATGCCATAAGGCGCTTTAGCGAGG
>JAZKAD010000025.1:0-11161 GCA_040389305.1 Pseudomonadota bacterium | reverse complement strand
ATCCTTCTCTTTAATTACTTCGGTTTTAAACAGCCATTGGATTAACGATCTGCCTAGGTTTTTTAAAAAAATTAGTCAAGTTTTGGCGGAAGACGGAGTGTTCATAGCCAGCCTTTTTGGCGGTATGACTCTAAAAAATTTAAGGAGAGCTATTATTAAAGCTGAGATAGCCTCGGGTCTTGGTCATTCTGCGCATATTTCACCCTTTGCAAATGCAGACGATATTTATAGATTGTTGCAGCAAGCTGGATTTGCATTTGTCGTAGTAGACAGTCAAAAAATTGAAGTAGAATACGAAAGCCCATTTGATTTAATGCGTGATTTGCAGGATATGGGAGAGGCAAACAATCTTACGGAAGGATCAAGAATTTTGCCAAAAAGTCTATTGCAGCAACTGAGCGCAGCAAATACTGAGGCTTTTTTAGATAATTTCGAGATCATAACCTTAACATGCAGCAAGAGTAATGTGGCTTTTACTTGTGATAAGGATGACCAAGATTAATAGTTTCTGCTCTATAGATTTGTTCAATAAGTATGAGCTTAGCAAGTAGATGTGGCATGGTCATAGCAGATAATGACAGCATCAAATCAGCCTCATTAATTATACTAGAGTCCAAGCCATAAGCACCTCCAATCATGAAAGTCATAGGCTTTGCGTTATCCATATTCCTTTGAAGCATTTCGGCGAATTTGTCGCTAGGCATGCTTCTTCCTTGTGCATCTAAAGCTATAAGGACCCCAGGTCTTGTTATATACTTCCCCAGCATCTTTGCTTCTTCTGCCTTGTGAGATTCTCCCTTGAGGCCCTTGGGGGCTATAAGAACCTTTTCTGAGATACTAAGCTTTGTCATTTTAAGCCAATGAGCCATAAGGCTAGAATATTCAGGAGTGGCTTTTCCAATAGAGAGGATTTGGATTTGAGTCATAGCTTCCTATAAAAAGATAATTTAGAAGATGCATTAGTTTGGGTCATGCATCTTCTAAATCAAAATATTTGATCAAATCATTGGGCGCAAGGTTATTACGCTTGACGGCATCTATGTCTTTTACGATCTTGCCACGAGACATCATAATAGTTCTATTACCGTAATGTAGTGCTTGAGACATGCTATGGGTAATCATCAGAGCTGTAAGTTTGTACATATCTGTTAGTTTGGCGGTAATTTCCATGATTAATTTAGCGATTTTTGGATCTAATGCCGCAGTATGTTCGTCTAAAAGTAAAATTTTTGATCCTTGTATAGTGGCCATAATTAAGCTAAGAGCCTGACGCTGCCCTCCTGATAGTCCCGATACTTTCATACTGAGGCGGTTTTCTAACCCCATCTCTAGGTTTTGCAATATCTTTTGAAATTTACTGCGTAGCTCTGTATTAATACTTAAATCTATCCCCCTTATATTGCCTCGTTTATAGGCAATGCTCATATTTTCTTCAATGGTAAGTTCAGAGCAAGTTCCTATCATAGGATCTTGAAATACCCTGGCCACCATAGAGGATCGCTTTTCGGTGGAAAGTTTAGTAACATTTATGCCGTCTATGAAAATTTGACCATTACTAGGATATAAGTCTCCAGCGAGTAAATTCATCAAGGTAGATTTGCCCGCACCATTACCTCCTATGATAGTAATAAAATCTCCATTTGATACTGTAAGATCTAGATCTTTTATAACGTGAGCTTCGCGATTAGTATTTTTATCAAAAATAACATTAATGCTTTTCAGTTCTATCATATCTCACCTTTTATTGGGATTTAGCTTTGACAAGGCCAAGATCGAGATGACTAATGCAGACGTAATAAAATTGAGGTCAGAGGCTTCTAATCCTATATCGTGGACGTTAAAAAGCTATAACAACGCGATATAATACAGAGCCTACAGCGCAAGTCATTAAGCCCACAAATATCTTCTGCGGATGTATTATAGCCTCGCCGATAATGACGGAGGCGAGGCCTACTATAACGGTACCAGTGCCCATAGAAATATCTGCAAAACCTTGTGATTGCGTAAATAATGCACCAGCAAGACCAACAATCCCATTGCTTAAAGCGAGAGCTATGATCTTCATTTTACTTACGCTTATACCATAAGCGCTACTAACCTTTGGATTTATCCCTGCGGCTCTAATACCAAGTCCAAAATGAGAAGCGAAGAATCTAGTGAGTATTAAGATCAATGCCGTTACTATTATAAGGGACGTAATAATAATTGAGCGAGATCCAAAAATCGTAGGCTCATCAATAATCGCTATATTAGGCCTTGTCATAATACGAAGATTTATAGAATACAAAGCGGTCATAACAAGGATGCCCGCAAGCAATCCAAGTATTTTCCACCTTGTATTGAGATATCCAGTAATAACTCCCGCAATACTTCCTGCAAATATTGCTACAATCGTTGATAGATAAGGATTAAACCCAGCTGAAATCATAGCTCCTGCGATGGCAGCACCCAAAGTAAAGCTACCGTCAACAGTAAGATCGGGGAAGTCTATTATCTTAAATGTAATATACACTCCAATGGCGACTAGGGAATATATTAAGCCGATTTCTATAGCTCCGAGTAATTGTAATTGGTTCATGACATCCTTCATTTAACTTTATTGACTGTCATGCCAAGGATAGAGCTTGGAATGTTTAAGCCGAATATTTTGGCGGAAGTTTCGTTAATAAAAACCTCAGGCTCTGCGGGGCGTTGAATTTTTAATAACTTATGACCCTCTAATACCTGTGCTAATAATTTTCCAGCCATGCGACCCACAGCATATTGCGTGTACCCCACGCATCCAAGTGCCCCCTGCTTGACTGAGTCTGGGTCGCTTGAAAATAATGGCAGCTTGTTCTGTCTAGAGATTTGTACGATTTTTATCATGCTTGAATAGATTATATTATCCCGAAGGTATATATACCGCATCTACTTTTCCAACAAGACTCGCAATAGCTCCAGATACTTGATTGGAGTTCATTGCTATAGCTTCTCTTATTTCCATTTTGCCATTTAAATAGGATTTTATGAGTTCTATAGTTTTTGCAGAATTATCTTCTCCTGAGCTATACAGAAGGCCCAAAGTTTTGATACCTGGAACCATTTGTTTTATTAGCTCAATTTCTTCGGGAATCAAAGGAGTGTCAATAGAACCAGTGATATTCATTGTTGGAGATTCAATAGTAGTAACAATGCCAGCAGACACAGGGTCAGTAACAGAAGATATAACAAGAGGAATATCTGTGCCACGTATAGCTCTTACAATGCTTTGAGCTGAAGGGGTGGAAATTGCAACTATTGCATCTGGTTTTAAAGCGACAAAATTTTTTGCGATCAAAGATGCGTTACTGATGTTGCCCTGAGCATTTTGTTCAATGATTTTGAGATTTATCCCGGGCTTATAACCAGCATTTTTTAACGAATCTATGATGCCGAGTTTTGCTTGCTCTAAGGACGGATGAGCAACGATTTCTGTTATTGCTATAACTTTAGGTGAGTCGAGGTTTGCGTAAGAAAGTATAGGGAGGGCGAAGAGAGAGTATAAAGCTAATATACTACTAGAAATAACTCTTCTAGTTTGGGTGTTTATATTTCTCCTTTGTTGTTTGTTAATGCTGTCCATAAAACTCTCTCGCTTTGATATGTATTTGATGACGACTGTTGGTGGAAATGCCTTTGGGCATAAAACATGGTACATTTATGAGTTAAAAAACCCATAAATCGACCGAAGCCATTCATATAACAAAACAAGAAGTTGTTATTTTTCATTTTAAATAAACATTAGTACAAGAGTTTAATTCGCGCCTACTCAAGTAGGTAACCACGAAGGTAGAGATAATATATATTAGTGATTTAGCTGTAAGTCAATAGTTAAAATTCAATCATTTTTATAAGTCTGATAATGGCTGCTACATTGAGGAGCACGAGTAGGCCTCCCACGAAGAGCATAATTGGCATCACTGCATCTGCAGGGTAGTGAGAGAAAAATACAAAAGCACAAACGGCGTAAGCTAAATACAAAGGTTTGCCATATTTTTTGTTTAGAAAAGCTGCATTTTTCATGCCTGCGCTAAAATAGGCTACTATTGTGGTGAATCCTGCGAAGAAAAGTAGGCATGTCATAAAAAGATCGGCATGGGGAAGATAATTATCTAAAATACGTGCAACAATTGCATCAGACTGTACGTCATTCAAGGTATACCAACTATTGGTCACGGCGAATATCAGGGTAGTCATCATGCATATCAAAGTATCTGTAAATAATGCATAAATTGATATTCTTGCCTGCTGCCTCGGATGTTCTGCCATGGTCTCGCTTTGTACTACGGCATCATAACCTATGCCAATATCTGCAGCATAAACACCTCTAGCGATCCCAGTAGATGCAGCAAGCATCATGGAGCTACCAACGAATCCTCCAATAGGAGCATGTCCATGAAATGCACCATGGAAAATACTTACGAATACTTCGGGCAGGGCTTGATAGTTAACCCCTATTATATATAAGCATATGATAATATAGCTAAGCATGAATATCGGCATCATCACCGAGCAGATATTTGCCATACGCCTTATCCCACCTATAACTGTATAAAGAGATAGAGCTAGAAGAGTGGCTATAACTAAATTACGATCAATATTGAATGTGCTTTCTACTCGGTCTACTACCACTGTAAACTGATATATTTCAATGCCATATATACAAAGCAAGAATGCCGATAGATAAGCCCAAAACTTATTTTTGAATGCGACTTGTAGGTAGTACATAGGTCCGCCATTATAGCTACCCTTACCATCGCCGACACGATATTTAATGCCTAAATATATTTCGGAATATTTGATAAGCATGCCAGAGAAAGAGGCTACCCACATCCAAAAAATGCTACCTGGGCCTCCTATGGTAATTGCCGCCCCGACGCTGACTATATTACCTATTCCTACCATGCCTCCGACTGACGCAAAAAACAATTTGAACGGATGGACTCCATCTTTCTCACTTTGTCTGCCTACATGCCTCAGCTCTCCAAGGTGGCGTTTAAAGTGCCATAGCGCTCTAAATTGTTTCCCTTTGGAGAGATATGTTAAATAAATCCCCATACCCACTACAGTTACAAGACCTATATATTCCCAGTATAAGGTTTGTAGCTTATCTATAATTAGTAGTATGGTATCCATGCCAGTTACTTATTTTGGGGGTTAGAGCGGCATCCCATATAGAAACCCCTGATTAAATACAGAGCAAATATAATTGCACCCCAATATATTAAATACCTACCAATTTCAAGTAATCTACCATCTTTGGAGATTATTTGCGTTGATAGCAAATAGATTGAAGCTAAAAACCCTATCGGCGCTACTACGAAAAGCGCTGGGCATTTGAATGGCCTTGGAGTGTCAGGTCTTTGCAGACGGAACACCATAACTATAACCATGATTATTGTGTAATCAATAAGTGCTCCAGCGCTAGACATCTTGCCCGTAATTTCTAGGGGGCAAAATCCCGCTAGCAAAGCTATTGCAGTAGAAAAAATAAAAATGGATAGATGTGGACTACCATGTTTTGGATGAAGTCTAGTTAAAACAGGGGGCAATAAGCCGTCGCGGGCCATCACGTAAAAAATACGAGAAATGCCATAAATATTCGCCATAATTACTGTCGTCATGCCGAACACTGCGCCCACTGATACTATCGTAGAACCTAGGTGACTTCCGTTGAGTTTTAAAGCTTCTGCTAGAGGTTGATTATTGCCAAGAGCAGTAAAAGGTACTATGCCAGTGGCAAGGCCACCTACGATAATATATATTGTCATCGCTATTAAAAGAGAACCGATAATCCCTATTGTCAGATCGCGTTTAGGGTTTTGGCATTCTTCCGCAGCTGCAGCCAATGTTCCAAAGCCAGTGAAAGCAAAAAATAATATGGAAGATCCTATCAAAACATCATGGAATCCAAATGGCATGAAGTTATCCCAATTAGTAACCTCAAAATGAGGCACTGCTAAAAATATAAAAGCTCCAATAGCAGCCATTTTGACAAATACTAGGAAGGCATTCAATCTTTTGCTATCTTTAGTTCCGAGATATAAGACGAATGCTACGAATGCTACAATGAGCATAGCTGGAATATTTACAATTCCACCATGGGACGGAACTGAAGTGTAGGCAGTAGGGATATGTAATCCACCAAGATCTAATATATTTACGATATACCCAGACCAGCCCGTTGCTACAGCACTTGAAGCCACCCCCATCTCTAGTATGATAACGCCGCCCATAAGCCAGGCAACAACCTCGCCAAAGGCTACATAAGAATAAGTGTAAATACTCCCTGAAGTTGGAAGCATAGAAGCGAGTTCGGTATAGGCAAGAGCAACAAAAATACATGTAACGCCCGCTATAGCATAAGATAGCATAACGGCGGGACCCGAATGTTGAGCTGCTACTAAACCGGTAAGTACAAAAACTCCAGTTCCTATAATACCACCAAGGCCCAACATAATAAGATCGAAGGCAGTCATGGTTTTTGGCAGATCGCTGCGGCCACTGACTTCTTTGACGGATTCAAAGCTTTTCTTTTTTAGGAAGTTCATATTATACTCCTGTTTATTGTATTATAAGATAAAACGGACTTAGTATAGGCGTAAGTTCTTGTATCTACTGCCTAGTTATCCATCCTCCTCCAAGTACACGTTCGCCATCGTACATCACGCAAGCTTGACCTGGAGTTACGGCTCTCTCGTTTGATAGTAAATTTACTATAATATCACCATTTGAGAGCGGCCTTAGTTTTGCTAAAGCCCCGGAATGTGTAGATCTAATTTTCACCTTCACTTCCATACCGTCAGATGGATATTCGCCATCACCTATCCAGCTAACATCTTTTATAAGAAATTCTGTGCTATGTAGCGCAGATTCTGGCCCAACATATACTATATTATTCTCTGGATCAAGGCGAACTACATATAAAGCATCTGCAGATGAAATACCAAGTCTGCGTCTTTGGCCTATAGTGTAACCTAAAATACCATTATGCTCGCCCAAAATAAAGCCGTCTATATGCATAATTTTTCCAGGAGCAGAAGCATCTGGGCGTAATTTACGCACTAAATCGACATATGACCCATTAGGCACAAAGCAAATATCCTGACTATCCGGCTTATCCGCAATATCAAGGCCAAATTTTTTCGCCTCTTCTCTCGTCTCGTCTTTGCTCATAGACCCTAGGGGAAAGTGAAGGAAGTCTAGTTGCTCCTTGGAAGTTGCAAATAAAAAATAGCTTTGATCTTTGCGGGGATCCATCCCAGTATGTAGTTCGGGTCCATTTTTGCCTTCCACGCGCCTTACGTAATGCCCAGTAGCTAGACCGTCGGCGCCAAGATCTTTTGCCATTTTAAGGAGGTCTTTGAATTTTACAGATTGGTTACATCTGACGCAGGGAAGCGGCGTCTCTCCTCTAAGGTAGCTATCTACAAAGTCATCAATGACATGATCTTTAAACCTGTTTTCGTAATCTAGTACGTAATATGGAATACCGAGGCTTGATGCCACCATTTGCGCATCATAAATATCTTGCCCAGCGCAGCATGCTCCTTTTTTGGCAAGCATCTGGCCATGATCATAAAGCTGCAGAGTAATGCCTATAACTTTATACCCTGCATGATGAAGCTGCGCTGCTACCGTAGAGCTATCAACACCACCAGACATTGCAACAACAATAGTAGTATCCGATATAGCTTTATCTATATTGAGCATGAAGAAAAAATATTAAATTAGTTAAAATTAAGTAGAATATTATAAGTAATTTACTGTTAAAAGTACAATGATATTTTGAGGGAGGTATTTTGTTCGAAATGGTTATAGCGAGTATTAACTGATGTCTAACACTTTTGGTATTCGTTATCCCAATAAATCTTATTCAAAAGACTGAAGGTAAGAATTTCGAGAATCTGCGTCAAGAGAAGCGGGTGCAGATTAAATCTGCATACCAAATACTTTTTCTATTAAAGAATGCACCTGATCACGTATTTTGACTGCTGTTTTAAGGACGTTTGTAGCATCATTAGATGCAGTCATGATATCAGTAAGAGAGGCCTTGCCACTAAGAGATTTACGCACTACTTCTTCTTGAGTCTGAAGAGTTGAACTTAAAGTGCCAATAGATTGGCTGATGGTTACAGAATCTGTAATAGCCGCTCTTCTTGCTGTTGTGATATGGCTTAAAATTTGCTGAGGAGTCATGCCAGCGAATTTATTCATCTCTGTTTTCATAACATTTTGGAACGCCATGCCGTCCTTAACACCAGAGGAATCTTGAGAATTACTCGTTGCATAAGCTCTTAGAGCGTCTTGAGTATTTGTTATGCCGCCTATTCCATCTACCATTATTTTATCGCATCTATAGTTTTTTGAATCATTGATCTTGAGACTTCGATCACGCCAAGGTTAGCCTCGTAACTTCTTTGCGCTTCGCTTGCATCCGCTCTTTCAATGTCACGATTAACATTCGGGAGTAGAACATATCCATTTAGGTCAGCCGCTGGGTGATTTGGATCGTATTTTCTTTCAAAAGGAGTTTGCGAAGTGTCGTATTTTGCAACTTGTACTGTTCTTGCTCCTAGTTTTCTGTCATAAGTATTTTTAGCAAAAATAACCTTTCTTCTATAGGGCTCTCCTCCTGGTTGCATAGAAGTGGATGATTCATTTGCCAGATTCTCGGCAGCGATTGTCATTCTTTGCGCTTGAAAGCTAGTGCCCTGAACAGCTATTTCCATAGATTTTTGTAAATTGTCTTCGGTGGCAAAGGCTGCAAAGCTTGTAGACAATATGGCGACTATCGCAAGATATAGTATATTTCCGGTTTTTTGAAGCGTGAAAAACGATGAAGAATTAGAGATCATTAATTCCCCCCGGCGCCAAGTACAGAGCTTACAAGGTTATTGCTCACCATGTAGCTTCTTATAGCTTTATTGTATTCATCCTGGTTTGATGCTATTTTTGCCATTTGTTTTGGTATATTAACATCATTTTTATTGAGCTTTTGTTCATCAGGAGTTTTGATGACATGATATTTATGTTCAGGTTTTACACCAAGCATATGACCTTTGCGAGTAGTTTTGAGCGTGACAGAACGATGCCTATAGTCTTTAAATCTATTTAAATCTACATCTTTGGTTTTATAGGCGGGAGTATTAGCATTTGCTATATTTTCTGCAAGAACTGCTTGTCTTTCAGTCAAAGCATCAACGTGCTTAGCAATCAATTCATTCGTATTTACAGGGGCTATCTTGCGACCAAAATGCTTCCCGGCTGCATATGGTGAATGCATAATGAAGAATGCAAAAAGTGCTAGCAAAAATTTTGACATTAGCAAGGCCTGGTTAAAGCTACAAACAACTCGAGCGGAGAGTCTACTACTTATAGAGACTATCATGCAAAAGGTTGCAACTTAGTTAAGGCGTGAAAGTTACAGAAAGTTTAAACCTGTGGGAGATTTGCAACTATTAGGAGGGGGGGTGTTAGAAAGAGTAAAGGCGGGGCGGTTTATTATACTATAATTCAAATTTAGCTTATTACAGCCAAGGCAGTATCGTGGCTTATTCCGGTTCAGCTATCGCACCCATTGCTTCCATTTCAGGCTCATGCGTGTCAGTAAAAAGGCCTGCGGCTGCAGCTTCACCGATCTTCTCAAGACGTGCCATGACAATGCCTTTACCATGGTTATCCCGATACCTCAGCTTAAATAAATTTGTCTGTATTTCAGATACCAAGTATATCTCGCTTGAGTATATTCCATCGCTTCAAAAGGGTTTAAATAATATAAATGTTTTAAAGTATTATTGCGCCCCTAAGAGTGGTAAAGCGGTGGATCCTTTTTTCAGCAACTAACGCCAGTGATTTTCATAACAAGGCCTTTAATTTCAATGCTAGTTATTCTGATGTGATCATGTCCTAGCTTAAGTACATCTGTGGGCTCTAAATAGATGTATGTTATAGGGAGAGAGAGCTTGAATACTGCTTTTTCTTGTCCCGATAGTTCAATGAGGTTTGTTGCTATAACAGACGCCTCGCATGCTGACATAGTAATGGGTAAATGTAGATTCTGAGTTGTTATATAACTGATTTTATCAAGATTTTTATAATATGTTTTGCTGATATAATTAGAACGTTCAGTGAATCTTATTAAAACGCGGCTAAGAGTTTTGCTATCGGGGATTTTAGAACAAAACAAGAAGCTATAATCATTTAGCTTGATTAGATCTTTTTTAGAAATGATTTTGGGGGCTGCAGTGCCGCGTTTTATGAATTTAATAACCCCAGCTTTGCATACTATAACATCAAATAAATATGCATATCTTAGCATATTTATAGCATCCCATATGGATATGTTTTGATCTAAGATGATACCGCCCACAACTTCATCTACGCTGCCAATATCAACGCATTCAGGCGAGATACCAGCTTTTGCGCAGAGCTCAGTCAGAATTGCTCCAAGAGTTGCTGTGCCAAATTTATTACATACCCAATGCCCACGCGACCAAAGGTTACCATCCCTCCATGAATTGCCATGAGGCCATGCCGGATATGGCCTTGCATCCCAGGTCCATAAAAACATTTTTTCTACAAATTCAGAGGATTTAAAATGCTCTATACTAACCTTAATAGCTTTCCTTTGAATGGAAAAATCAATTTGAGATGTAGAGTGGCGAGGCGCCCCTCCATCTGAGCATTTTGGATCGTAAAATACATTGGGTTGATTAGGAGATTTGTCTATAGAAGGAAAGCCAAACTCCGTAAACCATATTTTTTTAGACTTCGGCTTCCAATTAGTAGTCTTTCCATCTGGATTGGTATGAGTATGACTCCACCAATATTCAATATTTTTCCAGGCCCAAGTTGGGCTCAAGGCATTTTTATCTGAGCGGTCTCTATAAAAGTCATACCCTTCTCCAGATGTCCAGCCTTTATCTATATCCTCAGAAGGTATCGAAGAAGAGGTGGAGTCGGTGATTGGAAAATATGCATCGATTCCTATAACATCTATTGCATCTGAAGCCCATAGAGGATCGAGATTATACCATCCACCATCGGTGTGATGATATTCCGACCAATCTGCTGCATATGTCACTATAGTAAATTAGCTTGAAGTAGGGATGATATCGTGCTATTTTCAATGAAAAAT
>JAZKAD010000024.1:0-2067 GCA_040389305.1 Pseudomonadota bacterium | reverse complement strand
TCCTACGGGGGTTTGGATTGACCCATCGGCTTTTTTCATACGCGAGCGCAGACCGCTCACCCAAGCTCCGCTATTCTTGAAGTCTCTTGCGAATAGATCGGCATAAAATTTACCGCGTAAATTACCATCTTTATCTCTTACCTCAAAAAACTTCGTGGAGAGGCTGCAATAATTTCCGCAAGCTACTTCTTCTACTTTAAGTCCAAAGATACGCCTGGCAAGAGCAAACAGTCCTTTAAAAACTTTTTCTTCGGGAAAATATGGTCTTAAATCTTCTTCGGAAAAGTCAAAATGAGTTTTTTTATACAAAGTTGCATAATATACAGTGTCCCATGGCGAGAAGTCCGCTATACCATCATGCTCTTTTGCAAAATCCTTTAGTTTTGTAAGCTCCCTTTCGCCTTGAGGTTTAGAACGGCGAGCCAGATCATTTAAAAACTGCATAACCTCCTCAGTACTGCCAGCCATCTTTGGTATTAAAGAATACTCAGCGTAGTTTTTATAGCCCAGTATACGAGCTTTTTCATGGCTCAGCTTCATGACATCATCAATTATCGCACTATTATCAAATTGTTTCGCATCAGCCTCATTTGAAGCCACAGTCACTTTAGCTTTGTAGAAAGCAGCGCGCAGGTCTCTATCCTCAGCATAAGACATAACGGCTTCATAGCAAGGGGCGTCCAGGGTCAAAACCCATCCGTTCTTACCGTCTTTTTTAGCCTTCTCTGCGGCTAATATTATTGTATGCTCCGGCAGGCCTTTCAACTTATCTTTCGTCTCTTCTGTAACATAAAAAGTCCAGGCTTGAGTGGAGTCTATGACATTTTTAGCGAAATTGTTACTAAGCTCGCTAGCTCTGGCATTAATCTCCTTGAGGCGTGCTTTTTTTGCGTCATCCAAATCTATACCTGAAGCCTTAAAATCCCTTATGGCATGGTTGATTATCGTTTTTTGTGCATCACAATAAGAATCGAACTCTTTCGACGCTTTAAGATTTTGGAATAATTTATAGAGATCTTTATTCTGACTTAAGTCCGTCGAAAAATTAGATAACTTCGGGAGGATTGCTTCAAACGCAACGCGTACATCCTCAACGTTACGTACGTTATTTATGTGGCTAATAGCGTTGGTTGCAAAGTCAAGTTTCGCACTTTCTTCATCGAGTTTTTGGATGGTATTCGCCCACGTCGGATTAGGTTCTTTAACGACAGTATCAATTGTAACTTGCATTGATTTGATCAGGCTATCAACTGCTGGCTTCAGTTGTGGCTTTTGACCAAACTAAGGTGCTGGCTCGAAGTCTGTCGGCTTTATTCCGCTAAAATCAGGCAATTCATTGGTGCTTAGAAGTGGGTTCATGATACTTGACTCTTTTTTGTTAAGAAATATTGTAAGGACGGATAAGGTCGCGAAAATCGCGAGAATTTTTATTATCTTCATTTGTTTGAATGCCTTATTATGCAGGACTCTGAAAATATTGATATTACTCGGACTTTGCAAGATGTATTTTTATCATTCCGCGAAGGCTGTAAGCAACTCAACTGCAATGGTTTTGATTTGGTTGGACCTGCGCTTACGTATAGTAATCTTCATATTAAACATCTCGAAAACCTCACCCTGATCCGGCAATCTCTCAGCCTCATGAATCACAAGACCAGCAAAGGTGCTAGCACTGTCATCCGGTAAATTCCATCCGAATTCTCTGTTGAGATCTCGAATTGAAACCGATCCATCAATAATAATACGACCATCAGATTTTTGACTGATCTTATTATGCGTGCTATCATGCTCATCTTCGATTTGACCAACTATCTCCTCTAAAATATCTTCCAGCGTTACCAGCCCTTGTAACTCTCCATATTCATCAACAACTATGGCAAAGTGACTGCGCTTCTGACGAAATGCATGGAGTTGATAGGTGAGCGGCGCATTATCCGGAATAAACCATGGTTCTGATGTAAAGTCCTTCAGTTTAAGAACCGAATAATCAAAATTATTTTTATAGAGACATTTCACAAGATCTTTAATGTGCAGTATGCCTATTATGTTATCTTTATTATCGCGCCA
>JAZKAD010000023.1:0-13409 GCA_040389305.1 Pseudomonadota bacterium | reverse complement strand
ACGCGCATCGCGAAACAAGGGCAATTCTGAATAAAAATAGCAACAAGAGAGAGGCGTTTAGCATTTTTGGATTCGAGATATCGAATACCTCGCTCAAACTAAACATTGGATTTGTATTGATGAGATCAAAGACTTTAGTAGGATCTCCAACAGAACCCCAGATAGCGAGGGACACAAGAGGGACTATAGTTCCGAAGGTAAAAAACTGTATAACATCAGTAAATGTAACCGCCTTTATTCCACCAAAAGTGGAATATAGTATGACTATAACTGCGCTAGCTAAAACCGCATAAAAACTATTAACATTAAAGAATAGCTTAAGGACTGTGGCTGAGATTTTAAACTCCGCCCCAACAATTCCAATGCAAAGAACAATAGATCCAATAGCTGTAATCAAACGGACGTGCTTTCCATATAGGTCACCCATAGCTTCGGCTATGGATAGATTATTCAAAAACTCAGCCATGCGCGGGGCTAAAAAATAACCCGTAATAATAAGCGCTAGGGGCTCTCCTAATGAAGGAATGATAAAATATAGGCCTTGTCTGTAAGATTCAGCGATACTTACCACTACGTTGCCACCACCAACACATGTAGCAATAATAGTCGCGGTCAAAGTTCCCGTGGAGAACGTTTTGGTACCTACTGCATATTCTCGGATACTCTTTATACCGCTGCTATATAGAAGACCAATCGCTAGATTGGCGACCATAAATCCTATAAATATTACTAAATCAATATCATATCCGAATATCATATATTCACTCTTTAGGTTAAATTATAGTACAAACCTCTTCGAAACTAAGGCGCGGCATCCTTGGATGATCTTCCTTTGTAGAGCGATAACCAAGGCTGCAAATAAGACTAATTTTATAATCTGTTTCGCTTAAAAACTCCTTATTTACAGCTTCCATATTAAAGCCAGACATTGGTGTACAACCAAGACCTCTTCCTCTTGCTATCATCATAAAATAAGCCGCTTGTAGAGCTGAGTTAAGAGTAGCTGTATGCATAGTCACTTCCGCACTTCCGCTAAAATAATCTTTCATAGCTGGCATATGAGGAAAAAGATAAGGTATTTTGTCATAAAATTTCATATCATATGCAAAAAGTGCCGTTACTGGAGCCATTTTAATTTTATCAGCATTACCAGGCATAACACAAGTAGAAAGCCTTTCTTTGGCCTCGGAAGTCTCTACAAATACAATCCTAAGAGGGCATGAATTAGCGGAAGTAGGGCCAAGCTTCATCAAATCATACATCTCCGTCAAAAGATTATGCTCTATAGGTTGATCGGTAAAGTGGTAGCAGGTTCTATCATTAAAAATTTCATCAATTGTTCTTTTCATTTTCGTTCTCTCTATAAAAATCTATAATATTGATATCGTTCAGCATAAAGCCTTTATCTGAAAGGGTAAGAACGAATTCAGCGTCTAAGGCTCCAACGCCCATAGTCCTATCTATTAGGCGCTTTATATCGTACTTTGATACAAATAAGTCATTTGGCCATAAGCGATCTATGAGCTCTGGATAATTTTGAAGCGCTACATCAAAACGTCCTTCAGTTCCAACCCATTCTTTTTTAAGGGTTATTTTTCCCGATACATCTAAAGCAACTTCATCTTCTAGGGCTATATCTAGTGTATCTATTTTGATATTCTGCATAAAAATCTTGTTGTTTATTTCATCAACATAATATCCTAGATCTCCTGCTAGCTCGAACTGTAGGAAATCAACACCAAAAACTTCTTTGAGGCCTTCATATTCTCCACTAGCCCTGATATTCAGACTCTCGTCTTTGCCAGATATTGTAGATTTTATACTGAGCTCCAAGTCGCTTAGGTCCATTATCTCTTGGTCTGCACTAAGTATTATAGAGGGTATAGCTACTGATATAGTATCTATTTCGGCTGAATCTTTCCAAAACAAAGGATAGTGAAGTTTAGATTTAATTTTGGGTATAGAATTCAAGTTAATCTTATAGAGAATGGGAATATCATTTGTTTTGACTTCCACGAGGGTCTCAAGACTTGGAATTAACTTGATAACGTTCAATCCTAAATTGAAGGCAACACCAAAAAATGGACTACTAAATATTTGAATAGAGTCCCGTGAATTTACTTCGATCACAGGGTTTTGAAAAGTAAATTGCCATTTATTTGGAAATCCAGAAAATTGAAGATCTTTATAACTAACAATGACTTGATCAGATTTTTTAGTAATAAAATTAGAAATTTCTTGCTTAAGTAAATAAGCTATAGATAACCATATTGCCGAGTATAGCAAAAATAGAGCAAGTAAAATTTTCCTTATCACTCAGTAGCTCATTTATTAGCGGCCAGTTTGAAGGCCTGCTTGTTAATTGATAGCCTCTACGGCTCTTACGCTAGGTACGTAGTGCTGGAGCATTGACTCAATGCCTTTTTTTAGAGTTAAAGTTGAACTTGGGCAGCCAGAACAAGCCCCTCTTAATTCAACCAAAACTACTCCACCTTCAAAGCCTTTGTACACTATATCACCGCCGTCCATAGCAACAGATGGCCTTACTTTGGTTTCTATGATCTCTAGAATCTCCAGCTCGATATCGTTTAGAGTACTCGGATCTATATCTACGCTGCGTCTTTCCATGTTATCAAAAACTGGAAGACCTGCAAGCAAATGGTCCATTACTACCATAATTATTTGAGGTTTCATTGCATCCCAGTAAGCGCTATCTGATTTTGTTATTGTAATAAAATCACTTCCAAAGAATATACCCTCAATGCCTTCTAGAGAAAAAAGCTTGCGAGCTAAGCTGCTATTGCAGTCATCAGCCTCTGTTATAAATATAGGATCGTCATGATTTATACTAGTGCCAGGTAGGAATTTAATGGCATTTGGGTTTGGAGTTTCTTCGGTTTGGATAAACATGGGATTTAATATTTTTGTATGCAATATCTAAAAAGCTCGAATAAAGCTATAGAGAAATATAAGCCTAGTGAATAAAGTTTCTGGTATATATTTAGCATCTAAAGCAGCGGGGACTCCTAGGCCTGCAAATCTACAAAGTCAAATATGGTACCCGCGGCCGGACTTGAACCGGCAAGGGCTAAAGCCCCACGGATTTTAAGTCCGTTATGTCTACCATTCCATCACGCGGGCAGAATATGAATTTTCTTCAATATCAACCTTAAACTTCAGGACAGTATACTCAAGAAGCAACTGATTGACAAGTTCAAAGATTGAAGAGTTTAAAAAATGGTGCCGATAAAGAGACTCGAACTCCCGACCCACACATTACGAATGTGTTGCTCTACCAACTGAGCTACATCGGCCCATCGACCAGCATGATATAAAACGATAGATGATTTTGCAATAAATTATTTGAATATCCTTCGTGGGTAGTATATAAGTTGGAGTCGATACTGGAGAAGTGGCCGAGTGGTTTAAGGCGCCCGCCTGGAAAGCGTGTTCACGGCAACGTGTCAGGGGTTCGAATCCCCTCTTCTCCGCCATTTAATTAAAGTCTAGAGCGAGAGTGCTATCTAAATGATAGTAAAAATTAATAAACTTTATCTAGCATATTTGTATTTACTAAGCGGTCTCTGTCTATTTAATTCACCTCCCTGCCTCGCTTTAGATGGTAATGTTACGGTTACTGACCTCCCCAAGGAGGTAATGTCATATATCAAAGATTATGAACATGAGCTTGATAAATACGGTAACTTAGTTATTCATCTAACTCATCAAAACTCCAATACTATAAGTGATTTAGAAAATATTCGTAATATACTTCATAACAAATGGAGTAAACGAGCTATTTTACTCCACCTCCCTATTGCTCTAGGAGATCTAGGAAAAAAAGTAATAGATAATCTAGCCTTTGAACTTCATGATCTTAATAAGACTGATAACCATTTAGTATATATATATCGTAATGGTCGTGCTGTACCTAATATCAGTAATGCAGCTGGTGGAGCGGCAATATTCGTTACACGCTATAATTCCAAAACTCACACAAAAGAAGTTTTGGTTATTAATGAATATGATAAAAATACGCTAACTATCCCTGGGGGTTATAGCAATGACAAAGAACTTGCTATTGATACCGCTATAAGAGAAGCCATGGAGGAGGTAGGTATTAAATTTTCACGAGATCAACTCTCCTTATTAGCTGTTAGCAATAGTATTCATCTGGGAGTGAATAAAAATTATAACGCTTTTTATTTTACAGCAGATGTTGTAGAGCAAACAGTTGTAAAGATTGATAATAAGGAGGTGGTAAATTATGCATGGGTACCACTTAAGCAGCTTACAACTGGCGAAGTCACCAAATTTGGTAAAAAGTTTTTACCCGCGTATATTGAACCGCTTAAGTCTATAACGGATGACCAAACAACAAGATTTATATCTGATAGCAGCGTGCTGTATGTTATACCAAATCCCGCTTTTAAATCCTATTATTCTCAGTAGTCTATCAGGCAACTCTAGAGTTTTGATGTGGGACTTAAGTGGATTATCTCTTTATAAACTAGAGACAAATATATACTAATAATCAAAAAGAAACGATAAGATAGGGCTTGTTAAATTAACATTTGCTCGGTACTATATTTAGAAGTACAAATAACTCTGGGCTTATTGCCGTCATAAGCCTGCGTCTGAATAAGTATTAAGTCTCAAATTTAGATGGTTTATCTATGCACACTTTAACTGATTTAAAAATTGCACTTCACAAGACTGAAGAGCTAACACTTGCTGCACTTAGGAGATTAAGTAAGCAAAACCGTACTTCTATAGAAAATGAAATTAATGATGATCCCGATCTAACTATAGGGCAGCGTATAGCTGACAAGGTCTCTAGTACCATGGGTTCGTGGAAATTCATTGTGATACAGACTACTGTATTACTTATATGGATAGTACTAAACGTAACGGTATATATCAAGCAATGGGATCCTTATCCTTTTATTTTATTAAATCTAGCGCTTTCATTCCAGGCGGCCTATGCAGCACCATTTATTATGATGAGTCAGAATAGACAGCAGGCTATTGATAGAAAGGCTGCAAATGAGGATCATCATATCAACGTTAAAGCGGAACTTGAAATAGAACTACTGCATCAAAAATTCGATCATCTCCGCGAAATGGAAATATTAAATTTAACTAAGGCCATTAGTGACCTTACGGAAATTCTAAATAGGCAAAAATAATGCATAGTTCTAATGATCTTACTAAATATATACTCATGCAACTCTTATCCTTGCTTAGGGCTTTAAAGCTGAATATTATAGTTACTTAATTCTATAGTAGAGCTGGTTTTGTGAATTTTAGAAAAAAAATAACTGCATTTCTTTTTGCCGCGCTTCTTGGTGGATCGCTCTTCCAGAAAGCAGCCTTTGCAGATCACCAAAAGCATTTTGACAAAGCGAATAGCTTGGAGGACCAAGGTAAATTGGAGGATGCTGATGCTTATTATGATAAAGGAGTGGCTTTAGAAAAGTTGAGTAGATATAAAGAAGCCAGAATTGCCTTTGATTTAGCTACAAAGCTTAATCCAAATAATATTGCTACTACCAACAAAATCAAAGATTGGTTACTGCAAATCAAAGATTGGTTACTGCGGCATTAGCACAACCAGACTGGTAGCGGCTCTTATAATCTCAATCAAAGCTCTTTAAGTAGGAAGCTTTATCTATTGATAAAATAGGATCATCCGGAGAGACCGCAAGGCCGTATATGGCTTCTTTTTCTCCATTGACATAAGCCCACATTTTATCTCCGTAGCTATAATGCCACCACTCATATCCATAATTAGCTAGTCCAGCTTTTGTAGCTGCATCTAGTAGTATAATGCGATTTTCTCTTTGCTCTTCTGTGGTGTTATGAGAGAAAGTTTCTTTCTCATCGTTACGCCCAAAGATGACATCGAATTTCCCCATATCAAACAACTCCTCGCCTTTGTCATTTATAGAAAATAAGGTTATATCAATAGCAGCTCCAGTTGCGTGAGTTGGTGTATTGTCAATAAATGGCGAAACTTGTTTAGAAGTTTCGATGTAAGCCATTTCCCTGTCTTTGTTTGTAGCCAAAATTTCCTTAAACTTTTTATCGAAATATTCTTTTTGCTTACTCAATGGACGCAATCCTTCAAAATACGCAATTCCAACATTTTTAGGCAAAACATTAAGCATCTCGAGTAGCCTTTCGTATACTCCCCTTCTAATCTTAGAATAACCCTCGTATGTGTTTTTATATTTAGAATCAAAAGATGATAAGGGTTTAATTCTAGGATTTTGAACTACAAGCAAATCAACCAACTCTTCTTTGGAGCCTTTAATTGCTATGGCTTTAACGGCTGGATCAGAAATAGGGAGATACAGTACATTTGCGCTTATATTCCGATCCACTTTTGGCACATTCCACCCTTTAGGAGCGACGCTTCCAAGTGCATGCGCAGAAAAAATAGTCATCAAACTCGCTCCAACTATAAATCTATAAAACCTAATCATCATCTGCTCTCTATTATAAATATAAATTGTCTAAACCCAGCTCCAAGCTCCTGTATTTTCAAACAATTTTCGGAGTAATTCATTGTTAAGTAAATGGCCAGGCTTATAAGCTTCCATCCTACCTATAACAAAACCCCCCGCTGTAAAGATATCCCCTATAGAGTCTAAGAGCTTGTGCCTTACAAACTCATTGTCAAAACGCAACCCTCCTTCATTGAGGATTTTGTCATTTTCTATTCCAATTGCGTTCTCTAAGGAAGCACCTTGTGCAAGTCCTCGGCTTTTTAAATACTCAAGCTCATGAAGAAATCCAAAAGTTCTCGCTCCGGCTATTAGGTCTTTAAATGACTCTTCTGAAGTGAATCCCATTTCCTGACGCCCTATAGCTTTACTTTCGAAGTCAATTATTATATTTGTCGAAAAACTATCGGAAGGTCTTAGGGATACTACCGAATCTCCATTACTAACCGAGACTTCTTTGAGAATCTTCAGGCTACGGCGGGGGTGTGGCAAAATTTTTATACCAGCATATTCAAGCATAAAGACGAATGGCTTGCTGCTGCCGTCCATAATTGGAACTTCTTCGCCATCTAGCTCTATAATTACGTTATCAATGCCACATCCCCATAAAGCCGCCATTATATGCTCTATCGTTGAAACCTTGACCCTAGAATTATTAGATACCACCGTAGACAACGTTGTGTCCGATACATTTTGATAATGAGCAAGAATGGTATTCGAGAGAGAAGTGACGTCGGTGCGAACTAAAAGAATACCAGTATTTGCCTTTGCTGGCTTTAGGGTGAGCTGAGTCTTTCTACCAGAATGCACCCCAAGGCCGTAGCAACTTGCGGGGTTCTGTATCGTAGTTTGAAAGATAAGATTCATCTTTACGCATAAAATGGTTATATCTATACCCTGACCATTATTTCTAAAGCCTTCAAAGTCAATTAGCAATAAACAAATTGTTACTGAGTGTTATAAGATAAGTATCAGTGTATATGCTTAATAATTTCACCATGCACTTCTTGGGAGGATCCGCTCCCATCTATTCTTACTATGCGGTTTGGAAATTTTTGTGATAAGGCTTTAAAATTATTATAAACATCCTGATGATAAGCATCTTTCTTATGCTCGAATTTATTCTCATCTCCCCTACCCCTCGCTCTTGCCAAAGAATTTGTCAACTCAAGGTCAATCCAAAAAGTTAAATGAGGCATAAAATCTCCAAAGATTTCTTGATGTAACTTCAGCACTTTATCTATACCGAGTTCGCCTCCTTGATAACTCAACGTTGAGTCAATAAAACGATCGCATATTACCCATTTATTTTGAAGCAGCGCGGGTTTAATAACCCTCTCTACATGCTCAAACCTTGCGGCCATAACCATCAGAAGCTCTGCTTCGGTAAGGAGCTCTTCATGCACTATAAGATCCCTGATTTTCTCCTCTATCTTTGTTCCACCAATTTCACGCGTGAGAATAGCATCTACACCCTGCCTTTGCAGGTGATCGTAAAGCATTTTACTCTGGGTACTTTTGCCAGAACCTTCGCATCCTTCAAAAGTAATAAATTTTGTACGATCCATAATTGGTAATCCATTTTTAATTTGAAGTAATGCCATAGCTACTTGATTGCATTTCCCGAAGCCTAGATATCGTACGCTTAAACTCCTTAGAGCGCGGGCCCTCCTTATACAATTCGTCTGGTGCCGCCTGCAGACTTGTAAAAAGCAGTATGCGGTGGAAATATATATTGTCGATTAGATTGATAAAGCGAATTACTTGGTCTGTATTGTCTTTGGGTAGAATCGGTACATTCTCTAAAACAATCACTGAGAATTGCTTACATATCTCAATGTAATCATTATAGGAAAGATTTTGCTGACAGAGCTCCTCAAAATCCGTAATTAATATAGATTGATAGGTTTTTAAAAGAGTAAGTTCTCTACCAAATACCTCAAGTATTTTGGGTATGCATACCCCCTCGCCTATTAAGTCTTCCTTTATTTTCTTCATCTTAAGAGTAGTCTCGAAGCTTATAGGATACAAAACATGCTCAGCAGGAAGAGAATCATTTTTTCGATAATCCCATCTTAAGTCAAGGCAACAAACTTCAAATCTATCTTCTATAAAATCTATAAATGGAAGAAAAATTTCACGCTGCATGCCATCTTTATATAAATCTCTTGGCTTTGTATTACTTGTGATAAGTATAAAAATATCACGCTTAATCATCTCGCGAAACAATCTTCCGATTATCATCGCGTCTGCTATATCCTTAATTTCGAATTCGTCAAGACAAAGTAGCTCTATGCGCTCTCTGTAATCTTGAGCGAGCAATGGGATTGCATTTGCTAGATCCTCACCTTGAGATATACTATGCAGAGATTTATGCACGCTACTCATAAAATCTTGATAATGCAAAAATGCTTTTTTCTTTGGAGATGCTTCAAAAAATGCCTTAGATAGCATAGTCTTTCCAGTACCAACGCCCCCGTATACATAAACACCTGACTTGACTTCGGCTTTAGATTTTTTGCGAAAAAATCTACCCAAAAAACATGATTTATTCCCCCGTTCTTTTGATATGAACTTTTCTAGCTTGATCAAAAGCTCTTGCTGAGCGGAATCCAGAGTAATATTCGAAGGGAAGTTAATCATATTAGAAAATGATATAGATGGAACTTAATGCTATATAATTGCCTAATTATTCTAAATATAAAACTAAAAAAAGACCAGGAGAAACGGATTAAGTACACCTTGAAAACTCACAACCGGAAATATTTAAGCATTCTTTTGAGAAAAACTTTGAACTTAGTAAGTTTATTGATTATAACTGGAGCACAAATATTGTTTATATCATTCATTCTTAAGCTTATAAATATCTTATGTATATCACCTGCCCAGAATGCCATACCAGCTTCGTTATCACGCCTGAGCAATTAGGTCCTGGCGGTAGAAAAGTTAAATGTTCAAAATGTCAAAATATATGGCATGCTCAAATTGAGACTGAAACTCCTGTAAAAATTGAACCAATCGTTACTGCATCTTATTCAGATTCGGCAAGCCCCGTGGAGGCTGGAGTTAATCTACCAGCTCTACTGCCAATTAGGTTGCCGTTTTATCTCTGCTCTATGCCTATAATCCTTATATCTCTTATTATTTTTATCAGTATACAGCTTTTTTCCGAATCTTTTGGACCTTTTACAAACCACATTAACTACCATGCTTTACAAATCAAAGATATTAATATCGAGCATAAAAAAGATGACGGGATGGTAACTGTAAATTACAAGATATTCAACACCTCTAACCATCCGGTATCTATACCAATGGTAAGGATAAGGCTTTTTGACAAAGATAATAGAACTCTGCAAACTAATATGACCGATGGAAAAGTTGCATATGGTGACGCAGTTACTCTTGAAGCAAATCAATTTTTGAGTATCAAAACAGAATTTACTGCCATTCCACCTTCGGCGGAAATGCTAGATATTACAGTGGGCGATAGAATAGACTTCTTCTTGAGATAACAACAGCGCTTCAGATACTCGGGTATCGGTAGCCGCCCCTTAACAAAATAGTTTGTATGCTCCGATCCATCTTATTTTTTTTTCTTAAAATCAGCCTGATAACTGGTATAATAGGCGTCGTCCTTACTACTGCTCTTCTTTATTACTACGCACAAGATCTCCCGGATTACTCACAGTTAGCGCATTATCATCCACCAGCTGTTACGCGTATTTATTCTGCAGATGGCAAATTGGTAGAAGAATATGCAAAAGAACACAGAGTGTTTGTACCTATTAGCACAATTCCTCCCTCTCTTATAGAAGCCTTTATCGCAGCAGAAGATAAAAACTTCTACGACCACCCAGGTATAGACTTTATAGGCATCATTAGAGCAGCGGGTGCGAATGTGGTGAATTTGCTTCAGCATAGACGTATGGAAGGGGCATCTACTATAACCCAACAAGTCGTTAAAAATTTTCTTTTGTCATCAGAGCGCTCGATGGAGAGAAAAATTAAAGAAGCAATATTATCTTACATGATCTCCAAGACTTTCTCGAAATCTCAAATACTAGAGTTATACTTAAACCAAATGTATTTAGGACATGGGGCTTATGGTGTAGCCGCAGCTGCAGAAGTGTACTTCAATAAATCAGTTGAAGAGCTTACTCTTGCAGAATCTGCCTTTCTGGCAGCCCTCCCTAAAGCACCGTCAAGCGTGAATCCTGAAAAAAATCACGATAGAGCAAAAGCGCGTAGAAACTATGTATTACTTCGCATGGTAGAAGATAGATACATCAACTCTGCAGCAGCAAGAGAGGCGATGGACAGCCCTATCACCCTTGTTAAACGGAGCAAAGCTATCACCGTTACCGCTGGTTATTACGCAGAAAAAGTAAGAGAAGAAATTATAACAAAATTCGGGGAAGACTTTTTTTATAATGGTGGTCTCACTGTTATCACTTCCATGAACTCTGAATATCAAGTTGAAGCCGAAAAATCTCTGAGAAAGGGTATAAGGCAATTTGATCTTAAAAAGGGATATAGAGGCCCTGTTGCACGTATAGATGTAGCTAACTGGAAAGCTGCGTTGAGCGAAGTGAAAAAACCTCTGGCCCTACTAGAATATCAGCTTGCCGTGATATTAGAAGTAGAGAACACTAAAGCCTCCATAGGACTCATAGATGGCACTAAATCGTCTATACCTCTTACTGAAATGGTATGGGGGGCAACTAATCTCAAATCGGCTAAAACCATACTCAAAAAGGGGGATGTAGTTGTGGTGGAACCTGTGGGCAAAGCATATGGCCTACGCCAAGTTCCTGTAGTTAATGGTGCTATCATGATAATGTCGCAGCATACTGGTCAAGTACTCGCTATGGTGGGAGGTTATGATTTTGGAGCTAGCAAGTTTGATAGAGCTACGCAAGCAATAAGACAACCAGGATCCTCCATAAAAACATTTGTGTATTTAGCCGCGCTTGAAAGCGGAGTCTCTCCGGGCACTATTTTTGCAGATGCACCAATCGCAGTTTCTCAAGGAGCAGGAATGCCAATATGGAGACCTAAAAATTTTAACGGAGATTTTTTGGGTGATATAACTATGAGCGATGGCCTAGTTAAATCTCGTAACCCTGTAACCGTTAGAGTAACTCAGATGATAGGGCTTCATACAGTTGCAGAAATAATCAGGCGCTTTGGGATCAATAACAATCCAAAACATGTATATTCCATGGTGCTTGGCTCTCTTGAAACTACTTTAGACAAAATCCTTAGCGCGTATGCAGCCATTGCAAATGGAGGTCAAGAAATTAGGCCAGAATTCATAGAACTCATCAAGGATAGCAGTGGCAAAGTAATCTATCAAAGAAATGCGGGTCGTTGTATTAATTGTCATAGCGAATCATTGCCGCAAATTTCCGAGCCAGAACGCAAAAAATTGATAAGCGATGCTGTCGCATATCAAATCAATCTTATGCTTCAAGGAGTAATGGAGAGAGGAACCGGTAAGAGCGCCCTTAAACTTGGCAAGATACTGGCTGGTAAAACGGGCACCACTAATCTTGGAATGGATACTTGGTTTTTTGGATATACACCCAATATAATAGTAGGAACTTATGTGGGATTCGACACCCCCAAAAGCCTTGGTAAGACCGCGTCTGGAGCCAACGTAACGCTTCCTATATTCATTGATTTTATGGCAAATGCTATGAAGGATGTGCCTTCAATACCATTTAATTTCAACAGCGAAGCTAAAATTATACCCATAAGAATTAATGATGGATTAGGTCATGACCAAGGTTATATAGAACCTCATAGTAACATAGACGATGTTTTTGACCACATAGCTCCACAAAAAAGCATTATAACGCCCGAGAAAAATAGTGAGTTATATTAATACCATTCCTCAAATTATAATCTAGAAATTTTTAATTCAGGCAATGATTAAACCGAAGTTCCATATCTTTTGCTAAGCTCAAGCACGACATTATGAGCTATAGGAGCAGCTACACTACTTCCACCACCTCCATGATCTACAACTACAGATATAGCATACCTTGGGTCATGGGCTGGAGCATACCCTACAAACAATGCATGGTTTCTACCAAAAAACGGTACGTTACTTGCGTTAAGATCAATATTACCTTTTTTGGATTGAACCTGCGCTGTACCTGTTTTGCCAGCCATAGTCCAACTAGGATCTTCAACTCTCTTAGAGTAAGCAGTACCATGTTTTGCGTTAACAGTATCCCACATAGCTTGTTGCAAAAATTGCAGATGCTTTGGATCTATATCTAATCTTCTGGGATCATCAAATCCAACTATCCGAGGCGTGCATATCTTGCCAGAACTCGCAATAATGGCACAAAATTTTGCTAGCTGTAATGGCGTGGTCAGCAAAGCTCCTTGTCCTATAGAAATATTTAGACTATCCGCTAAGGTCCAATCACTTTTAAACCTTCTAATTTTCCATTCTTTGCTTGGGATAAACCCGGATGCTTCTGAGGGAAAATCTATACCAGTTTGCGCACCAAACCCAAATCGTCTAGCGAGATTTAAAATTTTCTCACCTCCGATCATTTTGGCGATTTGGTACATATATGCATTACAAGAGCGCTCAAGGGCTGTATTCATATCAACTTCACCATGCCCTGATTTATGCCAACATCTAAAGTAATTGCCGCCAAGGGCCGAAGCTCCGCCCGCGCAATATACTTTCATATTGGGATCAATTCCCGCCTCTAATGCACTAGCTACAGTGACTAGTTTAAACAATGATCCTGGGGGGTATGTTGTATGAATACACCGATTAATAAGGGGTTTATGGGGATCGTTATTTAATTCATTCCAGTAATCATGGGACACTCCTCCTGTAAATTGATTGGGGTCAAAGCCCCTACTTGAAAT
>JAZKAD010000022.1:0-13233 GCA_040389305.1 Pseudomonadota bacterium | reverse complement strand
CTATTCACGCTACCTCTAGGATCTCTTTAAGTTTCTCATAAGGCGTCTTTCCTTTCAAGCTAAAATGTGGTCTGTATGTATTGTATTTATGAACTGCTTTTTGCAGTTCATATCTAAAGGCTCCTAGAGACTCTGCTTCGACATCATTTCGTAACCAAAACTCTTCCCTGAAGATTCTATTGCCTCTTTCCACTCCTCCATTCCACTGTGGTCTCTTGGGTGGTAGTACAAATAATGGGATGTTTAGTTTCTTGCATTCTTCTTCAAAGTCTTTCATGAATTCAGAGCCACCATCTACTTGTACTGATAATACTTGAAAAGGCATTTCCTTTATTACCTTACCTAGGAACTTAGTAGCAGCTTTAGAAGTAGCATTACTTGTAATATCAGAGACAATAACCTTTGTAATTGGATCCCATGCCCTGAACTCTTTCATATTGATGTTGTGCTTAGAGACTGTCATATGATCTATCTGTACTAATTCACCAGGATTTTTTGCTTTCATTCCATACTCCCACTTCTTTGCATGAGATGTGAACTTGCGCTTTCTCTTGATTCTTACGCTAGAGACTGATCTTTGAATCTTATTCTGACTTCTGAGTTTTGTGAGTACTCTACCTACAGTACTTTCTGACAAAGTAATAGAATGATCTCTTCTTAGGATAATAGAGATTTTGGCTTTGCCGTAAGTTGGACAATCCTTCCGAAGCTTTAGAATAAGCGAAATGACTTCGTAAGAGATTGTACTTCGCCTCAAAGTTTTAGGACGTTTAGATCTTATCTCTAATCCTTTAAATCCATAGATACTGATAGCTTTTTTGTGCCTATAGAAGGATGCTCTACTCATTCCAGTGATAGAGGCTATCTCACAGTCTGGAACGCCGTGATTCTTCAGCTTCTTCCAGATTTTTAGTTGCTCTCTGATATTCGAAAGACGAGGAGATAAAGAACTTTCCTCTGGCGCTACTACCCTATTTAACTTATAAATAGATTTGTGCAATCCAAAAACTTGCATATTGGCCTCCTAGGTAATTTGTTGATAAAATCATCCTAGAGGCCTTTTTATTTAGAGACAAACCAAAATGGATCTGATCTTCGCCAGCGTGCTTTAGGCGCACTCAGCTCAGATCCATTTTTATCACCTCGAAAGTCTCACATGTGTTTGAACTTATACATCAATGTCAGCAACAAGATAAATGTCTGCATCATAAGAAATGATGAACATCATTTCTTATGATGAATAATTTAGGGGCCACCACTAAAGCTTATCACTTTCTATATAGTGATGATTATCTGGCTTTGGCATGAGTCGCTAAAATTTGGATTGGGCAAAATTATGCCCTTATCCCTATGGTCCTGGTAAATCTTGTATATTTATTTTATAAATAAAACAAACTTTAGTGACCCTTCATACGAACAAAGCCTGTAAAATACAGTTTTGGTACGTCGTCGTACTCGCTCCTTATTCAGAGTTTGGTTCACTTGGCGATACAGGCGCCTTCATACTTTACAAAACTGACGCAACTCTCCTTAGCAACTTCATGTCACAACGTTACATGCATCCTTAAGACTCTTACCTACTTTAAAGCTCGGTTGGTTATAAGCTTCAATCTTTATAGCAGCTCCAGTCCTCGGATTACGCCCAGTCCTTGCCTCTCTTTTGGATACAAAAAAAGCCCCAAAACCGACTAATTGAATCTCGCTGCCTTCACCAAGTGCTGAAGTAACTGAGGAGGTGAAGATATTAATAACTTTCTCAGCTTCCATTCTAGAAATATCGTATTTCTTTGAAATGTAGTCGGTAAATTCTGATTTATTCATTAAATTGTGCTCCTATTATTTTTCTGTTATGCGCTCAAGATAAAATCAATTCCTATCATTACTACATTTTCTACCATAGGTAAAATTTGAAGATAGTTAATATCTTTATATTTGATAATATTAAAAAATCTATGCTTATTTTTTGGGCGCAACTTCCGCATGTAATATAGAATTAGGTTGTAGCCTATTATCCACAGAGTTATTCAGAAAACTTGTGTATAATTACCAAAATTTACGAAGCTATATCCATTCTACTAATCTGACTATGCTATATCCATATCAAAATGCACAAGCTTTCTATTCATATGAGGTTTAAGCAGGACTTTTGCAGATTTAGGATCAAAGTCATCTGGAAACAAATTCTGCACCTTAAAACTTCCAAGCCCCTCAATGCTCACATTATTACCAGCTGCAATGTTTTCTCTAAGAGTTTCTGTAAAAGCGTCAACTAATATAGAAGCATGAGTTTTTGTAATAGAAAACTTTTTGGCAAGTCCTGCTACAAAATCTTTTTTATCTATGTCCACAATTATCTCCTTTAAATTTTATTTATGTTACTAGTACTACTAGCGCTACTTAACTACCTTACTTTACCTCAATTACTTCCAGCGAATACTCGCGCTTACTACTAAGCTCTTCTTTTAGTTTATCCAAATTCTCAACATTACCACACCACTCACTTCTAAATTTATTCCAGCGCATTCCATGAATCTTTAGCGTGTCACGAATATCCCTCTCTACGGGCTCAACTTCAAATTTAACAATAACAAGAGTATTTTGATCTTTCTCCTTCTCTAGTTTAGCTTTCCCAAGTTTAGCCCATGTCTCTCTGATCCCGCCATCAGTCTCTAAAGAGCTACTCAAAGATAATAATCCTCCATATAAAGTATCTAGCGGCAAAACGTCAATACCAGCCTTTACTACAAGACCTCCTAGTTCAATTAACTGACGAGTACGAGCTTTTTGTTCTTTCAGTTTTAACCGAAGCTCTTCAGCAGCAAGTCTATTCTTCTTCTGCTGTAACTTTATCTTTTGCTCATCAACTTTATTCATAAATATATTTCATCACTAGATTTAAATATAAGGACCAAGATATAATATGATAGTGATTCTAGTATACTCACTATCATATTGCAAGTTATACAAAATTATTTTTTAAATACTCATCATTGTATTTTATGTATTATTTTCTAAACCTTACTGTATCACCCCTCGCATTATTTTATGCTGCTTAAATCCTCTGCACTTCCCCTAGTGTAGGTCCAATGTAACTAAAATAAGCTACAATCATAACTACACAATTGATAAATTACACTTCCCCCGTAGCCTGCCATGCCAATACAATCTGCAAAAGCACAAACTACCACATTGCTTAAACTAACTACCAACATAAAATACAAATACTAAATATATCACTTTCTCTGATAAATTGTTATACGCAACATGTGTTATACTAACACTTGCTCTAATTATATCCAATAATCACCTCTAACACTTGCTTTTTGAATAGCAATTATTTATCATAAATTATAGAACTCTAAACCATATAATCTAAACATTTATGGCAATAGCATTTGCAAGACCAGAATATGTAAGTCGTAGTAACGGAGCGAATGCCTGCTGCAAGTCTGCATACAATGCTAGAGCCAAAATCAAGGATGAGAAATCCAATATAACCTATAATTTCTCTTCGCGCCTCGACAACGATCACCACGCTATTTTACTTCCCACGTTCGTCGATCAAAAGTTCAAAAACCCGGCTATTTTTGCAAATGAAGTAGAGGCCTCTGAGAAGAGAAAAGACAGTCAGCTCTATGTTGAATGGGTTCTAGCTTTACCTAAAGATAAAAATATCTCCTTTGAATTAAAACAAGAAATGGTCTACGAATTTATCAGAAGAAAAAATTGGGTGGCTGAAGGTCTTGGAGTGCAAGTAGATATTCATGCGCCTCACGACGGAGAAGTAAACTGGCATGCTCATTTGCTAGTTACTACTAGAAGATTTTTACCAAATGAGCTTGGTCTTGAATCAAAGAAGGCTATTGATCTTCAGCCTGAAGTGAGGTTTGGAAAGGTCCAAAAAACCTTAGATATTGATAACAACCTCTTCTGGAGAGATGTGCAAAATGACTTGTTTAAATCTTATGGTCTTGATAATCGTGTTGATTTAAATGGAGAGGTAACGCAAGAGCATATTGGCCCAATCCGTATGAGAAGTAGTGTCAATCAGAAACAGGTGCGTAACTACGAGCGGCAAATTGCCAATATCGAATCTTTAAATTCAGGGGCTAGAGTCCTTGATAGAATAACCAATCATACAAGCGTTTTTAATGAAAACGACATACGCCGTGCTGTATCCTTTGTGCCATCACCAGATGATGCTCAAAGTCTTATCAAAGAAGCCTTATCTAATAAAGATCTTGAAGCACTGTATGATGAAAGTGGGAATAGTACAGGTTTCTATACTACTAAGGAGGTGAGAAGCGAAGAATTGAAGTTACTGCGCCTTGCTGACTATCTTGCAGCGCAAAAAAATGTTATAGAAGCAGTGATTGAGGGCCGCAAAGGATTACAATCTCTATTAACAAAAGCTATAGCAGAATCAGAGAAATCTTTATCATCCGAACAACAAGAATCTTTATCCTACCTCTTACTTGGAACTTCAGGAATTAGAATCTTACGAGGTAGAGCAGGCACTGGTAAATCCTTTGTTCTAGCTACAATAGCTGAGATAGCCGTAGACCTAAACATCAACATCATAGGACTTGCTCCCACTCACAAGGCAAGGATTGATCTTGCAAGCAATGGTTATACTCAAAATGACACCATTAAAGGAATGCTTTTCAAACTACATAACGGTAGATTTAAGCTGCCTAAGCGTAGCCTCATAGTAGTTGATGAGGCAGGTCAGATAGGTAATGACGACTACTTGGAGCTGCTGCGCGTTGCCGCCAAGCAAAGATGTAATGTTATTTGTAGTGGGGACGAGAAACAACTAACTTCTGTGCGGCGCGGAGGTATGTTTGAAGTCTTTGCTGAAAAATACGACTCCAAACTTCTCTTTGATATCAGGAGACAAAATAGCGAATGGGGTAGGGAGGTTGCAACCGCTTTTGCTAGCGGCGAGGTAGCTACCGGAGTGCGCATCTTACAAAGAGAAAATCGCATAGTAGAGGCGCCAAACAAAGAATCCTCGATTAAGGCTCTACTAAATGACTGGAGCGCAAGTGAGGAACTACTTTCACATAAACTCATCCTTGCTGTTAAAAATATAGATGTAGATATTTTAAACGCCAAAGTGCGTGGTTACCTTAAAGCAAACAAAACCTTGCGTGGCGCAGAGTTTGCTATAAAAGACAAACTTTACATGCAAGGCGAGCGGATACTTATTACCCAAACAAACAAAGAACTTAATCTTACAAATGGTGACCTAGCTGAAATCACCTTCGCCTCAAAAGAAAAATTTACAATCAAAATAAATAGTAACGCCACAACCAAAGAAATATCTTTTGACCCTAGTAAATATCAAGGCTTTAGCCACGGATATGCCACTACAGTCTTTAAATCTCAAGGGGCTTCAATTAATAGCGTATTTGTCTTCCACGATGGTTTTGCTGGTCTTCGTAACAGTTACGTAGCGCTATCACGTAATATCAAAGAACTTAAGCTCTACACAAACAAAGCTGCTACTCAAAACCTTAATCACCTTATAAAACAACTGTCAAACGATCATGAGCTAAGCAGCAGCCTAAATTACTTCACCAAGGAAGACTTAAATAAAAGATCGCAATTAAAGCGCAAAGTCCAAGAAAAAGGCGTCCTAAGCAGTATAGTTTCTAATGTAGCAAGCCTAGCTTATAAAAAACTCACCGAAGTTGCGGATAAACACCTTGAGCTTGCTGGTTACTATAACTACGAAGAGCCTAAGATCACAAACGAACAAATAGAGATTGTGCTTGATTCTTGTATTGGTAGTGAAGAGTATAGAGCGGACCAAGGGGCAATGATAAAAATAGAAGTAGCATCAGAAGCAAACGCAGAAGTACTAGCGGCAGCTTCAGGTAATAGATCACGCGCGCAAATCTCTGTAACTAAAACAACGCAGTCCCCAAAAGAACGATTTTATAATAACGAGGAATGGGCACGAGAACGTGAGCGCTTCAAATCTGAAGTAAAATTTAAAGCTGAACTTATAGCTCACGAGATACTTGGAACTCCCAATAAACGTCTTTCCAATTCAAAAACACTTCGCTTTGGAGGGAGTGGCAAGATCGCAGTGAGGATCAGTGGTGAGGGAAGTGGCCAGTGGTATGACTTTAGCGCTAGCACAGGTGGCGATCTCTTTGCTTTAGTCCAAGAACATAAAGCTTGCGACTTCAAGGAAGCATCAGATTATCTCAGATCAATTACTGGTATTAGATCAAACTCTCATCTTAAACTAGTATATGATCATCAAAACAGCGAACTAACCAAAGCCCATATCGGGGCTAAACAAAGGCTTCAGAAAGAAGAGATAGCCAAGCAGCAAATGGTGAGTAAACTAAGAGCTAGATCAAAAGAAATCCGAAGTAAGTCCATAGCCCATCACTATTTGGAAAAGCGCTCTATTACCTGTCATTTAAGTGAAGATATCAGAACTACTGGTATAATAGGGAGTGAGCAAAGCAAATACTACCCAGCAATTGTTGTATTTGCAAGGGACGCGCAAGATAACATCACTGGCGGACAGCAAATATTGTTAGACAAAACATTGTATACAAAAGCCGATATATATACCCCAAAAAAATCATTCGGCAAGATTGCTGGATCATTCGTGAATGTAGGTAGTATCATAGTATCCTCTCAAGATAAGAAAAGCGTAGACCTCTCTTCTGCCTCACCTAAATGTCAAATTACTATAATTGCAGAAGGACTCGAGACCGCTCTTTCTGTGAAGCAGGCGCTTGCAAAATCCTCTACCCAGCATGAGTCTATGCAGATTAAAGTCCTATGTTCGCTTGGCATAAGTAATATCAGTAACTACCCAGCTACTTCAGCCGAAAAGATTATCATAGCAGCAGATAACGATGGACTTCACTCAAGCGTAAGCAAAACAATAGAATTCGCTACAAAAACGTTGCAAGGCAAAGGTGCTTTTGTTGAAGTGGTGTCACCAGATCAACAGGGGGATTTTAATGATATCTTACAAAAAAATGGAGAAGAGCCAATCCAAATGGCCTTCGCAAATGCCATTAACAAGCACTCATCTAAAACGATCGCGCAGTTCTTCGTAGGTCCAATAAATAATCAGTTAAGCAAACAAGAAATTGAAGACCTAAAGTACATTCAATCCTACAACCTACCAGAAGCTCAAATAGTTGATGCATACCGCAAAGATCCTTTAAAAGGATTACTTGCACTTGAGCATTTAAGAAAAGCTCTTAGCCAGTCAATTCATGCATATGAACAAAATCATTCATTAATTGAGGAAGCAGGGCAGTGGGGTTATGCTCCGACAAACGAAACAAAAATCAATACAATCAAATCTTTAGTTGGCGTTGATGAGTCCTTAGTACAAAAACATTTTCAAGAACTGCGTAATAATCACCTAACCTCATATTTAAATACCAAGCTCCAATTGACTACAAAACAAAAAGAAATAGCCGCAAGTTTATCTTCAATCTACAATGCAGTCCAAAATGAACAAAAAATACTTAAAGAAACCTTTGAATCTTTAAAATCACCAATTGATGAGTATGGCAGTCAAAACAAATCCTTGCTTCAATCCGGGGAACTTGCATCTAAACGCCGAGTGCTAATCCAAGACACTTTTAACCTAGCGGATACCTTACTGAGCGAAGGTTGTAAATCAGAAGCTTTAGTGTTTCAAACGCTAAAAGATTCTACAAATATCCAAACAGTACATACGAACCTAGACAAAGCTCTAGAGGTTTATAATATTAATAACACGCTAACCACTCTATCTAAAGAAAAACAGAAAGCTGATAGCCATAAGCAAATAATAGATTTACTCAAACAAGAGCAAGAGTTTTTAATAAATCTAGAGAGTTCTCTGAAATATCCTGAGTATTACTCAGATATTATACTTAACTCAATTAAACAGGCTAAGCAGAATAAACAAGATAATGTAATTACTAGCCTGCATAAATTATCTACCTATCTAGTAGAAAAAAATCTAAAAAAACCAGAAGAGGTTATGAAGGTTATTTTAAGCACAAATGATCCAGCTGTATCACATCATGGTCTCTTGCATGATTATCATACGCATGTTATCTCTGAAGTAGATAGAAGCCTTGCCAGAATAGATCAAGGACATACCGCAGCCATAAACGGAGAGCACTTTGACTGCACAGTAAAATTCTTAGATACTTTACTTAAAACTCATGAGCATAATGAATTCCTGCCACGTGCATCCATACAGCGAATACAAACACGAGCGCTCGAGCATCAGAAATCTTTAGAAATGTCCAAAGATTTTGATGGTCCTAGCTTATAGATTAAAGTAGATCCAAAAGGTAAAGCATTTGCAAAAAGACATACTCAACTGGCTATACTTTGACCTAGACTGCTATTTTGCAAGTATAGAGCAACAGCTAAATACCAACTTGCAAGGCAAGCCCATTATCGTTGTGCCCATGCAACATGACGCGGCGAGCGCTATAGCTGTAAGCTACGATGCGCGCAAATATGGGGTCAAAACAGGAACAAAGGTATATAATGCTAAGAAGCTCTGTCCTGAGATTATTTGCATTCAAGCAAGACCTAAAGTATACGTTCATTATCACCACCTTATCTTTGCTGAAATAGATAAACATTTACTCGTAGATCATGTATTTTCCATAGACGAGGGTGCATGCAGGTTAACTGGTACGCTACAACATGAAGATAACGCCATCAAAATAGCCCGGACAATACAAAACTCACTTAAACGAACCATCGGTGATATTATTTCTTGTTCAATAGGAATAGCCTCAAACAAGTTTATTGCTAAAATCGCTAGCAATATAATAAAACCAAATGGTGTTACAGTAATACACCACCAAGACATCCAAAACACCCTATCGAAACTCGAGCTTAAAGATCTTCCGGGAATAGGTAGCTCAACCGAGAGAAGACTAATTACTCAAGGCGTAAGTAGCGTAAGTGATCTATACGAACAAAAATCTCCAGGTGATCTCGAGAGAATATTTAGAAGCATCACTGGCCAAAGGTATTTCTACCTACTCAGAGGTGTTGACCTTGCAACTCAAGAGACCAAAAAAGCGAGTATCAGCCAGAGCAAGGTCTTGATCGAAGACGAAAAAACTATCCAAAACGCAAGACAAGTCACTATGCAACTTGCTCTTAAAGCAGCAGCAAGGCTCAGGTATCAAAATTTCACCGCAGGTAAAGTTATGCTGCAAATAAATTGCCCAAATAAACACACCCTCAAGCAAAGCCAAAAAACTCCGCAAGCAAGTGACAGTCAAACTTTATCCAAAGCGCTTTTGCACTGCTTTGACTCGCTGCTTCAAAATACCAAAATTAATATCATCAACAAAATATCACTCACCCTTACAAACTTAGAAGAGCCAACCAATCAATTATCTCTCATAGATCTATCTAGCCAAAAAAAGAAGAGCAAAGTATCCAAAGCTCTTGATGAACTAAACAAAAAATATGGCGCCAATGCCATATCAATTGGTCTTACCAATCTCAAAAAGGATGTGCATGATCCAATAGCTTTTGGTCATATTCCTGGGAAGAAGGAATTGTAATATGAACAACTTACAGTGCGCCAAGAACTAACTACGTTTATTAGTTAGATGCTTAGTGATCCATGGTGGTGGGCCCACCGAGATCGGTCAGCACAGGCAGGTCTCAAACGACCCCACGGGGCTGTCTCTTTCAAGGGGATGGTCTTGAGCGGTTGGGGAAAAGGCGACATAAGGTCGTCACGTGCGACTTAAGAAGGTGAACGTAAGTGAACCATTGATGAGGTATCGAAACTTAAGAATTTCTGTCTAAACTAAAGATTCTGTAAGCTCTTTAGGATATAAGCTGACTAGTAAGGTGTGTTCTGGGTTAGCGGCAGACGGTATAGAAATGGCACGAGCTTAAGTCAGGGGATTACTCGGAACTTGGGAACCACTCCTTCTCTTCCAGAAGGAGTGGGGCGGATAGAGTTGTAGTAGCTGTGAAGGCGGCGAAAGCTACTGGAGCGAAGGACTCTACTTTTTGGGACATAGAAGATTAAACAACTAATAGGCTAACCTAAAGGGAAGATAAGATACTATATGTCAAGACATTACAATGTGACTCTAGATGAAGTTTTGAATGCGTGGAAGAGCGTTCGAAAAGCAGGCGGGTCATGTGGTTACGACGGGCAGACTATTCAAGACTTTGAGAAAGATCTGGACAATCAGATCTACAAGATATGGAATAGAATGTCATCGGGTAGCTATATGGCACAACCTGTGCTTTTGGTGAAGATTCCCAAAGCTAAGGGAGGTTTTCGCACATTAGGGGTTCCTACTGTTTCCGAAAGAATAGCGCAAACAGTAGTCAAGAATAGACTTGAAACAATCTTAGAAGACTCATTTCATAAAGACTCTTTTGCTTATAGACCGAATAAAAGTGCAATTGACGCTGTGACGGTTACAAGGGAAAGGTGTTTTAGATATCAATGGCTCCTCGAGATTGATATCAAGGGGTTCTTTGACAACCTGGATCACGATATACTAATGGGTATATTGCAGGATTATACAGATGATAAAGTCATTCTGTTATATTCCAAGAGATTTCTGAAAGCATCTGGTATTGATGAGCGTGGAATAGAGATAACGAGAATAAAGGGCACGCCTCAAGGAGGGGTAGCCAGTTGTATATTTTCAAATCTATATCTCCATGAGGCATTTGATAAATGGATAAGCGAAAAATTTCCTTGGATAACATTTGCAAGATACGCAGACGATATAGTGGTCCATTGCAAGACTGAAAAACAGGCATATTTGATGAAGAATCAAATTGAAGGTAGACTGAAGCTATACAACCTTCAATTACATCCAGAGAAGACTAAGGTAGTATATACAGGAACCAAGAAGGACATGGATAAGCGAGGACATGAATTATCTCGTAAGTTCACATTCTTGGGGTATGACTTTAAGCCAAGAATATGTCAAGGAAAGAGACTTGTATTTACGCCAGGAATCAGTACTGGAGCCATCAAGAAGATTCGAAGTCATATAAAGGAACAATGGCGGCTAAAATCACGCATCAGCGAAGGTTTACGCGAGATTGCCAAAGAAGTGGATACGCAGATCAAGGGGTGGATCGAGTATTATGGACATCACCGCAGATCGGACTTATACAGACTGGCCTACATGATTGACAATTATCTAGCTGGATTCATAAAGAAGAAAAGCAAGGTAAACAATACATGGAATAAAGCCTGGAAGAGGTTACAGCAAATTAAAGCTGAGTATCCAAAACTCTTGAGTCATTGGCACAAAATAAGTCTATCAGAAAGAAGAGCCGTGTAACGCGAGAGTGTTACGCACGGTTCTGTGAGCGCCTAGAACGCAAGTTCTAGGCTACTCGACCGATCAGAGATGTGCGTTTTTTTGAACCGCGCTCAAAGAGTCTCCAATATTTTTAGTTTGTAGCCTTGAGACTCCAGTATTATTCGCAAATTCATGCCACTTCTGAATTGTAATTAAAACCTGATGAATAATTTCTAAAGCCTTATCTTTTTTGATGCTACAGGTGCTAGCAAGTTTCAACAAATCTTCTTTGGTAGGATTTTTTCCTTCACCCATAATCATGGTAGAATGCTCGCCAGTAGGACCCGAGGAGAAGGTTAAGTCATAAGCTGGAGATACAGTCCAATTACCTTCTGTATCCATTAAGAATGAAAAGTTCTTTGAATGATCATCGCGATTATGACTTAAGACATTAAAAACCGCATTTCTGAATTGTAACTCACACTGTCTGATATCTTTTGTTAAATAGAGAGTTGCTTTCATGATGCTTTCATAATCAAGCGAGGGCTCTCGGTGATCTGCGTGGAGTAAGCCAGCTATGGTATGCGTATGAATACGCTTATCACCACTTCTATCAAATCTTTTAACGCCAAAAAAACCTAATCCAGTTCTTGAAGCGAAAAGCCTTGCTTTTGGCAGTATTAGACCAGCCTCTTTAGCCATAAGATGGTATGCGTATTCAATAATACTTATATCTTTAGGATCAAGGTTAGATCTAAATTTAATAAGCCAATCCTCGCCATCAATATGAAGTAAAACTTTGGGACGAGCGCCGGCCGAAGATCCCCCTAAAATAAGCAAATCATCTACATAAGTATCGTTTTCATCTAAAGTTGCTTGTACTTCCATATCGATTTCATCTAAGCACTTAGGACTGCTTAAAGCAGCATGGTGATTTGTAGGTTCGTAAGACAAGGCCCCCATACCATTATTTCCAACAAAACAAAGGCGGTTAAGCGGCGAAAGAGTTCCTGGATTAAATCCTGCATTCATCAATTTGCGGTCTAGAAGTAACCGTCCCCAACCATCTGGTAAGCTATCATTAAAAACGCCAAATAACCTCTCAAAGGTAGGATCACTTGATTCTATGATGCCTACTTTAAGAGGTAATTTAAAAGGCGATAATTCTAGGCCCATCTTGATAAAAGACATATCATATTCAAAGAAGATTTGTCTATTTTTAAGCAACAATCTTCCCATGAGCTGCTTTGTGCCTGAACCATGATAATACACATAAACAAGATTTTGATTCTGTATGCTTATTTTCTACCTCGTTTTCTTTTATCGGATTCGATTAATTCATCAAGGGATAATGCTGACGCAAGAGGAGTATGCGCAAATAGCATCTTAAAATCATCCATAACTCCTAGTACTACAGCTAGTTTAAGCAATGATTCCAAAGATATTTGTCCAGTTTGTTCAAATTTTTTTAAAGAACCATAACTGACCCCAGATTTTGCTGATAACGTCTGCTGGCTTAAATTGAGTTCAAGTCTTAAGGCGCGAGCTTGCCCAGCTATTACCTTTTGCATACCTTGAAGGGTCATCATATTAACTGATATCATAATATCTTCTGTAGTCATAAGTTCTTTATAACAGATATTATACTAACTATTAGAGTAAAAGTCAATCCACTCTTTTATAGCCCTCGGATACATCCTCTCTCTTACCTGAATAAGATGATAATTCTCTACAGGGACTTTTTATTGTAAGGAGTAGGCGTCTTTTATTTTTTGATGCAAAAGGAAATATATCTGAAGCAGAAAGAATGGCTCTGTCGCATATAGATTCACCACCTCTCCAAAAACCCACAAATCCCAGTTTTTGGGTGTAATTATGCCATTAGCATTGCAAAGTTCTCAAATGTTGAAGAGGTATCATTTGACCCTAC
>JAZKAD010000021.1:13210-18063 GCA_040389305.1 Pseudomonadota bacterium | reverse complement strand
ATTTTTCATTGAAAATAGCACGATATCATCCCTACTTCAAGCTAATTTACTATATGACTTCTCCTAAAGCATCATTTTCCTGTGTAGTTGATATAACTTCTGCACCTCACGCGAGATGCTTGCTACCATGCCGCGGCTATCATACATTTCTGCGATATGCAGCAGCATGCCTTGCTTAATAGATGCGGGTATTTGGGATTGGTCAGGATAGCCCGCGATATATTCTATTACTAAATGATCATAAAGGGGTAGGTTTCGAAGTTTAATTACCTCATCCTCCCAAATGTATTCATCGGCTAGCAAAGTAATTGTATAAATGCCTGAAATAGCTTTAACTTCAAGAATTTCTGCAACAGGTCCGATTGGCATTCGGATATTCGGCATATAGGAATATTTGACCTTTACCTGGACTTTAGACTTTAGTAATTTTTTCCGTAAAAAACTTTCCGCTGCGGAAATTGAAGCTCCTATTAACTCCGTAATCCATAGGTCATCGTAGTCGTGGGATATTCTAAGATAATTTTTGATGGCGCAGAGATCTAGAAAATTCTGCGCCTCGACGGATAGTATTTTATAAGACATACTAATCTCATTTAATCTGAAATTTGGTATAATACCAAGTCCCATTTTTAAATGATCTAATCGATTTTTTAACTCGGCTTTGCGCACCTATTACTTATAGGTTTGCGCAGTCTTCGCAAAAAAAATCAATTATCTAATTTAATCTGAAATTTGGTATAATGTCGAGCTCTAGATGTTCTGATAACTAAAGCTCGTCGCTTGAAGTGATGTTACGCCCTTAAGAATTTGATTGCTTTGGGATCTATTACATCTCCCCCAACGCGTTTCACAGCATAGAATTTAACGAATGGCTTATCTGTATATGGATCACGCATCATAGCAATTCCACTGCGATCTACAATTTTATATGCCGCTTTGAAATTAGCGATCGCTACGACGGGCGCTCCAGCTGCAAAGGCTGGCATGTCAGATGCACAAGCGACGGGAATGCCAAATAAAGTCTCCGGGATAGATTCTGATAGTGCGGGTTGCCAGATAAAGCGGCCATTGTTATCTTGCAGCTTCTGAAGCTCTGCAAGAGTACTTCTGTGCATAAGCATTGTGGCATTTGACAAATGCGCTTCATCTAAGCTATTCATCAGCTTCAATATATCGGCCGGCTTAATTTCTCCCGAGGTTGCTACGTCTACTCTCTGTATAGCTCTATCATCGTAATGCAAAATACCAGTTGGTTGATTATTACCATCGCCACTAATAAAGCTTCTATTTTCCGTGCGAAGGAAGCTCTCTTGAAGTCTATCATTTAGCCAATCTTCTACATTCACCGCAGAATCATCCAGTAAGCGCTGCGTAGCTTTAGGCTGCGCATATAACTCATGCACCATAATTCTTTTTTGCTTCAGCTGCGGAGTGGTGCTATCTACGCGTGCTACAGCATCCACTACCCAGCCACTGTCAAACTCTCCATCTTGAATTATTACATCTAGTGCATTGGTCGAAATATTTTCAACTGAGGCTAGTTTGCGCATAGGAGATTTTGAAGTTATCCCGGTGATAATTCTCTTATGCAAAGCGGGGGTGATTAAATATCCACCTTCTCCATTAGAGGTGGTAGATAAAGATTTAGTTTCCATGCCTTGGGTCTCTCCTTTTCTTAAATAATTACCAAAAGCCATTTTGTGCTCTATATTTCCGAGGCCTAAGTTGCCGCAATCTAATTCCGGCCGGTCTATAGCCGCTTGACTTGCCGCAAATTGCTCGAAGCCCTTTGTAAGATGCTCTACTTTTGACGCAATAGTTTGTATATTCATTACAGTTCTCCTTATAAGATGATATTTTATTGAGATAATTTAGTCGGCTAGAAGTGCGCGCCAGTGATACGCTCCAGGGCTGAAGCTGCTTTGTCTAAGGCGGAGCTAATTTTGCTAATTCCAGCCTCCGTGTTGGCTGGAAATGTAACGAGGCTAATTTCATATAAATCGGCCTTGATAATCTCCCTAGAACCTCCCTCGTTATATCCAGAATCTTTTGTCATAAAACCTACGCTAAGACCGTTAAGCGCTCCTTGCTCAATTAGGGCGATAGCTTCTCTGCCTTGTTGAGTTGAGCCATTAATTGATCCTTCGACATAAAGTCCATAATCATCTTCCATAAGGGAGGTAATAACGCCTATTGGCTTTGACTGATCATGTTGCCACAGAAATTTAATGTTTATTTTTTGAGAGGCGTCACCAAATGCACTGCGCATGATAATATCATTGTGGCTATCGACTACGCCAAATACGCTGGCATAGCCGCTAACGACCATATTGTCCTTTGCAGCAGATTTTATGACAAATTCTTCTCTAGAGATGATTTGTTTCATAAGTTGCTCATGAGATTGATAGAAGTGCGAGGGTCATGACTTATTAGGGCATGCCGTAACAGTTTTATACAGGAAGAATAACTTGGCGCTAATACCACGCGTGAATGATGAAGGATCTTGTTCTAAAAGCAAAGCTTCTATAAGTTCTATAATCGATATGTCGATGACAAAGGCTTATTAACTAGCGACCAAGAAATGCGGCACTTTGTAGTAGATTATATATATCTGGGTTTTTCGTATTTTGCGCAATAGACCTCGGAGAGTCGCCAGAATAATTGATGGCGTAAAGATCTACGCCGCGTAGCAAAAGAAATTTGGCCATTAAAGCATCTCCGCTAAACGACGCAATATTAAGCATATTGTTTCCAGAATCATCTCTAGATTGAAGTAACTGATAATTATCTATAATTGCTCTTACATCGAAGACAGAACCTTGCGCTACGCTCTCAAAAAGCTGTTTTTGTGCATCTTGCTTACTTAAATCGCCAGAGGAATTGTATAAGTAATAATCATGATATCCAGAAACGAATAACTCTATCTCTTCTCTTTGCGCCGCGCGATTTGGGCGGTAATAATCATAATCATGCCAAAACTGCCTAATATATTCATGGACTTCTGCATCGTCTATAAGTTGAGCAATTATTGCATTATTAGTATTGTCATCCTCCAATAACAGCATAACTACTTCATTTTTTATAAACTGTTCATGTTCAGGAGTAAGTGGGGTATCCTTAGTCGCATGATGTTCCTGGTGATGTCCATTATGAAGTTTTTGGCTATGCCCGTCATGAGTAAGAGTAGTATGCTTAAGTGAGTTATCCTCATGCTCATCTTTTTGAGTAGGTTTAGACGCTACGGTGACAGCGGGTGGCGTAACTAGAGCTGGTTGCTTTGTATCAGTGTTAGGAGTAACAAGGGCTGCTTTAGGATCGCTTTTCGGAGTATCAGAATCAATACTAGAGGCAATATCCTCTACAAGATGCTCCAGGCGCTTAACGTCTGATGGCTGATTGCTAGCGGATGTAGGTTCGGATGCGGTGCTGGCATGAGGCTCAGATGTAGGTTCGGATGTAGCCTTAGGCGTGGGCTCAGTAGGGCCTCCGGGCAAGGTTGCGTTTGATATGCTGGGCAATTTTATAGGTTCGGCATTATCAGTAATATCTAATATTTCTGCCTTAGGAAGAACATATTTTCCCTTGCTTATAAAACTACTATCGCTAGAAGGGGTGGTAGAAGTAGATGCAACGGGCTCAGATGACTCAGTTGGTGCAGTAGTAACAGTGGCGTCCTCAACAGGAGAAACTGGTGCAGCTGGTGTAGTGGTAGTAACAACAGGAGTTGCGGAAGTAGTGACGGGATTAGTAACTTCTTTAGGTTCAGTTGCGGCAGTAGCGGGAGGGCCGTATCCTTCGGGCAACGGAGGAAGGGATGCATCCCCAGAAGAAAATGCTGACTTAGTACAGAATAATATTACAAATATTAATAAGCGTGCAAGCATCTATGTACCTCTTGAGCTACCCCTTGGGGTTCAATTTACTGATTTCTTTTTCAACTAAGTCGCGTACAATTGTTGGTAAATTTGAATTAAGCCACTTACTTAGCTCTGGTTTAAGCATTTCTACAACGAATTCTTCAATTGTTTTATTGGGCTTATCTTTGGGAGGCGATGAATTGCAATGCTCTGAATGAGAAGCAAAGTTTTGCAGAATTTCAGAGGTCTCCAATTTTATGTTCTCAGATATCAACGAATCAATTTTTTCAACATTAGTTGTTTTGGGGTTGTAGTATTCAAAAGAAGGGCTGCGCTTATTATCTACGCTATGTTCGTTTGTTAGCTCAAGTATATCATCGCCATCGTTCATGTCTGTGCTCTGCAGATCTTGCGATCTGGATGGTTTGAGGGTATGACCGCGAATCACATGTCTTATGGATTCTAGAATTTCTTCAACTGATAATTCACTAGTCCCGTGTTTTTCTTTTGTCATTACTAGAATCCTATAATCTTAGCTTTCACTTTTTGGAACTCCATCTCGGGCCTAAAATATTTCACAGGAAGATGCAAGGCTTTAGCTACACATTCTCCCATAGATGCTTTAATTTTATAGGCTGAAAGGATATAATTTTTCTTTGTCGTGATACTATTAATTTGATAACTAAGCATTTTAGTTTCCGCCTCTAAGATGTCCAAAATAGTTTTAGATCCAACGGCGTATTCATGCTTTACTCCATCTAGGGCTAAAGTAGATGCTTCTACCGCTTCATCTGCGAAAGCAATAGAGATTTTAGAAGCATTGTGACTTTCCCATGCAGTAATAGCATTGACTTTTACGTCACGCATTTGATTTTCTAGTTGATGCGCGGCCTGCCTAGCTGCGCTATTAGCCCTTCTAATAGCAGCGTATTCTGCTCCACCTTTATCGAATATTGGAATATGAACGCCCAAAGTTGTGGTAAATGATCTATAATT
>JAZKAD010000021.1:0-13200 GCA_040389305.1 Pseudomonadota bacterium | reverse complement strand
GCGCTTAATTCAATTCTTCTCTGTGATTCATTTGTTATTGTCTCTTCTCCGTTATATCTCCTCCCTAAAGCGGCGCTAAATTCTGCGCTAGGTAACAACGCTCCTTTAGCGGCAACGGCATTGGATTTTACTGCGGCCAATGCATGAGTAGCTTGCTGTAAACTTGGATTCATGGCCTCTGCCTTGACTAATAAGTCGTCTAGTGAAGATGGAAGGTTAGAGGGTACTTCGGGTAATGCAAGATCAGAAAGTTCGGTGCCAAACATTTTTGAGGATACTGCTTTGGCTGATTGTAATTTTGCAAAAGCATTGGCTTTTTCAGCTTGAGACTTAGCAAATTGAGCTCTAGCAAGTGCAACATCAGTGATCGTAGCCTCTCCTAACTTTAATTTGATCTCTGTAGCTTCTAGTACCTGTTTGTTGAATTCGACGCTACTGTTAGTAATAGCGTATGTTTCTTGTGCTTCATAACAAGAAAGATATGCATCTATGGAGTTCAAAAGCGCATCTTGTTCAATGGCATAAAGTTTGCCCCTAGAAGCTCTGAAGCCAGACTGAGCAGCTTTAACTGCGGCAACTGTACTACCACCATTAAATAACGGCTGTCTTAAAGTAATGTTACGATTTACCCCGCTGGAATTATTTGTACTTGGCCTATTGTCACTATATTGGCCCACTGTAGTTTGTTTTTGGTTTGTAGCGCTTACGTCTGCGGAGATACGAGGCATAAATCCCGATAAAGCCTCTGGCATTGCTTGGATTTCTCCCATAAAAGCTTGCCTAGCCACTTGAATATCTTGGTTATTATTATATGCAAGAGCTAAAGCCTCTTGCAAGGTCACAGCAGACGCAAGCTTTGAATAAAAAAGCAGAGCTGCCGTTAGTAATAAATACTTATATTTCATATACATTGTTTAATTATAATCTGAAAATGAGCATAACCTAGAGAGCGAATGACTTCAAGTGATTAGGTTGTTTTTATTCTCATCTGTAGCTCCTCTGCTGCCGACGCACCACAATTATAGGCAGAATCTACGTCTATTTTCTTATTAGTGGTAAAGTAATACTCCATATCCCACTCAGAACTTAAGCTAGATAGCATATAATCCACTTCTATCATATCGTCATTGTATCTTGCAAAAGCCGCAAGAGGGACGCGACAATTTGCATCTAAATATTCTAAAAACCCTCGCTCTGCTTGCAGCAGATGCCATGTTGGCGCATGCTGTACATAAGCACATACTTCCTCCATTTTGAGGTCGCCTTTGCGTATTTCTATTCCTATTACTCCTTGCCCTACGGCTGGTATCATTTCTTGGGGGCTTAAAACATGACAGAATTTAGGATCAAGTAATCCGAGGCGCTCAAGACCAGCTGCCGCGAGTATAGTGCCGTCTAGATCTGAATTTTCCCATTTATCTAGCCTGGTCTGAATATTGCCGCGTATATCTGAGATTATAATATCAGGACGCAGCCTTAATATCTCAGCCCTACGTCTTGGGGAGGAAGTGGCAATTTTAGCGCGATAAGGAAGGTCAATAATATTGTTGGCATTTTTAGATATCAATATATCAAATGGATTTGCCCTCTCTAAAACGGCTGCTATGCATAACTGAGGAGGTAATTCACCGGGGACATCCTTCATTGAATGCACTGCGCAGTCTATTTCATTCCGAAGTAGAGCCTCTTCTATTTCTTTTAAAAATAATGCCTTGCCACCAATATCATATAAAGGCTTATCTTTGATTTTATCTCCTGAAGTTACGATCTTGATAATTTCATAAGTGAAAGATAGTTTTTGCTGCAGTTGACCTATAAAAAGATTGGTTTGGGCAAGGGCTAAACTGCTTGCGCGTGTCCCTATACGAATATGCATTTGATTGCCATAAATTTTATAGAGATCTTTATACCATATACTTTCGTTAAAGACTACAAGATCTGCTAGACAAAGTGCCTGATATCTCGATAATAAGCAAAAGCAATATTACTGGAACAATTGATGCTAAGGCGCTTTATCTTCTGTATATTTGCCGCATTTGGGCTGCTACTCTTTTTCTTTCCAAAGCTAGATATATTATTTACCAATTATTTTTATCGCTCTGACGTAGATTTTATATATCAAAATCATCCTTTGGTGGTAGGGTGCTTCAGGCTCGTGCCTATCATTACCACTGTTTTTGGAGTATTTTGTTTAGTTTATATAGTTTACTCATTTTTTTATAAAAAAACTCAAGATAGGTCAGGAAAGATTGCGATATATCTCCTGATTGCAGCTATCTTGGGGCCGGGGCTGCTTGTTAATTTTGCGCTGAAGAATCATGTTGGGCGCGCTCGCCCTAAGCAAGTTCTAGAATTTGGAGGTAATAAAGCGTTTATAGGTCCTCTGCGTCTTAGCGATGAATGTGAACTTAACTGCTCCTTTTCTTCGGGTCATGCTGCTATGGGATACTATTTTTCTAGTCTAAGTTATGTCACGCCGCCTCAATATCAAGCCGTTACATTTTTGTTTGGTATAGTGCTAGGTTCAGTTATAGGGTTTGGTAGAGTGCTACAAGGCGGGCATTTTTTAAGTGATGTAGTTTTTTCCGGAATATTTATTATGCTAACAAATCATATTTGCTTCATTATATGGCGCAAAATATTTAAAAACCCTAAAAAGCCTACAGGCAGGAAAGTAACTTCACGTAAAAAAAGGTAGCCAACCTAAAATAGGCGGACTTAGAAGCCTTGTGTCCTACAATAGGTGATGTTAATATTATTGCTACATGTGTTTAATGTGGCATATTTTTTGAATGGTAGAATTATGACAGAAACAAAAGTTGATCAATTTGTATGCGGCAATACCGAGTTACAGAAAGAGATTCTCGAACAAATCTCTGCAACCAGCGATGATCAATTATTTAAAACCTTTGTACAAAAATTCTACGCTTATATACCAGAAGATTATTTGTCTAGAGGTAAAATTGAAGCGTTTATAAATATAGCGCAAGATGCTTATAAGTTTTATCAGCAAAAAGACATCATAGGTAAAAAGGTCCATTTATCTCAAAACCAAAGTAACCAGAATAAACCCTATTTGATAATCAAACTTTTAAATTCAGATAAGCCCTTCATCATAGATTCTTTAGAATGCTTGCTATCTAAACGTGATCTGAAAGTAAAATTCCTTATACATCCAGTATTAAAATCTAGCAGAGACTCGGGAGGTAAATTACTAGGATTTGATGCAGAGGATTCGAAGCAAGAGTCATTAATATATTTAGAAATTCACGGATCTTATAACTCTGAGTTTGCAACAAGTCTTAGCGAAGAAATAACGCATCTTTTAGATTTGGTTTCTTTAACATCCTCTTCCTGGCAGCCTATTATTTCTAAGCTAGATAATGTCGCAGAAAAAGTGAAAGACGACTCTGAAATACACGCTTTTCTTATGTGGCTCAAAGACAATCATTTTACCTTCTTGAGTTATACCAAGGTTAAAAAAAATAACATTCTTGAATCTATAGGTAATGCTGACTTATATACATTAGGGCTTGCAGATAAAGATTCAGGTAAGGAACTCAAGAAGAAGATTGCTCTAGGACAAATCAATAAAATTTCCACAATCCATAGAAGTAGTTTTATAGATTATATCCAGATTAATATTGGATCTGAGTCGCATGTTTTTTGCGGACTATACGGCGCTGCGATATATTACCAGCTCGCATCTACCATCCCTATTTTGAGGCAAAAGATTCAATATATATTGAATAACTCAGGTTTTGTAGGGGGTGGATATAATGCAAAAAAATTACGCGCTATTTTGGAGTATTTGCCTAGAGAGATTTTATTCCAAAGCGACCAGCGAGCTTTATACTGCTTGTCGCTTGATATACTATCGGCAATAACTACAAAAAAACTCAGGGTATTTCTCCATAAAGGTTCTACAGAAGATTTTATCAATATATTGATTTTTATTCCAAGGGAGCGTTTAACCCCAGATTCGCATGCCAATATCAAAGAATATTTATCTCAAAAATTCCGTGCAGATATCTCGCATGATTATACCACGGATTTTCAGAAGAATTTTTGTTATCTTTATGTAGCAGTAGTGTCAAATACGGTAAGTTATAACGATATTGATTTGAGTTCGATTGAGCGTGAGCTAGATGCAATTTCTGCGCTATGGAAAGATTCAGTGCTCAAAGAACTTACGATAAAATACGGAGCAGAAAAGGCAGGAGAGCTTGCCTTTTATGCAGATAGCTTTCCCGGGGGTTATAGGCAGGAGTTCAGTGCGGCAAAAGCAGTTTCTGACATAGAGTATTTGCAAAAACTAGACTCTGAAGTTAATTGTGCATTTAATTTGAGGGTGATTGATGATACGCATTATTCTCTTAAAATGTATAGCGAAGCAAAGGAGTCATTGTCAGATCTATTACCTCTAATAGAGAATTTGGGTTTTAAAGCAATTGATGAGCAGGCATTTGAGCTTAAGAATTCGCAGTGGATATGCGAATTTAATCTGGAATCCGAATGTATCTCTCCTCAAGATGAAATAAAAGGTAATGTCGAAGAAGCATTGCGTCGTATGCGCTTAAGAGACTTACAGCCAGATGCATTATGCAAACTCATTACTCTCGCGGGTCTTAATTGGAGGCAGGTCGTTGTAATCAAGGCTTTGACTAGATATTTGCATCAAACAGGATTTTCTTATGGCAAGGGCTATGTCCAGCTAACATTAGTCAAGCATCATAAATATGCCGAAATTTTACTTGATTTTTTTGATGCAAAGTTCAATCCCAAAAAAGCTTCTCCAGAAAATGAAGCTTTGCATAGAGCGGCTCTAAAGGAATACCTGAATAATGTCACCAGCAGCCCAGAAGATAAAGTGCTAAGATATATGCTAGCTCTTTGTGATGCTCTACTTAGAACGAATTGCTATCAGGATAAAAGTTATGTTTCATTCAAATTCAATTCTTCCTTAGTTCCGGGTTTACCACATCCCGTTCCTTATGCAGAAATTTTTGTATATGGCAGAGATTTTGAAGGCGTTCATCTTCGGTCTGGTAAAGTATCTAGAGGGGGGCTTCGTTGGTCTGATCGCGGGGAAGATTATCGTACAGAAGTGCTGGGTCTAATGAAGGCACAGACTACAAAGAACGCAGTTATAGTTCCATCTGGCTCCAAAGGGGGATTTTTCCTCAAATTCTCTCAAGATAAACTCTCGCGCGGAGAATATATGGAGCTCGCGATAGAATGCTATAAAACTTTCCTCAGAGGTTTGCTAGATCTTACAGATAACATTGTTGAAGGACAAATGATCAAACCAGGTAACATGGTGATTTATGATGGAGATGACCCATATCTTGTAGTTGCGGCTGACAAAGGAACAGCTACATTTTCAGACTACGCTAATGCCGTATCTCGGGAATATAATTTTTGGCTTGGTGATGCTTTTGCTTCTGGTGGTTCTGCTGGATATGATCATAAAAAAATAGGCATAACAGCAAGAGGTGCATGGGTTTCTGTCGCAGATCATTTTGCATCTTTGGGTATTGATGTGCAAAAAGATTCAGTAAGGGTGGTGGGAATTGGCGATATGTCCGGAGACGTATTTGGCAATGGCATGCTTCTGTCTAAATCAATTAAGCTTATTGCCGCTTTCAACCATATGCATATTTTTATAGACCCAAATCCAGATCCTGAAAAAAGTTACTGGGAAAGACATAGATTGTTTAATTTACCATCTTCGCAATGGACAGAATATAACCCTAGTTTAATTAGTAAAGGAGGTGGGATTTTTTCTCGCTCCTCAAAAACTATAACGCTTACTGCGGAGATAAAAGAGCTACTAGGTACTACCAAAGAAGAATTTGAACCTGACGCTTTAATTAATATGCTACTTAAAGCCAAATCTGATCTTTTGTGGAATGGTGGTATCGGAACATATGTTAAAGCTTCTGATGAACCCAATATTGAGATTGGGGATAAGACTAATGATGCTTTGCGTGTTTCTGGTAAAGACCTTGGCGCTCGGGTAGTTGGGGAGGGTGGTAACCTTGGCTGCTCTCAGCGCGGGCGTATTGAATTTGCAAAATTAGGCGGCCGCATCAATACTGATTTTATAGATAATTCTGCGGGAGTTGACTGCTCTGATCATGAAGTTAATATTAAAATAGCAATGAACCCTGCGGTTGTAAGTGGGAAGATAAGTCTAGAGCATAGAAATAAATTGCTAGCTAGCATGAAAGACCAGGTGGCTGAATTAGTGCTCGCAGACAATTTCGATCAAACTCAGGCAATTACTATAGCAGAAAAATCTTCTGCCTTTACAGTAGAGATGTTTAGTCGGCTTATTCATTCCCTCGAGGAGAAGGGATTGCTTGATAGAGAGGTAGAGTTCCTGCCTTCGGACTCAGAGCTTTCAAGGCGTAGTGCAGTTGGTGAAAATATGACAAGACCGGAGCTTTCTGTGCTCCTGTCTTATAGTAAAATGTCCATATATAAAGCCCTTCTACCATCCAATGTACCTGATGACAAATATTTTGAAAGATATTTATTGGATTATTTTCCAAAGAGTATGCAAGATGAGTTTAGAGAAGAGATACTATCTCACCAATTAAAGCGTGAGATTATTGCTACTATCATAACCAATAAACTTGTTAATCAGCTTAGTGGTCCTGTGCTTACGACAATCCAGCGTGAAACGGGAGCAGAGCTCTGTGACATGGTGAGATCATATTTTATTATTAGCGAAATCTTTGGTCTTGATAATATTTGGGAGAAGGTCGAGGCGCTGCCCCAAGAGATTAGTATGGATATTCGCGTAGAGATGTTTACTGATCTTGGTAAAATTATGCGTCGTGGTATTGCATGGTTTTTACGAAATGTAGCCCATCCGATTAATCTTATAGAAGTTATTGAACAATATGAAAAACCAGCGAGAGGCCTGCGCGATACTTTGGGTCAATTCTTGCTCGGTGATGCAAAAGATAAATTTGAAGCTAAAACAGCGTATTATATAGAACATAATGTAGACGAAGGATTTGCATCTACAATGGCTATTATGGATTGTCTTGTTTCGGTCTTTGATATCTTATTTATAGCGGGTGGCACTAAGGCGCATGATATAGATGTTGCAAAAATTTATTTCGAAGTAGGTTATAGGTTTAATATTGATTGGCTTCGTAAATGTGCTGAAAAACAAATGGATGAATCTTACTGGAATAGGCTTTCAATCCAAGCCTTGAAGGATGATTTATACGATAAACAACGCAGGTTATTACAAAAAATTCTGGAGGATTCTTCGGGTATTAAGGATAGCGAAGACTGGTACCTTAAAAATGCTAGCAACGCCTCGATATTCACTGATTTTATTGCAGACCTCAAAACGCAGGATGTTGTCACTATGAATATGGTTATACTTGCAAATAAAAAGTTTGAAATGTTTTTGCGTAAATTATAATAATGTAGATATCGTATTTCATTTTGGAGGGGCTAGGTCTTCAAAAAAATGCGATATATTCAAGATATATTTGAATATTTAACTTATGGGGCGGATATAAAAATGCTAGGGAATCTTTTAAAAGAAGCAAGGTGCAAGGCTAACCTTGAAATTTCAGATATATCCCGCGCTTTATTTATTAAACAGCAATATTTGATTGCCATTGAAGAAGATGGCGCAAAAGGCATTCTGAGGTCGGTATACGCGAAAGGATACACAAAAAAATATGCTGATTTTCTGGGTGTAGATCTTAACATGCACTCTTTTGTAGATGCACAAGCAATTCCGAGTAAAAGAAAGAGTGATGCTTCTGATACTTGGGGCTTTAGTCCTAAAATATTTGCTCTAATAGCCTTGGCTTTTGGGGTTTTAGCTATATCTTCATGGAATTTAATGCATGGAGAGCACAAACCTACGTTAATTGAATTACTATATAACGTAAATAACAGATAATGCAGTGCGAGCCTAGATATTAGATACTACGATATTTAGAGCTATTAAAGAATATCGGGATTTAGTCCAGCAATCTTTCAAAGAATTTTGATGACGAATTTCGATGACTGGGAATTCTGAGCAAATAAAAAATTCCCACAGAAGGTCTATATAATATCTTTGGAGTTCTGGTAGTTTAGTGCTAAAACAAAGACATCATCCGAAGAAAAGGGGCAGGTCTTGTATTTTGCAAAAAGATAGTAGCAAAGAAGAGTATAAGGAGTTAAAGGATCGGTATTTAGGTTTAAGATATGAATGATTATGAAGCGCGCATCTCGGGAGCAATTGCTCTGATTGAAACAAGAGTAGAAAAATTATTGCAAGAAAATCAAGTGCTAGAAAGTAAAATAGAGCATTTAACGCAAGAAAACACTAAGCTTCAGAATAAGACAGAGTCAGTTATAGATAAAATTGACGATTACATGAAAGAACTTGAAGAGATTAGAAGGAATTATGGCGATAGTAACTGTAGTAATTAACGACAAGAATTTTCAGATCGCCTGCAACGACGGCGAAGAAGCTAGGTTGCAGTCTGCTGGAGATACTTTGAGATCGAAAATAGATGCTCTAAAAGCCATCAGCCCCAGAGCAACTACAGAATTTTTACTTGTTATGTGCGCTCTTGGCCTGCAAGATGAAGTAACTAGCCTGCAAAATAAACTTACCAATATGGGCGATACTGGAGAAGACGATAAAGTCGCTGAGACCTTAAGCACCATCGCTGGATACTTAGAAAGTTTAGCGGAAAAGATAGCAAAGTGATGAAGGGGACGCTTATTCTTGAGATAATCTAAAGCTGCAGCATAGCGGCCTCTCTAAGGGCTACCATAAGCTTATCAAGCATCACATGAATCACTATAAAAAATGTAATAAACATAGCAAGTATCTGTACTGGGGTGAGTACAAAAAACACTTGAAGGTTAGGCATGAGGCGTGCAAGAATTCCGCTTCCAGCCAAAATAGCTATACTCACTATCAAAAACGGTGATACCAACTTAAAAGCCAAAATAAAACTATCATTTATGCTGCGGCTGATAAAATTACTCATATCTCCAATGTCCGGCATTTGGCCTACGGGGAATTTGTCATAGCTTTCAATAGCTCCTTCCAAAAAAACATAATGCGTATCTGTTACAAATATCGTCATAGTCGCTATTAAAAAAATCATGCGACTAAAAATTGGTACTTGCTCTTTTTGAGATGGGTCAAAAAACATAGCGGATCCAAGTCCAGATTGCATTGAAATTATAAGCCCCACTACGCTTAAAGCCAAAAACATAATTTTAACAGTCAACCCCAAAAAAAGCCCTATCAGAATTTCTCCAATTAAAAGCTGCGCAAAAACACCGGCAGAGGCGGGATAAAGAGGCATCCCACCTTCTAGCATAGGATATATTACTAAAGACACAGTCATACCCAGCGAGAGTTTTGCTCTCGGCAAGATGGACTTATCGCCGATCGCAGGTAATAAACCCATCACTGTCCCAAGTCTAGCGAAAATAAGCATGATATGAAAAATGAAATTAACTGTAATATCTTGCAGCATCATGAGCCTGGTAGAAAATCTTTGGCAAATAGTACTGCAAAAATTAAAAATTGCACCCTCAATTCCTAAAATTAATTTTCAAGATGCAATTTTTTGGGCGATGGCGCGAAAGCTTTTAGAGATTTACATCGCAACTTCCTCGTGGTATCTTCTCGCAATAATTTTTAATGGTTTAAAACCTATGAATGGACAAGATGATCTAAGCCACTTGGGGCAATTGCTAAAAGGCAAAAAGGGCCTCATCACTGGTATAGCGAATAGCTCCTCTATCGCTTGGGCTATCGCAAAAATAGCAAAAGCGCATGGAGCAGAACTTGCTCTGACTTATCAAGGAGATGTCCTTGAGAAGCGCATAATGCCACTTGCCGCAGAGATAGAGTGCGACACGGTTTTAAAATGCGATGTGAAAGACGAGGCTTCAATGGACCAGCTCTTTGATACTCTGCAAAGCAAATGGGGTCATCTTGACTTCATCGTGCATTCAATAGCCTATGCTGATAAAAATGAACTCAAGGGGCGTTATATTGATACATCACTTGATAATTTTCTAAATGCTATGCATATCTCTTGCTACTCTCTTACGGCTTTTGCCAAGAGGGCAGAAAAATTAATGACCGATGGTGGAAGCATTATCACTCTAACATATCACGGAGCTCAGAAAGTTGTTCCGTATTATAATGTTATGGGGCTTTCCAAGGCTGCGCTAGAATGCAGCGTTAAATATCTAGCATCCGATATGGGCCCTAATAATATACGCGTCAATGCTATCTCTGCTGGACCTATAAGAACTTTAGCCGCAAGCGGCATAGATGATTTTAAATCTATGATGAGAGCTCATGAAGCAACCTCCCCATTAAGAAGGAATAGTACTCAACAAGATGTTGCATCCTCCGCCTTGTACTTACTAAGTGGGATGTCATCTGGGGTTACTGGAGAGATTCACTACGTGGATTCTGGATATAATATTATGGGCTTTAATATGGTTTCATGATAAAAATACAACGCTGATCTGTTGGTAGTTAGGTGCGGTAAAGTAATGCATCAAGTTTGTAATTATAGCTAAAGACTAGGAGCTAAAAAAGGAATGAGCCTAGGATGGCATTGTAATCAAGCAGAAGAGTTGGATCCCCACTTTTTCTGATATGCACTGGGGCGCGTGACGCCTAGATCGGGGATCTACTCTTGTTATTCATCTCTAGAATTCAAGGCGATTAGACAATTTACATTTATTATTCTGTAATCATTAAGTTCGTATAGTGATGTTAAAGTGCAAAGCCAATAATTGCGCCATAACATTATTACAACATTAATGCGATTAATAATGCCTTGAATCAATCGTTATATATACAAAAAAATACTAAGGCATGATATTGATTTAAGTATACAGTTTATTGTAGGAGTAGATCATGGAACTCTCTTGTAAGTTACCTACAGTACCTAAGGCGCCAGCGATGTGTCCAAGGCCCATAACGGCAGAGAAGAACCTTAAGAAAGGGGATGAAAAGATTGCTTTGGGAGAATATTCTGTAGCTCTAAGTTATTACGATCTCTCAATAGAATACAATCCTCGGGATCTACGCGCACATTATGCCAAAGGGAGTGCGCTAAATGCCTTAAAACAGTACGCCGAAGCTATTAAAGTTTTTGACCATGTAATTCGTGAAAATACCAGTGATTATTTAACTTACAAATCGCTTAATAAAAAAGGCCTAGCGCTGGCGAAACTTGGCAAAATAGATGAAGCCTTGGAGGCGCAAGAAGCTTCTTTGAAAGTAAGTCCAAATGTGGCGGCATATTGTCATAAAGGTATTTTACTTTATAAGTTAGATCAGGATGAAAAGGCATTAGAATGCTTTGATATGGCGCGTGATCTTGAGTTTGCGCCATCTCCATTGGCTGGATCGACATCAATAGCGCCTAGTGAGCATAGAATATTCGTCCCTGAAGCCCTAGATGTAGAAAAGACCTTGCAATCTCGAGCAGATCTACGCAAGAAATTTTTGGAGTTGCAAGAAACAACATCCAGTGGCATAGCGGCAGTATCCGCTATATCTAAGGAGCCTACGGAAAGCTCTTCGCCCATCGTAGTAGAAGCCGTAAGTAAATTTAAAGATCTTTTGACTCGGTCTAAAAAAATGAGCGGAGCTGTGATTATAGAGCTTGGTAAGCCCAAAGTCATGACCAAGGAAAGCGAAGATAAAATTTCTGCTTTAGAAGCTCAAATTGCAGATATGCATAAAAAAATGCAAAATTTAGTATCGGTATTGGAGTCGGTAGACTCAACTACGCAGAGGCAGCAGGATCAGATTGAGAAGCTGTTGACATCTTCGCGAGGATCTGGGATTGAGGAGCTTGCGCGGATCAAACATGACTTTAAAGAACTTAAAGGAGACTCTCTGGAATATTGTACAACATTTTACTGGAGTGTTATCAACTTAATGTCTGCGTATAGGAATATAAGTACTGGGATGATCGAAGGCAACGTTCATGCTGAAACAAGGGCGGTAGAAGCGGTATTGGTATTTGGAGTTAAAAAGTCTGTATCAGTAGCAACTGAGTTTGCTAAAGGCATACCATTTGTAGGATGTGTAGTAAGTGCTCTTGATAAAGTAATTGACATTCTATACGACGCTTACAAAACTCAAAAAATGAATAACAAAATTGATGCAATCAAACATGTGATAACTGGAAAATTCCACATGGAAGACGATATTAGTAGAAACATAGCGAATGTGGCGCTTGAGATGACAAAAATTAAGGAAGCAGAAATCAGAGCGGGTGATTTAAATACAAGTAACAGCGGGTGGTTGATCAAAATAATCATGAGTCTTTTGTCTGGAGAAGATGAATCGAAGTCTCATGGGGTTAAATTAGCCCTCAAGGATGCGGCAATTTTTATATCTCATTTATGTGAGAGTCATATAAAAATAGCAAGCGCTCCTGAGCCTTTTGATGAGTTAGTGCGGGGAATAGCGATGACTATTAGTGGTCTTGAAATAGAAGATGCAAGCCATAGTTTTTTAGCGATAACTCAAGGAGCGGAAGCGTCAAATGCAGCCAATCTACCAGAAGGTACTATTACCGAAGTTTTTGCGAGCTCTATTGAAAAATCGGACTCAAGCCAAAGTTCTGTAGCGACGATTCGAGATGTGGTAGTTGAAATAATAGAAGAAATTGTCCAGCTTCCTGTAGGCCTAGGATTTGTCGAAAAAGTTGAGAGCTCTTCTTGCTGGTGTTGCTGATAAACATTATTTATATATTATTCATACCCCATAGCAAAAGCATTGCAAAATTTGATAGCTAGGGAGTATACTTAAATATAGCCAACATTTAATGGAGGACGGAATGCATATTTCAGTAGCAGGACAACACGTAACCCTTAGCCCTGAGTTACAACTTTATGTTAAAGATAAGATCGTAGAGACAGTCGGCAGATATTTCGAGCATGCAACTAGCGCTAGCGTTCATTTTACTAAAGATGGGCCTTTTGTTTTATGTGACATGATAGTGCATGAGGGTTCAGGAGGTAATATAGTAATCAAAACTGAAGCGTCTTCCGACGAAATATATGCTAGCTTTGACCTTGCCTTGGCTAAATCAGAAAAACGTCTACATAAATATAAATCAAAACTAAAAGAGTTAATCAGTTAACTAATTTTCTATGTAAGCAATGTTC
>JAZKAD010000020.1:5114-6368 GCA_040389305.1 Pseudomonadota bacterium | reverse complement strand
CGTTCGTTGTACAAAACCAACTATACACTGTTGCACTAGATTATTGAACTTGCCAGGTTTTAAAATCGATAAATTACAATATCATAAGTTTAAAATAATGTCAATATTTAGAGATCTAGAACAGAATCTTGACAGAACACCCTAGCCTGCTAGAATCCAGCCTGAGTTTACAGGAGCAGGTTATGGGGTTTATCGAGGAATGCATTAGCAGAGGGTATTACTATCAATGCACAGATCTTGAAGCATTAAAAAAGCTTACATCAACTCAAAAGATCGCAGCATACATAGGATTCGATTGTACGGCAAAATCTCTACATGTTGGGAATTTGATGCAGATGATGATCCTGCGCCTTCTGCAGCAACATGGACATAAACCCATCGTTATAGTCGGCGGCGCCACAAGTAGAGTCGGCGATCCCACTGGTAAAAATGAAATGCGGAAAGTTTTGACTGATGAAGAGTTTGAGCTAAACATTGCAGGCATCAAAAAGTCTCTCTCAAAGTTTATTACCTTTGGCGAAGGTCCTAGCGATGCTATACTTCTTGATAATAGCAGTTGGCTAGATAAAGTAGGATATATGGATTTCCTACGCGACTTTGGGGGGTTGATTTCTGTCAATCGTATGCTCTCTATGGAGTCTGCAAAGCTCAGACTCGCTTCTGAGCAAAACCTTTCTTTCTTAGAATTCAATTACATGCTTTTGCAGGCTTATGATTTTTATCATTTAAGTAAGACATATGATTGCGTTTTACAGATTGGTGGGAGCGATCAATGGGGCAATATCGTAATGGGTGTCGAGCTCGCTAGAAAAGTAACAGCCACAGAAGTTTTTGGTTTAACTACGCAGTTACTAGCCACCTCCTCTGGGGTTAAGATGGGCAAGTCTTTGGGCGGTGCCGTCTGGGTCAACGAGGATATGCTATCTCCTTATGATTATTTCCAGTATTGGCGTAATACAGAAGATCTTGACGTCCTGCGTTTTGCAAAGCTTTATAGCGAATGGACAGAAGGTGAGCTCGAAGTCTTTAGTTCGTTAGCGTCTTTAGATATCAATAAAGCTAAAAAGGATTTAGCTCATAGATTAACGGCTTTATGTCATGGCGAAGATGCTGCAAATGACGCTCAAGAGACTGCGCGGAAGGTTTTTGAAGAAGGCGCTGTTGGAGATAACCTTCCTGTGTATTTAGTGTCTCCTGATGATCTAGAGAAAGGCATAGCAGCATCCGAGTTATTTTATGTAACGGGTCTTGCCG
>JAZKAD010000020.1:0-5104 GCA_040389305.1 Pseudomonadota bacterium | reverse complement strand
GACCGGCCAGCCTATCCGAGCCGAGATAGAACACGCCGCTCCGAAATCAGAAGCAAAAAAGCTGATTCGTGGCAATGGTGCAAAGATCAATGATGAGAAAGTAGTGGATGAGAATTTGCTTATAACGACATCTCACCTAATAAATAATGAATATATAAAGCTTTCTGCGGGTAAAAAAAGGCATATTCTTGTTAGAATAGAAGGTATATAGTCGGCTGTTCCACCGCTCTCTAGTTGTCTTTATGACTAGATAGTGCTAATTTTATGCAGTCTAAAACAAAGAGTCATTACGAGCTTAATATGTCTGAAAAACAACCATCTTCAAAACAACCATCTTCTCAAACTACTCAACAAGCGCCTAGACAACGTGTTGTAGCAGAGATGTTGCCCCCCGAACATCAACATTATATTCGAGGAAAGACTCTTTTAAGAAACAAAGACTACGATGGCGCTCTCAGCGAATTTCAGAGAGCAATAGAATTAAATAGGAACTTCGCCTTATATCATCATTATCTTGGTATGACGTTAGTTGAATTAGGATCAACCGAAATAGCCTCGAATGCTTTAATTATATCTTTAAAATTAGACCCAAAGCACAGCGTATCTAATCTGTCTAACTATACACTATCCATGATGAGTTTAAGGCAAGCCGAGATAAGTGGCGACGAAGCTCAATATAGTAATGCCTTACAATACGCGGAAAATGCAATAAGACTTAGTAATGATATTGGTCATAATATGAAGCCTGCTTATATGCTAAAAGCTGGAAGTCTGCTTGGTTTAAAACGTTATAGTGATGTTATAGTAACTTGTAAAAAAGCCCTGAAGATAGTAGATCATCGATATTCTGCAATGGAAGGTAAGAAGGAGTTGGTTTCATTATGGAGTCAGGCTGCAAAATTTCTTCAAGATCCTAGAGAAATAATAGATTCTATAAGTCAAATTACCTCGGATGCATGGAATGAATTTAGCACACAAGCGCATCTAGAATTTTTATTTGCATATGCAGTGGCATTAATCAAGAGCAATAACTTTGATAAAGCATACGAAGTCTTGAAGGAGCATAACGCTATAAGATTATGCAAAACACTTGAAGAATATAATACTCTTGCGCAAATCTATAATGACTGTGGGGAATTACAAGATGCGTTAGAGGCTACTCAGGCTGCTCATGATTTAAATCCTACAGAAGACTCGTGGTATAATCTTGCTACTATTTATAGTCGCATGGAAAATACAGAGATGACAAGATTCTCTTTAGAAGGGTCTCTAGAACTCAATCCTTTAAACGCAAAAGCTCATAACTTACTTGGAAAAATTCATTATGCAGCGGAGGAGTATCAAAAAGCCACTTCATGCTTTGAGAGAGCCCTTGAGCTTGCTCCAGCAGATAAGAGTATAGGAGTAAGCCTTGTAGATGCTTTATGGGAAGTTGCGAGCGCTCCTGAAAACCCAAAGGCATTGGAATGCATTGAAAAATTAATACCATTATACACAAAGTTTAAATCAGAAAATTTATCAATTGTTAGGAAGCTAAAAGCTGATCTGTTATTCCAAAAAGGAGAGGTATCAGAAGCACTTACAGAATACAAAGCATCACTTAAAATTAAAGATGATGCTCATTGTCATTACCAAGTGGGAGTAATTTTACTAGGACAAGGAAAATCTATAAATGCTACTACCGCATTTGAAAGTGGCATTAAGACTGCCACCTCCAATAACTCCAAAACTCAGAAAAAAATATCTATAGAAACAAGACTTGAACGGGAAATAGAATCCTTTTCTAAGATCATATCTGCAAAAGGCCCTGGCAAAGACCAAGAAAGTAATGAGAGAGCTCATCTTTGCTTTGGTAAAGCGTTAGCCAATCTTGGATATCACGATAAGGCGATAGAAGTCTATAGAATGGTTACGGCATCTCCGACTGCATTCGAAGCTATTGGCGATAGCTTAGATAAACTAGGGCAAAAATTAGAAGCATATAAATCTTATGACTTTGCAAAAGCCTTAGACAAAAAAGTGCAGATTTTAGAGCAACTTACCCCTAGTAATGATATCGCAGAAGAGCTTCTTAGTTATTACGCAGAAACTATAGCGATCTGTGAAAAAGAAGGGAAAATACGTCAAACTTCTAGCTTGTATCCTAAGCTCAGTCAGTTATACGCTAATCTTGGAGATAGGGAATCTGATGAGATGGAATCAATAGATAATTATCATAAAGCTATTAAAGCTATGGAGAGTAACACGAAAGGCAAGGATAATATTCAGAACCTTCATCGCAAAATCTCGGAAAAATACCAAGCCTTAGGTGATAAACAAACCCATAACCCTGAAAATGCTCTAGATTATTACAATAAAGCCCTAAATGAGCTTCAACTGAGTGGCGCAGAATTTAAAAATACTAAATCCTTGATTTTAAAGATAGGTAAAGCGCACGAGAGTCTCGGAGATAGAGCGTCTAATTCAGATGAAGGTAGCTATAATGATGCAATCAATAATTATCAAAAAGCTTTAAGCGTTCTTGAAAAAGCTGGAGAGAGTAAACCTACACTTGTGCTTATCCATAGCAAGATAGGAGAAGGACATGAAGCATTGGGTGATCTAGCTCTACATACCCCAGAGGATGCCTTGCGGTGTTACGGTAGAGCAATGCATGAGTTTCAACTGGGACTAACTAGCTCGGATAAGATACAGCGTTTGTCTCTAAAACTCGATAAAAGTCATGAAAGAATAGGAGATATAGCAGCTGAAGATAAACTCTCTTCTTACGAAGAAGCTCTAGCTCTATATGATCAAAATAATGGTGATTCTGCGGATATAAAAGGCATTCATCTTAAAATGGGAAATACATATAACAGCTTGTCTGCTATCTCGGGGAATCCAAGCGATTATACTAAAGCAATAGATCATTATAATTTGAGCGAGGTAAGTGATCCACATTTACTCGCAGATATTTGGCATAGATATGGCGATGCGTTACTTCATACACAAAGCCAAGAAAACGCCAATGCAGCATATGAAAAGGCTTTGGGTTATGAACCGGGTAGAGTAATTCCAGGCTATCAGCAGGCAGAGCCTGCGCTACCCGAGAAAATACTTTCTGATACTCCCGAAGCTATTGTGGAACCTTTAATATCTCCTTGCATTCAGTCTGGTGAGCCCCCTCAAAGCGCTGCAGTATTGTATCCACCCCTCCCCCTTCTTCCTTCTATGGAGTGTACTTAGGGAATACAAATACATGGTATCGTCATGAACCTTATAAATGGAGATGGAGGGTCGGAGAGGTCAATACAATAAATTATGATCATTATTATGATCATTACGATACTATGGGTAATACATCCGATGGACATCTGCTTTGGTGACGATGTTTGGTGAGGATACTTAGTGAGGATGTATCGAATAGTTTTACTATAAAATTTAAACTCAACTGTTATAATGCTCTACCTTCAAATGCTTTAGATAAATGGCTATAATTGTACAAAAATTTGGTGGCACTTCGGTTAGCAACGTAGCTCATATTAAGAGTGTAGCGCAAAAAGTTCTGCTAACTAAGTCCTTAGGTGATAGCCCTATTGTGGTGGTTTCTGCTATGGCTGGGGTTACTAACCAGCTAGCAAATTATTGCGCTACACTGTCTTGCCTGACTTCGCAAGAATCCTTAGCAGAATACGATGTAGCACTTAGTAGTGGAGAGATTGTAACATCCTCTTTACTTGCTTTAGCCCTACAGGCTTTAGGCACAAGAGCAATGTCTTTAACTGCATGGCAACTCCCTATTAATACTACGGGTGATTTTTCAAAAGCTCTTATAAATTCAATAGACATAGATTATCTAAAATCCCTTCTAACAGATGGTATTACTCCAATAATTGCAGGGTTTCAAGGCGCCTCGCCAGATGGTAGAATAACTACCCTAGGACGTGGCGGGTCGGACACAACAGCTGCCGCTTTAGCTGCGGCCATTGATGCGGACCGATGCGATATATATACAGATGTGGATGGGGTTTTTACGACTGATCCAAGACTCGTCCATAATGCTCGCAAAATCTCCTTTTTAAGCTACGAGGAGATGCTAGAATTCGCATCTTCAGGAGCAAAGGTCTTACATACAAGATCCGTTCAAATTGCTATGAAATACTCCATCCCCCTTAGAGTTATTTCGTCATTTACAGAAGCTCCCTCTACAGAAGCCCTATCTACAGAAGCATCATTGACAGAAATTATGGGCACAACAATTACAAACAGAGATCTCATCATGGAAACTCCAAAAATCACAGGCATCGCTTATAATAAAAACTTTGCAGCCGTAGATATTGAGTCGGATGTAACTCTTATCTTAGAAAAACTTACTCAAAGTAATGTACATATCGATAGCTTTTATCGTAAAGATCCGAAGACTACTACGCTACTTATTCCCCTGGAGGACATATCCAAAACTAAGCTCGCAATTAAGGATGAAAAATACTCTATTAGTACTGACATTGCTATTTTATCCGTAGTAGGGTTTGGTATAAAGAATACCCCCGAGATTCTCCGCGATGTTTGTTTTAGTCTGAAGCAACATAATATAAGTATTATGATGATGACTAGCTCGGAGATCAAAATCAGCTTAATGCTACCAGAAAAAGATCTAGAGCAAGCTGTAAAAATTTTGCACGAAGCTCTTGGGCTTGGCGAAGAAGCTTAAGTATGATATATATCCATTGTCGCCCTTAATCAAATACGATATTCCCTTGCTATATCCCCATAGATGGGAGTTTGAGAATGAAAAATTAGATTCCTACATCTCAAAGGAATAGCGCTTCTTTTGTAATGACATTGACCCCACCTATCCTACAATAAGCCAATAAACTGCAGTCAGTACAAGAGATATGCAGAATGTTATAATTAGCTTCAATCCCACATAATGCTTCTCAGGGGCGCTATCAGCATGTCCTTTTTCAAAATTCTTAGGCATTTTGATACCAATTGGCAAAACAATGAAAATAACTACAATCCAGATAACGGTGAATGTTAAAATTATGCTCATGATACTCATAATCACTTCTCCCAGCAGTTAAAAACTATAAAATCAAGATATTATTTTATTTTTTTAATAAAT
>JAZKAD010000019.1:0-3626 GCA_040389305.1 Pseudomonadota bacterium | reverse complement strand
CCAAGTCCTTAATCTCATGATTTTCTACATCTTCAGAGACAATGTCGAATTGATAAGTGCGTTTACTAGTAATAATAGTCATATTGGTGCGTATATTTTTAGCCATAGGTTTAATAAAAAGCCTGTTTGCAAGAGGGGTAATCTCCCAGGCATAGGCATCACCCAGTGATATAGTTTGAATCTCTTCGCCAACAGCAAATTCTATATGCGACTGAAAGCCAAAGCGAAGCACCATAAGATATATTTCATTCGGACTATATATATAAGTTTTAATTCTATTATCAGTTGTCAGAGGTATGTCCGACTCATCCATAGCAAAACTACGGGCCGGAGTAAGCGATATTATTAAAGCGATAGATAATAGAGCGTATACTAGCCAAATTGCGAAATTTGAATTTCTTACCGCTGCTTTACTATTTTTTTTTGCTCTTTGATTTTGCACTCTTTTTACGCAAAAAGAATATATACTAGCTATTGTCATCATCTACCTTATATCCCGTTACTTGAAATCCTATTGGATTTATATCTCTATCAGCTTCATTAGTAAGTTCCATTGCTACGTATTGAATACTTATCACAGCAATTTTACTAAATACCCTCATTGCCCCAGAAGTTTCAGTGACAAAAAACCTCACCACATATGTCTTATCATCAAGTTTTGACCATGACTTTACTGTAATATATGTTGTATTATTTTGCCCGTATATCACCGTCGGATCGTTATCTTTATTACGTATATAGCCAAGATAATTAGAAAAGATAGATGGGGTGGAAAGCAACCTAATAATTTTTCTAGAGTAAACAAAGTCTACTGGATTATATGCCTCCCTAGCTGAAACATAGCGTTTAATAAAATATCTCGCAAGCGCTTCGTTCCCATCTATTAGCTCGGTAGATATAGGGTTTACTACTTTAGTAGAACCAGTCTGCTCATCTATCTGAATAACGAATGGATCGAATTCTTTGGATGTTGCAACACTTGCAATAGAAAATACTCCGACAATGGCCATTACCATAGAAAGTATCAATACTAAAGCTAAAATATTGCGTTGCACGACAAGGTTTTGGTAACGCTCCTCATACCAGTTGCGTGCAGTAGTGACAATATCCTGATTGGGAGCAGGAGAATCACCAGAAGAATCGGTAGAGCTTTGAGAGTTTGGCTCCTTCTTTTTAAACAAATCACCAATTCTAAACATTATTGAGCCGTGAACTTTAAGTACTAGGGGGATTATGACCAGTTCGATCCTCGCAAGCAAACAAAAGATCTAAGCTCAATGATAAAAAAAGGATATGAGTTGTTTTTGTATTACCAAATGCATTTTTAATCATAAAAAATTTTGCAATACTTTTTTTAATAAATGAATAGAACGTTAAAAGAAGTTACCGTAAATGCTTTTTCTTATGCCACGCATGAGAAGCTTAAAGAGCGCATGCATTCCTCTGTGGGCCACACCAGTTCACCGTTGAGACAAACACCAAAGATCGCTGTCTTCTAGGGGGTTTCATGGTGAATCTCCCATGGTGAATCTCCATATCCCCCTTGAAGCAGAAACTTTACTACATATTCACCCTTACTTTGATCGCACCTTGATGTCCTACGTACTTCTTATCAAGAGAAACGTCATATGAAAAGCTGCAGTCCCAGCTGTTTTTTTTCATATTCAGACCGGCACCAAACTGATACCAAGCGCTGTTTTTCTTAGTGCCATCGATTCTTACTGGAGCTAAGAATGCATCACTAGATATATACATAATTGGGGCTTTATCTTTAAGATTGATGAATGTCTTTGCAAAAATAGATGGTTCTAGAGTAATGCCTGTTTTAGAGTGAAGACATGAATATCTTGTAGATACACCAAGGGCGCCATCCAATCCATAACTAGTCTTCTTGGATACGCGGAGGTTTTGAGTTCCAGCACCAGTCTCAGAATAACCCCCATCGTTAAACTGATTATAGCTTAGCCCAGCAGTGGGGATAACCATAAGCTTATTACGTAGGTTAATTCTTTTGCCTAAGGTAGCAGAACCAGAATAAATATTTGAGTTATATTTTGAGTCAGCGAACCGGGTGACATTTCTAGTAATCAATCTTTGTTGACTATTTTGTACCTTGCCAAAACCTAGTCCAGCATTATAGGTTATAAAAAGATCATGCCTGCGCACAAAAAGATCTTTTATGCCATATAAGTGGATCGAATGAGTTTTGGTTTTGCCTTTATTGCCACTTTTAAATGCACTTTCTTTAAAGCGAGAATGGAATTGAGAATAAGCAAGGCCCATGGTATTACCCTCGCCGATCATGTAGTCATACCCTATGGTATTTCCTTGGTTAATTGTCTTGTATCCATTATTTTGGCCTACTGTCTTTTGGGTAGCCGCGTAGTAAACGTAATTAGCCCAAACGCCATGTTTAGTTACAGCGGTAGTATCGTCACCAGCACTAACGCCCCAATCACCCGGAGTCAAACCGCCTCCTTGAACCCCGGTTCCTTCCTGAAGCCCCTCGGTTCTTACCTCCTGAAGCTCCCCGGTTCCTCCCTGAATCACATCGGGAGGCGCATCGGCTCCCCGAAGCCCCTCGGTTCTTACCTCCTGAAGCTCCCAGGTTCCTCCCCAAAGCTCCACGACTCCCCCCTCTGCTATAAACTCCCCCATCCTATTATTCAGAGTACTACCCACTACGTCAAAAGTCTCAGAGGCGCTTGTTGAAGTAGGATCGGACGTGAGGAGCATTCTCAATGAATCTCCAATCCGCTCTGGGGATAGAAGACCAATATCACTAAGTATCCTCCTGGCAACATCATTACCTGTATTATCTGCTGCAACCAATGCGGCTGCGATGGTTGCGCCACCTCCGCCTCCTCCAGCCGCGGCTACTACTATGCCAGATGTATCAGTAGTTGAGCTCAGGGTATAAGTGGCAGGATCATAATTCCACTTTATCAACGACTGCGAGTCGGAGTTGGTGAAAGTGGTTGATACTGAAGGGGCAGTAATAGCGCCGCCACTTGAGTTATCAAATAACTTATAGCTGTACTCCGTACCTGACGGAGGAAGAGTTGAACTTCCTTTTACCTCCACAGTCAAAGTAGTTGCGCCAGATAGGTCAACAGTTGAACCACCACTTAAAATCAACTGCCCGCCAGAAGCATCGCTCCCATTATGCGTTGTTTTAATGGCGGTTGTACCAGATAATTTCCATGTAGCGGGGGTAGTAGGGGCAAAACTAGCACTTCTTTCGAGATTAAGAGTGCAATTTGTTCCTTGATCAACGCCTCGCTTAAAGGTCACGGTCCCCGCTGAATTCTTAACTGTTATATCCGCTGAATATACTATTGCATCTATCGTAGTACTACTATCTCCTGCGATTTGAAGCGAGAGAAGGCGGTGAGTGGAGTCGTAACCCAAACTTTTCGACCCTTCAATCGTGATAGAACGGGTGACAGCGTTTTTTTTGATGGTACCAGAGAGGTCTTCTGCCACTGAGGTCCCAGAGTTCCTGCCATATATTGAAGCATTATTAGCTGTAAATTTTATAGATCCTCCAGCATTTGTACTATCAAGCACTAAAGTCGAATTAGGATTTTCAAGATATATAAATGATATATTGCTATCTGCTGCTG
>JAZKAD010000018.1:55279-61670 GCA_040389305.1 Pseudomonadota bacterium | reverse complement strand
ATTAATAATGAGGCTTTAAATCGCGTTACAGAATTTTTGCGCTCTGAGCATTTTTTTGAACCCATTCATCAAAAAATCTATGCCGCCATTAATGCTATTATCGATAAAGGAATAAGTGCGAGCCCAACCACTCTTAAAAGCATGCTTGTCAATGATGCGCAGTTTGAGCAAGTCGGTGGTAGTGAATATTTGGGAAGACTTGCAACGATTGCAATGACCGTGATTAATGTACATGACTATGGTCGTATCATCTATGATCTCGCTATGCGCCGTAGCCTTATAACCATTGGCGAAGAGGTAGTGAATGTTGCTTACAGTTCAAGCATTGACCAAAGCGCTGCAGAGCAAATAGAACATGCAGAGCATCAGCTTTTCAGCTTGGCTTCCGAGGGGATGAACGAAAGAGGATTCATCAATATCAGAGATTCCATAGTCACATCTATGGAATCTATAGGTCATGCTATGAAAAGTGATGACCATATCACTGGTATCACTACAGGTCTTGCCGATTTAGATAAAAAGTTGCTGGGATTCCACAACTCTGACTTACTTGTTCTTGCGGGGCGTCCTTCAATGGGTAAAACGGCTCTTGCTATTAACCTTGCGCTTAACGCATGCAGAGCTCTTAAAAATAAACGCAAGGAAAACGAGCCAATGCCTTCTGTGGGCTTTTTCTCGCTTGAAATGTCGGCAGAGCAGTTAACGACTAGGATATTATCCAGCCATGCTAGCATCGACTCCTCATCACTGAGAAGTGGTAGAGTGGGAGAGGAGCATTACAATGAGCTACGAAAGCATGCTATAGAGCTATCCAGCTTGCCATTTTTTATAGATGACACTCCGGCATTGTCGATTTCGGGGATAAGAACTAGAGCGAGGCGCATGAAGCGTAAAAATAACCTTGCTATCTTATTTATTGACTATTTGCAGCTTGTGCGGGGCTCTAGTAATAGCGAAAATAGAACTCTAGAAATTTCAGAAATTACTCAAGGCCTCAAAGCTCTTGCAAAAGAGCTAAATATTCCAATAATAGCGCTATCTCAGCTTTCAAGGGCAGTAGAGCAAAGAGAAGATAAAAGGCCCATGCTTTCTGATTTACGTGAATCTGGTGCGATTGAGCAAGACTCAGATATCGTAATGTTTATTTATAGAGAAGAATATTACCTAACGCGTAAAGAGCCAGACGCTGGCACCCCGCAGCACACAGAATGGTTTGAAAAACTAAACCAGGTTCATAATTTAGCAGAAGTTATTTTGGCCAAACATCGTAATGGTCCAATAGGAATTGTGCAGTTATTTTATGACGCTAGTTATTCAAGATTTGGAAATTATCAACAGAAGCATTAATAGCTATATAGAAGTATTAGTATGAGCAAACTCACAATCGCATTAGTCGGAAGACCAAATGTGGGTAAATCTACATTATTTAATCGGTTAAGCATTCGCAAAAAAGCTATAGTTCATGACAAACCAGGCGTGACGCGTGATCGTAAATACGCAGAAGCGCAGATTGGACCATTGGATTTTGTAGTAGTGGATACTCCGGGACTTGAAGAGGCTAAAGAAGGGGCCATAGAATATGGCATGACAGAGCAGACTATTAGCGCGGTTAAAATAGCGGACGTAGTTTGTCTTGTGGTGGATGGCTTTGTAGGGGTGACACCACAAGATATCTTTTTTGCGAATCTGATACGCAAAACAAACAATAACTGCATTCTTCTTGTAAATAAATGCGAAAGGAATGTTGATATCGATGGGAGTTATTTTAAATTAGGTTTCGGTGCTCCTATACAAATTTCAGCAGAGCACGGCCTTGGAATGGCAGATCTATGCGAGAAGCTATTGGTATTTGAAAAAGAAAAGGCGGGCACATCAGAGCCAAAAGATCCTTTTAAAACGGACAGAGTTCAGATAGCAATAGTAGGGAGGCCAAATTCTGGTAAATCTACTTTTATCAATGCTTTACTAAGTGAAGACCGTGTTCTCACTGGGCCGGAAGCTGGAATTACCAGGGATTCCATAGAAATAGAATGGAAGCACAAAGATAAGCCAGTAATCTTAGTAGATACCGCAGGACTTCGGAAGCGTGGGAATGTAGTAGACAGCCTAGAGAAATTATCTGCAAGCGATACTATACATAGCATCAAATATGCTAATACAGTAGTTCTCATGCTGGATAGTACAAGACCATTGGAGCAGCAAGATTTAAACATAGCAAGCTTCATTATCAATGAAGGCAGAGCGCTTGTGCTTGCTATAAATAAATGGGATTTAGTTAGCAATAAAAAAGCCTTTAAGAAGGACTTGGAAGAAAAGCTTGCCTTAGATTTGCCCCAAGTGATAGGTTTGCCTTGCGTATATTTATCAGCATCTCGCTCCGAAAATATACTTGATGTGATTGATGAATGCTTTTCTATATATGAGATTTGGAATAAAAGGCTTCCAACCGCTAAGCTAAATGATTGGCTAAGATTTGCTACTGAATATCATACGTTACCGCTGCAAAAAAACGGTCGGCGCCTCAGGATTAAATATTGTACTCAGATCAAAACTCGCCCTCCTACGTTTAAATTCTTTTGTAACAAAGCCGATGACATCCCCGATTCATACAGAAGATATTTACTTAATGACTTACGTAAAGCATTCGATATGCCAGGCGTTCCTATGCGCATAGATTTTGTCAGTGGAACGAATCCTTACGGTTGATACGATTTTATCATTTTTGAATTCTTAAGCATGTAGTAGATTTTAGTAGAAGTTGCCAGTAGGAATGGAATTACGCAACAAAGACATTGCATCTAAGTATAATAAATAATATTATAGATACTGGCAATATACGTTAATCAATGCCTATATCAATAGGAGATAGTTATTATGCAAGAACAACATACACAAACATCACAAAGTACAAATCCTAGCAATCAGCGGCATACTATGGGAGCGCAAGGGTTCTTGATATATAAAACACATAATGAACTACAACAAGATCAGTTAAAGATTATTTTTGTTCATAAACAGCCTTATCCTGGGCTTGAGAAGGGTTGGAATTACGATGCTTTTGATTGCGTAGGGGGCGAAGTTCAGGTCTCGGAATCGAGGGAAGAAGGGCTGCGGAGAGGGATAGAATCTAAGCTTGGCGTAACTATAGATCACGCTATGACTTTGGGTGAATTGCACCGCGTAGGAGAGGGGCGCAATAACGATACCTTAACTATATTTGTAGCCTGGCTACAAGAAGGCACAGATCTTAGTCAAATTCAACCTGATACAAGCCGAGTGCGTGAAATCCATGAAATGAATTTACATCAAGAAAATGGTGAATGGAAAATCCCATCAGATGGCAGTATCCATAATCTATACCCCTTATATTCCATGTTTATACCTAAATTATTAGATGTTTTGAACAATAGACCCACTGATAGCGTCACGTTATATAAACAGAGAGATCATGAGAGTGGGCAAATGGATGTCACGATTTATAACTTAGAGCAAACCAAAGCATCTGATTGGAGGCCAAATCAAGAGCATGATTCTAACGCAATTTGGCAGTATACAGATGAGCATCTGGGGCCGCATTATAGCATCCAACTTGTAGGTGATGCAGAACTAAGTGATGCAGTTAGTTGAGAGCGTACATTCCGCTCTGGAAGGACTTTCTAATTAACTGAGTAAAAACCCCTCTTGCAGTTATACAATAACAATATAACTTCAAGAGGGGTAACATTACGCAAAAATTTCAAGCCCAATGGAGCCCCTAAGTATTATGCTACCAAGAATTAATGCTGTTAATAATAATGTCACTATCGATCGTTTAAATAGCGATAGGGCGGCAAACATCCCTTCCATAGAACCAGAAGATAGAGTTATACTCAGCCAAGAAGCATTAAGAAATGAGGGAATGATGCCTATAACTGAACGAGTGACATCTGATAAACCGCATGTACAAGCTAAATTAGATCAAATTTATGAAAGAGATGAAAATCTTACGCATCTAAAAATAATAGGATATAATCATTTAATTGAATTAAGATCAGAAGATATAGTTCTTATAGCAAAAGCATTGCAATCTAATCCACATATTACATCTCTAAATGTATGTCGTAACTATATAGGAGCTGAAGGAGCGAAGGCTTTAGCCAAAAACAAAACTCTAGAGCACTTATATGTATCTAATAACAATATAGGAGATCAAGGCGCGAAAGATTTAGCCAAAAACAAAACTCTAAAGCGCTTAGATGTATCTAATAACATTATAGGAGATCAAGGCGCGAAAGATTTAGCCAAAAACAAAACTCTAACACACTTACGTGCGGACGATAACGATATAGGAGCTGAAGGAGCGAAAGATTTAGCCAAAAACAAAACTCTAACTCACTTAAATGCGCATAATAACAATATAGGAGCTGAAGGCGCAAAGGCTTTAGCTGCAAGCCGAACTCTAACATACTTAGATGTATATGGTAACAATATAGGACCAGATCAAGTACGATTATTAGGAGACATAATCTCCCAAAACCGCGAACGAATGGAAGCGTTGAGTTTAAGTGTAGTGAATACACCAATATCAGATGAAGAAAACCCTTTAGCAGGCACAAAATTAACAAGCAAAGATTATCTTAATGCTAAGCAATATCAAGAAGCTTTGGTTAGTTATATGTTACATAAGGCTTCAGAAGATCTGCAGTATGCATCACAATTAAAAAACCGTTTTGGGGATAACGCAGATACAAATAGAGCAGTATTAACTGATCAATTGCGTCTTACAGTCCTCGATAGAGATCCTAGATTCCTTGAATATGCGGGGATATCTAAAAAGGGTATATTTATAGCGGATATAGCTACAATAATTAGTTCTTTTTTAAAGCCATCAGACATAGACCATAGGACTCCTCCTACCCCCGCAGCTCAATCTAGAAATGACAGAGGAAGGTAGGTTGGGGGAAATGATACCCCCATTCCTATACAATATTCCTACACAACTCTCTCTAGAAGGGCATTCATTCTTTTGCAGAAATCTGCAGAATTATGCACTGGCTCACCCTCTATAATACAAGCTTGATCAAACAACATGCGTACAAGATCGGCGCTATCCTCCGCCTTCATATCTTTCTGAATCTTTTCGATAATTTTATGCTTTGGATTAATTTCTAAGATTTTGGTAGAGGCTTTATTTAATTGCTTTTGCTCTATCAAAAATCTTTCCATCCTCATATCCATAGCATCGTCACTGACAGCAAGGCATACCGGACTCTCTGTGAGTTTTTTAGAGAATTTGACATCTTTGACTAAGTCATTTAAGACGGTTTTAAAGAATTCAATGATTTCAATATTATCAGAAGTTTCCTCTTCTTCGATAGGACTTACTTCTGATCTAGTGACGGATTTAATCTCATGTTCTTTATATTGACCCACAACATTGACCCAGAAGTCATCCACGCTATCTGTGAATAGTAGCACATCAACCCCTTGGCTGATAAATCCTTCAATCTGTGGACTGTTTTTTGATTTTTCAATATCCTCACCACTAAGGTAATATATTACTTGCTGGTCGCTTTTCATGGAGGCGACATATTCATCCATTCCGATCATTTTGCCTTGTAATACGCTATAAAACAGACATACATCTAGGATCTTATCGTGACTTTCTAAATGCTCGCAAAGGCCTTCTTTTAACGCTGCTCCAAAATTTTGCCAAAATTTCTCATATTCTTCTCGGGCGTCATCTTTTTTCTTTTTAAGCTCAGACAAAATACGTTTTGTAATGGCTGATTTAATTTTATCCATCGTAGCATTGTGTTGCAGTGTTTCGCGGCTAATGTTAAGCGGAAGATCTTCGGAATCTACAACTCCGCGTATAAACCTCATATACTGTGGTACTAGATCTATATTCTCATCAGAGATAAAGACCCTCTTGATATAAAGCTTTACGCGCCTCTTGCGGTCTGGGTGGAATAAATCAAATGTCTTGCTTGAGGGGATAAACAAAAGATTCGTAAACTCTACAGCGCCTTCGTTCTTGTTATGCATAGTAATCCAAGGAGTGTCAGCCGCATGACCCACAGTTTTATAGAATTCTAAATATTGATCCTCGGTAATTTCTGATTTCGGACGGGTCCAAAGCGCGGAAGAGGAATTGAGTTTAATCTCATTCTTGCTTTCATCTCTAAAATATATAGGCATCGCTATATGGTCAGAGTAAGTTTTAATTATATGCTTTACGCGAAAATGATCTAAATAATCATCTTCATTTTCCTTAATATGCACTATGACGCTAGTACCACGGTCGCAAGGCTCCTCCATTTCTTCTATAGAATATTCGCCCATCCCATCGGACTTCCATCTATACCCTTGTGTATCGCCCGCCTTTTTGGTGATAACGGTGACGCTGTCT
>JAZKAD010000018.1:12919-55269 GCA_040389305.1 Pseudomonadota bacterium | reverse complement strand
TACCATATATGAAGAATAAAACCCAACACCAAATTGTCCAATAAGAGAAGTATCGCGCTTAGCATCCCCAGAGATCTGCTCTAAAAATTGCTGAGTGCCCGACCGAGCTATAGTACCAAGATTTTCCACGAGATCTTGCCTATTCATCCCTATGCCATTATCATGGATAGTTAACTCTCTTTTTTCCTTGTCTATACTAAAGATAATTTTAAGATCAGGGTCATCCGCGACCAGGCTACTGTCTTGTTGAGATAAGTAACGAAGTTTATCGCATGCGTCTGAGGCATTAGAAATAAGCTCTCGTACGAAAATTTCTTTGTTTGTATATAAGGAGTGAATCATTAAATGGAGAATCTTGCCAACTTCGGCGTCGAACTTTTTGGTCTCAAGTGACATAGGAATCCTCGTATGATTATTGAATTATTTTCTGAAATTAATGAGATTTAGTACACCCAATTGGATAAAAAGTCAAGAATGGGGTGGAGCATGAATGTGTGATTATTATGTGATTATTATAGTAAGAATCGGATAAATGAGTTGTAAAATCACCTCTTTGGTCAAACCCTCAAAAAACTTATACACTGAATGCTTTTAATCTTGAGCCCAAATAAAAACCCTTTATGCTGCTTTATGTTAAAAACCTCGTAAGTAAACTAATGATAAAGCGAGAGTCAAGAATAACTGCAAAATATAGAAGGATAAATTATGGCAACTAAAACTAAAGAACTAGCGGATAAAACAGAAGGACTTCAGGAGGTTCAAGAGCATTATATGGATTACCCATATCCATTCAGAGATCCAGAAGACGAAAAAAGAAGATTACTTTCTTTAATGGGAGAGTATTTGGGCGAGCTTAATCACTGGCTTTATAATGGTAAAAAGAATTTTAAAAAGGGCTTCCGCGTTTTAGTAGCTGGTGGCGGCACCGGAGATTCTTCGACTTACATGGGAGAGCAGCTTAAAGATACAGACGCCGAAATAGTATATTTAGATTTCAGCCGCAACAGTATGGAAATAGCGAAGCAACGCGCGGAAATTCGTGGTATTAAGAATATTACCTGGATTAATGACAGTATATTGAATATTCCAAAGCTTAATCTTGGAAAATTTGATTATATCAACTGCTCTGGCGTGTTACATCACTTGGAATCACCAGCAGCAGGACTTAAGATATTGCAAGAAGCTTTGAAAGATGACGGCGGTATGTGCGTCATGGTTTATGGCAAATACGGCCGGACTGGAGTTTACCAAGTTCAAGATATCATGAAAATGGTGAATGAAGGTGTGAATCATAGGGTAGAAGAAGTCATGAATGGTAAAGCTGTCATGAACTCACTTCCTGACACAAATTGGTATATGCGCGGAAGAGAACTACTTGCTGATCATATCACTTTCGGTGATATTGGTCTGTATGATCTATTCTTGCATAAACAAGACAGAAGTTACTCTATTCCTGAGCTTCATGAATTCATTACAGACGCTGGTTTAAATTTTGTAGAATTTTTTGACCTTACGGAAAGATTAGCGCTTAGAATAGAGAATTACATCAAAGATTTCTCTTTGCTACAAAAAATTAAAAAGATGAGCCTTGTAAAGCAGCAAGCTATATGTGAACTTATTTGTGGTACTGTAATTAAGCATTCTGTGTACCTTACAAAGAACAAAAAAAATACGATAGCAAGCTTTGAGGATATGAATAATATCCCTTATTTCTATACAATTGCTGGCCTGCCTGAGCAAATTTCTGACTTCTTAGAAAATAATCCTGGAAATCAAAGCGTTACGACTACCATTAATAATTCATGGCTCAAAAATATAGCCGTTACTGTACCTGTGGACATTTATACAAAATCTATTTTTAAGAATATGATTGGCAAACCTAAGAGCTTTAAAGAGATATTTGATGCTGTGCGTAAGGACTTAAAGATTGATACTAAGGACTCCGAGTTAATAAACGTAGCTCGCACTACATTGAGTCCATTTATCGCGATAGGTGTAGTACTCATCAAAGATAAAGCGATATAGAAAGGGGTGTTATTTTGCGTGCTATCCTTAGTTCGCGGGATAACACTACTTTATGAGCTATATGAAACATATAAGAAATCACTTTCCCTCTCTTAAAAGCTCCATTCGAGGTAAGCCCCTGGTTTACCTCGACAGCGCAGCTACTACATTAAAACCTCAGCCAGTCATAGATACCGTTTCATATTTTTACTCCGTACAAAATTCTAACGTACATAGAGGGGTGCATTATCTTTCGGGTCTAGCGACCGATCTCTATGACGAGGCTAGGATAAAATGCCAAAAATTTATCAATGCAAATCATTCTCATGAAATTATTTTCGTTCGTGGTACTACGGAGGCCATCAATCTCGTGGCAGCAAGTTACGGTAGGGCAAATATAAATGAAGGAGATGAAATCCTTATTACAGAAATGGAGCATCATTCCAATATTGTTCCATGGCAAGTTTTATGCGAAGAAAAAGCTGCGATACTCAGGGTGATTCCTATAAATGACAAAGGTGAGCTTGTTTTAGCAGAAGGTCTTATCAATTCAAAAACGAAAATCGTAGCCCTTACCCATGTTTCAAACGTTCTAGGTACACTGAATGATATAAAGCGCATAACCGAAATAGCTCATAAGTATGGGGCTAAAGTTCTTGTAGACGGGGCTCAGGCAGTGGCTCATATTGAAGTGGATGTAGAGGATCTTGGTTGTGATTTTTATAGCTTCTCCGGGCATAAAGCTTATGGACCAACGGGTATTGGTGTACTTTACGGAAAAAGCGAGTTACTGGAGTCAATGCCTCCGTATCAAACAGGAGGTGGAATGATAAACTCCGTTAGTCTAGAGAAGGCAACTTACGCCGAGCTTCCTGGAAAATTTGAGGCAGGGACTCCAGATATTGCGGGGGCAATAGGTCTTGGAAGCGCGATAGATTTTTTGAAGGGTATGTATAACGACGGTCTTGTAGCTCATGAGCAAGAAGTGTTAGATTACGCAACCAATGCCCTCTCTGAGATTGAAGGCTTAAATATCATAGGAACGGCAGCAAATAAGCTAGGAGTTATAGCTTTTACGCTGGATAGCATACATGCGCATGATATCGGTACTATATTGGATGCAGGAGGTATTGCCTTGCGCGCAGGTCATCACTGCGCCGCGCCACTTCATACTAAGCTAAGGCTGGTTTCTACTGCAAGAGCATCATTTGGGTGTTATAATACAACGGATGAAGTGGACGCTTTGGTTAAAGCTTTGATGGAAGTGAAGAAGATATTTGGGTAAGCCCGGAAGTCTAGTAGCTAGGAAGAACACGAAGCAGCGGTAAGTGACGATACCTTAAGGAATTACTATGAACCAAGAATTGCAGAACCTATACCAAGAAGTCATCATAGATCATAACAATCATCCATGTAATTTTCGCAAAATGGAAGGTGCTACTGTCTTTGCGGAAGGGTATAATCCTATGTGTGGGGATCGTTATATCGTTTATTTAAAGATTAAAGATGATATCATTGAAGATATTTCTTTTGAAGGAGAGGGCTGCGCTATTTCCAAGGCTTCTGCATCCATTATGACCTCAGAGTTACTTGGTAAAAATATAGAGGAATCTCTTAAAGTATTTCAATCAGTACATAATATGCTTACTGATGAATCTATGCCAGGGGCCGAGCTGGATGATCTTGGTAAAATCGCTGTACTTTCTGGAGTTCGTATGTTCCCTATGCGCGTCAAATGCGCAAGTCTTGCATGGCACGCTATGAAAAGCGCTGTTTTTAAAAATCATTCTTAAATATAACGGTAAGCACTTGGCGCCCTCAGACTTTAGTTATAAAAGAAGCCTTTAGTTATAAAAGAAGCCTTTACCTATGTTTTGCCTATGCGTAGGATAACAAAGAAAAAATGGAGCCTCCAGTATTATGCTACCCAGAATTAATGCTGTTAATAATAATGTCACTAGCGATCGTTTAAATAGCGATAGGGTGACAAACATCCCTTCTATAGAACCAGAAGATAGAGTTATACTCAGCCAAGAAGCATTAAGAAATGAGGGAATGATGCCCGCAACCGAACGAGTGGTATCCGATAAACCACGTGTACAAGCTATATTAGATCGAATTTACGAAAGAGATGAAAATCTTACGCATCTAAAAGTAGGAGAATATTCACTTGAAGTAGGAGGATATTCACTTGAATTTGTATCAGAAGATATAGTTCTTATAGCAAAAGCACTTCAATCTAATCCACATATTACATCTCTAGATGTATCTAATCAAAATATAGGAGTTGAGGGTGCGAAGGCTTTAGCCACAATCCAAACTCTAAGGCGCTTAGATGTATCTAGTAATAACATAGGAGCTGAAGGCGCGAAGGCTTTAGCCAAAAACAAAACTCTAGAGCGCTTATATGTATCTAATAACATTATAGGACTAGATCAAGAACGATTATTAGAAGACAGAATCTCCCAAAACCGCGAACGAATGGAAGCGTTGAGTTTAAGTGTAGTGAATACACCAATATCAGATGAAGAAAACCCTTTAGCAGGCACAAAATTAACAAGCAAAGATTATCTTAATGCTAAGCAATATCAAGAAGCTTTGGTTAGTTATATGCTACATAAGGCTTCAGAAAATCCACAGTATGCATCACAATTAAAAAACCGTTTTGGGGATAATGCAGATGCAAATAGAGCGGCGCTAACTGATAAATTGCGTCTTACAGTCCTCGATAGAGATGCTAGCTTCTTAGAGGCTACAGGGATAGCTAGAAACGACCATATGCATCGTAGTACGGCAGAGAGTGATATACTTATATCCAAGGATATAGCTGCAATAATTGGTTCTTTTTTAAAGCCATCAGACATTTTAAAGCCAGCAGACATAAACCGCGGGACTCGGCCCACCCCCGCAGCTCAATCTAAAAATGACAGAGGAAGGTAGGTTGGGAGTCTGCCCATCCATTTGTATAAATTCAATCTCAGGCACTTAGATTCTTCCAATCAAGTCCTAGCGCAACATGTGTGTATTTTGACTTCTAAGGAAATAACGCGAAATGAATATCCAAGTCTCCAAAAGATTATTTTGTTTTAGACAATAAGCTATGAAGCTTTTCTATTAGTTCTGGCGTGACTTTGTCGAGAGGTAGCTGAGCATACTTCGCATCGCGCTTACCATAGTTGTTATCTGCGCCAGTGAGATATACCTCCATACTAACTTTATCGGCAACTTGAGATATTTTTTCATGCCTTTCTGCTTCCAAGAGCTTTTTGGATGCTACTTCCTGCATTACCTCGTCAAAATCTCCGTATGTAAGGCCTATTGAGATAACCATATTTGGATCGGTTAAAGAGACTGCGTTAATAACTCTAGTAGGGGCATTAAAGTATTCTACGTCGTATCCAAACTCAGTTTTATGAGGCTTGCCAGGTGGCAAATGAGCCTCCTGAAAATCTTCAAAAGTTTTTCCTGGCTTAAGCTTTCTGTATAAAACGCTTATTATCTGAGGAGTTTTCTCTCTATAGGACTGCATATCACACTCATTTATTATACAAATAATATAAAGCTATTATTTCATAAAGCTCTGAATAATCCATTAACAAGTTAACAATACTCATCACATAAAAAAATTACAAAAGGCGCTGTTGTAAAAAAACACCCCAAATAGAAGAAGTACATAAATCTCAGTGATGGGTGAGCAACAACCGGGGCGATTGCATGAAATGCAATCCTAGCAACAGATAATCAAATGAAGTTCTATAGCTTAATGTCTATAATCACTGGAATATGATCAGAGGGCTGTGTTAGCGATCTCATCTCCACGGCAAATGAAGTAGCTAGCACTTGGGCTCTCAAACCCTCGCTCACCCATATGTGGTCGAGTCTTCTGCCGCGGTTGCTAGCCTGCCAATCGGGCGTTCTATAAGTCCACCAACTATAAAGTTTCTCTTGCTCATCCACAAAAAGGCGTGGCGCGTCTATAAATCCAAATTCTTGCATGTTGCGCATTAACATTTTGCGCTCAATATCGGTGTGGCTTATAACTTTTTGAAGTTGTTTGCTAGACCATACATCGTGCTCGAGTGGAGCTACGTTAAGATCTCCAACCAGAACGACTTTTTGTTTGGACGAACGCTGAGTCATAAACCATTCGTGCATAAGGTCTAGATAAGCTAATTTATGCTTGAATTTATGATTAATCTCTGGGTCCGGCTCATCCCCCCCGGCGGGAACGTAGAAGTTATGTATTTCTATATCGCCAATTTTAACGGCTATATGGCGCTTATCGTGATTATAAAACTCAAGAGCGAAATCATCTACTAGAGGATATTTAGATAAGATAGCCACCCCATTATACCCACTCTCTCCGCTAAGGCGGATATGCTGATATCCCATAGCCATGCACTCTATATTCGGAAAGGCGTAGTCATTTGCTTTGGTTTCTTGCAGAGCTATTACATCTGGTTGATATTTTTTGGCAAATTGTGCAAGTTGAGAGCTGCGAACTCTAACAGAATTTACGTTCCAGGTTGCTATACGCATTGTCTTATGCCTTATATTAAGTTCCTTTATTATGTCTTTAGTAGTAGTGCTGTCAATCTATAAATCGCTTAGGTAAGGGCATTGCCTAGTCGGGAAGTTCTTGATTAAACGTACTATTTGTGGTACTCTTAGTTCAGACTTAGTTTTACAAGGTTAAATTATGAGTATTTATACTACAAGTGAAGCTAGATCGAATCTATACAAGATAATCGATCAAGTAGCTGAAGGTCATGAGCCTGTATATATAAAAGGACGTAGACATTCGGCCGTTCTAATCTCGGAAGAAGATTACGCATCCTTACAAGAAACTTTATACCTGCAGTCTATTCCAGGGTTGGCAAAATCAATTTTGGATGCTAGCAGTGAACCTCTGGCAGAGTTTACGGAGCATAGTAAAATTAAGTGGTAGAAATATATAATATGAACTATACCATATTATACTCAGAAGCAGCTATTAGAGATATACCGAAATTAAAATCTGCAAAGTTAGATGGTAAGACCAAGGCGCTATGTGAGTCTCTGTCCCAAAATCCTATTCCATCATTTAGTAAGCAGCTTGTAGGGAGTTTAAGGGGTAAATACTCTATACGCATTAATCTGAAACATCGTCTTGTTTATGAGATACTCGAAGATATAAAGGTAGTCAAAATATTGAGACTCTGGAGTCATTATGACGATAACTAAACTGAAGCATCAGAGCGCGGCAAATGGAAAAATATTATCTTAAGCAGCATTTGCAGGAATTGAAAACTAGGCTAGTCAAGACTCTATTCGTTTTTGCATTGGCTTTTTGTATATGTTATTTGTATAGCCAAGAGATCTATGTATTTCTAGCAGAGCCTCTTGCCAATATTTTAGGCGGAGAAAGCAGAAAGATTATATATACAGGCCTCACCGAAGCATTTTTCACTTATCTAAAAATCTCTACATTTGCTGCTTTCGTTATTATAATACCTTTCATAGCATGGCAAATATATAGCTTTATAGCTCCTGGGTTATATAAGGACGAGAAGTTTGTAGCAAAGATAATATTGATGTTTTGCCCTCTGTTGTTTTGGATGGGCGGCGCTTTTGTATATTATTTTGTGATGCCGAAAGCTTGGGCTTTTTTTATAAGTTTTGAGCTAAAAAGCTCGAGTCTTCCCTTGGTTTTAGAAGCAAGAATCAGCGAATATTTAAGCCTTGTTATGCACTTGATTACAGCATTTGGTCTAGCTGCAGAGTTACCAGTGGTGCTTGTTATACTTAATTTGATGCAGATAGTGCGGGCTAAGTTTTTAATTCGCCATAGAAGGCTAGCTATTGTGATAAATTTCATCATAGCTGGCATTATTACCCCCCCAGATATTATAAGTCAGATTGCACTTGCTTTGCCGATGACTATATTATATGAGATCTCTATACAAGCTTGCAAAGCTCTAGATGAAAGGAAAAAAAATGTTAGATATTAAATGGATCAGAGATAACCCAGAAGCGCTAGATAATGCTCTTAATAGGCGTGGTGCAAAGCCCCAAGCGGCTCATGTAATTGAAGTGGATAGCCAAAACAGGCAAATCATGACTTTGATACAGCAATTACAGCATGCTAGGAAGGATAAATCCAAAGCCATGAGCCAGATTAAAAATAAGGCAAGTAGTGAATTTCTAGATGCGCGTAAGGATGCCGAGCATATCAACGAGAAGCTTGAAGAGTTGATGACAAAGGCATCTAGCATGCCATCCCTAGACTCCATCTTAGAGAGATTGCCGAATATACCAGCTCCAGATGTACCAGAAGGTTTTAGCGAAGAAGATGCTAAGCTTATCAGAACAGTAGGCAAACCCAGAGAAATTTTACATGCTAAAAATCACGAAGATCTTGGTGAAAGTTTAGGAGTGATTGATTTTGCCCAAACTTCAAAAATCTCTGGCAGTAGATTTGTGACGCTGAAAGGTGACCTTGCAAGAATGGAACGCGCTTTGGTCAATTTCATGCTCGATATTCAGACAAAGGAATTTGATTTCTTGGAATTATCACCTCCTTGCTTGGTAAGGCCGGTTGCAATGTATAATGTCGGTCAGCTGCCTAAGTTTGAAGAAGATTCTTTTGTAACTACCACAGATTATAGATTGATTCCTACGGGCGAAGTACCACTTGTTAATATGGTTGCAGACAGTATTATAGCGCGCGAAAAACTTCCTATGCGTTTTACTGCGCATACTCCATGCTTCAGGTCAGAAGCTGGGAGCGCCGGGCGTGATACAAGAGGAATGATGCGCATGCATCAGTTTAGCAAGGTAGAACTTGTTAGTATCACGACCCCAGATGAATCCGAAGAAGAGCATGAATACATTCTAAATGCCGCAGAAACTGTCCTTAAAAAACTTGATCTGCCTTATAGGGTTATAATGCTAGCAGCCGGAGATATGAGCTTTACTGCACATAAAACATATGACATTGAAGTTTGGATGCCTGGGCAAAATAAATATAGAGAGATTTCTAGCTGCTCTAATTGCGGAGATTTTCAAGCTCGTCGTATGAAGGCGAGATATAAAGAATTTGGGGCTCAAGAAACGACATTTGTACATACATTGAATGGCTCTGGCCTGCCAATCGGACGTACTCTGATAGCCATTATGGAAAATTATCAAAATCCTGATGGATCTATTTCAGTACCGCAGGCCCTTCAAAGCTATATGGGAGGAATGGATAGAATTGAGATGAGTAAGTAATACGCCATTTTGAGCTCAGTAATTAAGACATAGGATGCGCTTTGCTATATGCAGACATCAAGTGTCCGATATTCACCTTTGTATAGCGCTGAGTAGTGGATAAGCTTTTATGCCCAAGTAATTCTTGAATCGATCTAAGGTCCGCTCCATTTTCAAGTAAATGAGTAGCAAAACTATGACGAAAAGCGTGAGGAGTTAAGTATTCTGGAAGCCCTAAACTTCTACGTAAAGTTATCAGTTGCCTTCTATATGCCGCGGCTTGTAAAGGCTTGCCTCGCAGGCCTAGGAATATAGGCCCCTGACTTACATCATAGGGCACTAAGCCTAAGTAATGCTTTACTAATGTTTTAGCTGCGGGGATCCAGGGAATAACACGCTCAAGTCCGCCTTTTCCTAAGATCTTAATATGCTCATCATCTATATGCTTTTGAGTAATTGAAAGAGCTTCAGAAATACGCATTCCTGAGGCGTATATAAGAAGTAACAATGCCTTATCACGCACTCCAATCCAATCCTCTTCTGAGCTATCTCCTGCACATTCAATAGATAGCATAGTATCAGAGATAGAAAGAGCTTTGGGTAGAGACTTAGGTTTTTTTGGGTTTTTTGCTTGAAATACTCCATCGCTTGTAACGCCTTTGGAGTATTTGAGGAATTTATAGAAACTTTTGATGCTAGATAGGCTACGCGCGTTAGAGGACGCAGCGTAATTATTCGTATTGCGATTGGCTAGCCAGCTACGGATGAGACGAAGATCGGCCTCTACAATAGACTGCAAAGAGACTTCGAATCCATTATAGCTTTTTAAAAAAGCTAGAAAATTTTCCATGTCGTTTCGATAAGAAATAACTGTATGTTCAGAATACCCCCTTTCTAAGGATAAATATTTAAGCCAATCTGCAATTATTTTTTGCATTACAAGAACCGTTATATAAGTCTATACAATACCATAAGAATACAGAGATCAAATCATAAATGTGACTACCTCTTACTTGATTTTCCTGTTATACTTCTCATAAATAAATAGTTTTAATATAATGAAGCGTTTCATTTCTGGGGTTGTTTTAGTAGCGTTATTTCTTGCGTCTCTAGCGCTGGGTAATATCGCTATCGATATACTGCTTTTAGTAGTAGCAATATTGATGCTACAAGAGTGGTATAATATGACTCAATCTGATGTCAGATTTCTTCTTTTAGGGCTTCCTATAGTAGCTATTCCTATAGCATCTTTAATACTCATTAGTATGATTCCGGATGGAAAAATGGCACTTCTGCTTTTTACATCGATCATTATTTCAGTCGATACATTTGCGATGATAGGTGGGAAGCTTTTGGGTGGGCCAAAATTAGCTCCTAAAATTAGCCCTCGTAAAACTTGGAGCGGGCTTATCTCTGGCGCAGCTGCGGGTGGCATCGCTAGTGCAGTTGTTGCTTTTTTATATACAATGCAATTTGAATATTGGCAATTTTTGTTATTTGGTATTATGATGGGATTGATCGAACAATCTAGCGATTTGTTCGTATCGTTCTTCAAGCGTAAATTTAACATTAAAGACAGCGGAAGTATTATTCCTGGTCACGGTGGCGTGCTTGATAGATTCGACGGTATTATTTTAACGGCTCCAATTTTTCTATATACATTCTTACAATGTACACAAAATTAATTCAAATTCATGGTAGTAAAAAGAAAGTAGCTCTGCATATTTTTTTGCTGTCCCTTTTAATTTACTTTGTATTTCATGCAGTGGCTGGAAATAGAGGAATTTTAGCATACTTTAAGCTGAATAAAAAACTTGAGGAGTCATCTGTAGAACTGGATCATTTAAAGGCAGAGCGCATAGAGCTTGAGCATAAGGTGCGCTTGCTCAAGCCTCCGGTTGACCTCGATATGCTAGATGAGCAAGCCAGAAGAGTCCTTGGGGTGGCCAAACCAAATGAAAAAGTCTTTGTAGTGGAAGATAAAAGCAACAAGTAACATAAAGAGGTGTATTATAACAGTAAGTATTTTTCAAAATGATTTACCAGAAGGACTGGATATAAAAGGCGATATAGCGATTGATACTGAAGCTATGGGTCTTCACATACATCGCGATAAGTTATGCTTGGTGCAGTTTTGTGATGAAACTGGCGAGGTTTACTTAGTACAGTTCACGGATCCATCATACCACGCCCCTGTTTTAAAGAAGTTATTCTTAGACGCCTCTCGGACTAAAATATTTCATTTTGCTAGATTTGACCTAGCTATCATGGAGCGTTACTTGGGTATTCAGCTACAAAATATTTTTTGTACAAAAATAGCATCAAAATTAGTAAGAACATATTCTGATAGCCATGGCTTAAAAGAGCTTTGCAGAGAAATTCTCAATATTCAATTATCGAAGCAGCAACAATCCTCGGATTGGGGCGCAGCAATCCTTTCTAAAGACCAACAAGAGTATGCAGCGCGCGATGTAATATACTTACATCAACTAAGAGAAAAACTCACGGAAATGCTAAAGCGAGAAGGAAGATTCGAAATAGCTCAAAAACTATGTCAGTTTTTGCCAATAAGATCTCATCTCGATTTGATAGGTTGGCCAGATACAGATATTTTCGCTCATTAGAATCTAATTCATTAAGGCATGATTATGGCTATTAATATCGCTAAGAAAGTCATTGAAGAGGAGGCCATGGGTCTTGCTTTGCTTGCAAAAAATATACCTCCTGATCTTGCTCGCCTAGCCCATAGCATTGAAAATATTAAGGGTAAGCTTATTGTATCTGGTATAGGCAAAAGCGGATATATTGCACGCAAAATAGCGTCTAGCTTTGCATCCACAGGAACCGCTGCATTTTATATGCATCCGGCAGAGGCAAGTCATGGGGATCTTGGAATGATAACTCAGGATGATATCGTGATGCTTCTCTCTAATTCTGGTGAAACCAAAGAGATGTTCGATATATTAAATTACTGCAAGCGTTTCAGCATAGAAATAGCTGGTATGACCATGAGACCAGATTCTACTCTTGGAAAGGCATCAAACTATCTTCTAAATATTCCGGTAAGCGGAGAGGCATCAATGATAGATGCTCCAACCACCTCTGCTTTGATGATGCTATCTTTGGGAGATGCATTAATGATCGCTGTACACGAGGCCAAGGGCTTTACTAAGGATGATTTTAAGGTGTTTCATCCAGGTGGTAAGCTTGGAGCTATGATGCTCAAGGCATCTGATTTAATGAGGACTGGGTCAGCTCTTCCTATTATATATGAGGACACTAAAATGTCTGATGCTTTGATTGTTATTACTAAACAGGGCCTAGGATGCGCAGTGGTGCTAAATCTAGCAAAAAAAATTTGTGGCATTATAACTGATGGAGATTTGAGACGCCATATGCATGACGACCTTGTGAACATGAAGGCTTCTGAAATTATGACAAAGAATCCCAAAACAATCCCGCTAGGTATGCTAGCTAGCGAAGTTTTAGGTAAATTAAATGCTAGTTCTATCACATCTCTTGTGGTTGCAGAGAGTGGTGATGTAAAGGGTATCGTGCATATGCATGATATTTTAAAGGCAGGGGTATAATATACGATCTCCATTCGCATGCTAAAAAGTGTCTCTATACTACGATTAGCTCAATAGTCAGTCGCTTGTTATGCGTCTAAGACGACTTTACACAGCGATGAGAGCTTGATTGAACTCGCTGCGCATTAACTCTTGAACAACCTAAGGGATCTGATTTATATACCAAAATATGATATTTAACTTTAATGTCTACTATCTAGCTAGTATCTAGATGTGACTTTTGTAATTCTCTTGTGCTAAAGCAGAGTTAAATAACTCTTAAAAGCAATAAAATCATTTACTAGTTTTGTGCGGTTGGTATTCTGATGCAATGTACGACTTCAATTTTGTGTTTTCCGGATATATATGCTGCGCTTCATATTAATTTTCTTGATCCCATGCTTTTCTGCTCTAGCTGACACTAGAATAAAAGACATAGCATCCGTCGAAGGCGTAAGAGATAATCAGCTCGTAGGAATCGGACTAGCGACTGGTCTTAGCGGCAGTGGCGACAACTTGCAAAATGCTGTATTTACGCAAAAAGGCCTTACTGATTTTCTAGAGAGGCTTGGCGTCAACATACAGGGGGCTAATTTAAAAACTAAAAATATAGCAGCTGTAACAGTTACAGCAAACCTTCCACCTTTTGCGCGCCAAGGAGGTAGGATAGATGTCAGAGTCAGTGCTATTGGCGATGCAAAGAGCTTAAGAGGGGGGATGCTGCTTGCAACACCTTTGCTTGGTGCAGATGGTGGAGTGTATGCGGTAGCTCAGGGTCCTATTACGATATCAGAATTTGTACCATCTTCAAAAAACGTCAAAACTCAGATAACAACAATAGAAACAAATGGCTCTATCCAAAATGGAGCTATAGTGGAAAACGAGATAGATTTTCATTTAGGCTCTATGGATAATATTAAATTTTCATTGCATTATCCAGATTTTACAACTGCTATGGCAGTAGCAAATGCAATCAATGATGCAGTGCCAGGAAACACTGCATCCGCTCTAGATTCTGCGACGATTGCAGTCGTTGTGCCTAGCACTCATCGCAACGATGTAGTGGAATTTATTTCCCAAATCGAAAGGCTCAAGGTAAGTCCCGACTACAAAGCTAAAATTGTAATAAGTGAAGCTACGGGCACGGTAGTTATCGGAGATAAAGTGCAAATTAGGCCTGTAGCTATTGCTCAAGGTAACCTAGTTATTAACGTTGGAGATAGGAGCTACGAAAAAAATCTACCTATGCTCCCTGAAGCGCAGCAAGATTCTTATATGAGAGGTATTGATATGCAGCGTGGCACAGGCGTGGCAAATCTAAACGAAAGCGCTACTTTGAGTGAACTTGTTTCTGGGTTAAACACTCTTGGAGTGTGGCCAAGAGATATCATCAATATACTGCATGACATGAAATCGGTCGGAGCTATAGATGCTGTGATCGAGGTAAAGTAACTCCGGTATTATTATTTTAACCCTGAAGATGATAAAAATATTCTTTTTGTACATATTAATCTTCTTCCTACCCTTCGGAATAACTTTTGCTGTGGAAGATCAAAAAAACTCCACTATAGACAGTTCAAAAATAGAAGAATCGAAGTTTCAAAAGAGCTTTCAAAAATATCGCGACTCTACAAAACGAAATAATCCAGATAATTCTATTAAAAATGGCACAGATCTTGCTTTGCGTAAGATATCATTAGAAGTTGAACAGCAACTTTATGGCATATTATGGAACATAGTATTTACGACTGCAGATACAGACGATTCCACTGGACCAAATGCTGCAAAATTACTAATGCCCGAGCTAATTGCCCAGATAGTAACTGATATTAGTGGCGATGAACTTGGTGAGATTGCAGAAAGTATATATGATCATTTAAAACGCGAACAGGAAGGGCGGTAGAAATAATATGACTAATATTAATAAAATTTCTTCAATGACTTCGCATGAGCTATTAAAGTCTTTCGTGACTTATGCAGGAGAGTTATGCAGTTTACTTACAAAAGAAAATAAGCTTCTTGTAGCAGGCAAAATTCACGAAGTAAAAGAATTATTCCCGAGGCAAAAAGAGCTCTTGGAGGCTATAACTTTGATCGAACAAAGAGTAATCGCTTTTCCTGAATCAATGAAAGGAGTAGATTCTAAGCTACGCGCACAAGCCAAAGCTAGTTTTATAAAAATGCAAAGCCTTTCCAATGAAACGATGGTTCATGCAGAAGTGGGCCTTAAGATTACGGAAGGCATAAGAGAATTTTTACAAAATAAAGTATCGGAAGAGCGCATGCAGACATTAGGTTACAATAAAGACGGTAAAATGCCCTCTGCAGCAGTGCTTCAGAAATTTACTCCGTCTATGGCATTAATCAGCAGGACGTAAGGAGTATATATGTCGAATTATCATTTATTAGCTTCGGGGTTTGATGTTGGTAAGAAAGCTATAGAGCATGCTGCAACACAACATGCATTATCTTCGGGAGTCTCTAATAAATCAGAAATTGTAACTTCTGCTGTATTAGAGAGGGATAAAGTAATAGGGGTTAATGCAAGGGTAGAGCGTTTTGAAAATAGGTCTGCGATGGCTATAGCTCAAACGCAAATTAGTATTTGTCAAATGTCTCTTGCGCAAGCAACTTATATGGATAAAGTGAATAGCTTACTTGGAAGTCCAGAAAGTGGAGGGATTCATGCGTCTGTAGAAGATTTTTTATTAGCAGCTAAAGATCTTGCAGACAATATTGTAGATCCTACCCTCCTAGAGTGCGTAATTACTGCTGGGCTCAATATGTGCGGGGGTATTGCAGGTGTCGCCCAGGGAGTTAATAACTTACGTTTTCAAGCAGATGGCGACATAGACTCTACGAAAAATGATACAAATGCCTTAATAAAAGATATTTTTGAGCTTAATAAAAATATCACCAAGAGCGCTACTTCAGTAATCTATCATGACGATAGAGATAAAATGCTCAATAATCTGGCGAGTTTAATTCCGATTAAAGTCTCTTACGGCGATAAAGGCGAGGCCTTGATTTCAACCCTTCCTTCCATCACGCTCGTGGGCAGAGATTTTTATGCCGAGTTGGGATATAGCCCTGCGTCTTCTGTAGATGATTTTTTGATTGAAGCATCTCCCCCAGATATAACGATTTTACACAAAAATGATCGCGACCATATAACGGGTAGTGCGTATAATCTTGTATCCTCACCATCTACTGCAAGACAAGTAAACAGCGGTAAGCTTCTAGGACTCATGAACGTTCGAAATGTAGACTTACCCGCGGTAACAGAATCCCTCGACAGAATTGCTAGTAGCGTGGCGGATCAAATAAATAAAATTTATAACTCCGGTAGCGGAGTTCCGCCTAGTACCAGGCTTACTTCTAATAAAATAATTACTTTGACAGATTATACCACTTGGTCTGGCAAGATGAAAGTAGATGTTTTAGGTAGCGACGGAAGGCCTAAAATCATGAATAACGGTGCAGCTCTTAGGTCGCTTGAAGTAGACTTCGATAAAATTTATGGTCAGCGAGGAAAAGGTAAGCTTACTACTCAAGAACTTATCAACGAAATAAACGCTCAGTTTAATAGTGGGGTCACTCAGCAGCGCTTAGCTTTGGGAGAAATTACTCCGCCTGCAGGAGTAACTGTTCTGGCGGGAAATGAACAGTATCTTCTAAGTGATGTAAAGCTTGTTGGTAGCGGCGCTATTGCAAGCGACGGTACATTTAATTTTCAGATGGACTTAGATAATCAATCAGCTTTTGACGCAAAAGTACAAATTTTAGATGTACGAGTGTTTGATGCGGCTGACATACAATCGTCACAACTTGCAGCTTCTGCTCTTCCGGGTGGTGTAACAGTTGATGCGGGAGACCACATTAAAACAGGAGATGACATCAGCGTCAAAATCCCTCTTGGAGGTGCTAAGGCAACGATTGCAGTCAAAATAAGAGTACTTGGAGCTAATGGCGTTAGGGAAGAAGGCTATGCTACGTTCCAAATCGATAACCCTATATCTGGTGATGATAAACTAAACGCTAGAATATGTGGCACTCCATCTGCTTTAGCTGGATTAAATGCAGGAGGTGTAGTAGCAAAATCCGCATTATCGTCAACCCCCGTACTAACTGCCAAGCTTGTAGATGAGGAGGGATTTGTTATATCTTCTACCGATACCCAGGCCTCAGGTAGGTTGGTGCTTGAGGCTGCAAGCGGTTATAGCGTAGCTATAAATGGCGAGACAAGTAGCGATGACGGAGTTTTGAATATACGTACACCAATTTTACCAACTAGGAGAGATATTGCTCATTATTTTGGTTTTAATAATTTTATCACCGGAGCAGATAAAGCAATAACTATGAATGTCAGATCGGATCTAGTATCCAATCCACTCTTTATGTCCTTGGGTCAGACAAGTCAAGTTCCGGCTACGATGCAAAAAGTGGTGACTGGTGATATTGCTGCTAGCGCGAAGCTGGATATTGTAGGAAACATTCCTGTCGCAGGTAATACTATCAGTATAGAGGGCGTGAGCTTTACCTTTGTAGCAGGACCTACCCTTAATGAAAATGAAATCGAAATTGGTGTAACGGAAGCTCAAACGATCATCAACATGATAGCAAAATTGAATGCAGTTAATAATACTACAAGTCTATTTAATAATTTAGTATCATTTAGCATTGGTAATACCGCCTCTTCTTTGATTTGCACTGCCCAAATTGCGGGTACTTGGGGTAATGGAATATCAATAAACTCTAATATCAATGGCGTAGGAAATTTATGGCATAATACAGCAGCCACCCCCGTTCTTGTTACGAATCTAGCATTAGGCACTGACAAAGAAATAGAGCAATCAGTTACTAATTTTGCATATGAAATAAGCACAGGATCCAAAGAGGTTATGGTAGAGCTAGGAGAGCTCTTGGCTAATACGGTAACATTTAATGATGGTGATAGTATATCTAACATTACTACAGTAGTGCAGTATGTTGTGGGAATAGTTACAATAATTACTGCTAGTTGTAACATTAAAAATCGACAAGCTACAGCTGCGAGAGAAGTCACCGAAGAGATGATTAAAACTCTTCAAAAAGAATCAAGGATAGACCGCGATAAAGTGATGATGAATGCGTACGAATGGGAAGGATATAATGGCGCTCTTGCTCGTATGATAAGCATGTGGCGCGACAATGATGAAAAATTTTTACGTGCTTTAGGAGGTTAAATCATGTCAATTTCTGTAAATACATTTAGTCCGAATCAAGATATACGAGGTAACTATAAATTAATAGACGTACAATCCCAAGCTCTTAACATAGAAAGCGAGAAAGCTGCAAAGAAAGAGCGTTACAGTAGCTATGCTGAGTTACAAGACAATGGTCTTTTGAGTGTAGCAAGTTCCATTAGATCTATGGAATCTAGGGCTGAGCATTATACGCAGGTACAAAAAGTTAATGAAGGACGTCTCAACTACGCTATTAGTATACTAGAAGAAGTCCAAAGCCAAGTCACCCAATTCATTCAAGCTGCTATTAATACTGCGGGTGGGGTTGGGCAAGATAAGATAATAAATCTTCCATCTTTCGCGACGGAAGCATTAGAAATAATTAAATCTCAGTTAAATACATCTTACTCTGGACGAGCCTTATTCGGGTCTTTAAATCAAACTGATGCGCCGATAGGTGATGTAATTAATACTTCTAGCTTAGATTCTCACGGCCTTCCAACTACTAGTTATACAAGCGATAGTCCTCATCCGTGCTTTGTGGATTTAAGTCCAGGTGTAAAACTTCGTACCGATATAGACATCACCCAAGATGGATTTAAAAATTTGATAGGCGCAATGCAGACGTTCAAAGATGGAGGATTCCCTACGCCCCGAACCACCATTGAGACGGGTTTAACTCTTTTAAACACGGCGTTAAATCAATTAAATGATATTGTAACTAACCTCCAGGTTCGGGCACAAAGTTTTGCTAAAGCAGAGGGCGAAGTGGTGGCCATGCGAGAAGATGCAAAGACGCAAAAAGAGAAGTTGCTTGAATATCCTTTAGAGGAGTCTATGATTAACGTTTCTGAGTCAAGGTCTATACTAGAATATCTCCTTGCCCTAGAAGCTATGCGGCAACAAATTCGTCCTTTTTATGAATATTGATAGGTAGGATCTTTAAGCGGTGCTTATTTATATATTTCCTTCAATTAAAATGATTATAAAAAAAATCCACAACCTACCTTTTGCGCTTATTGCGCTAATTACTATTCTTTCTGGATATGGGGTTTTAATACTTTATTCTGCAGCCGCTGGAAGTATGGACCCTTGGGGATATAAGCAACTGGCAAATTTCTTAATATTTATGCCTATAGCTATTCTGATAGCTCTTATAGATCTTAATACCATCTTCAGATACGCCTATATCCCTTATTGCATTGCTCTTTTATTGCTTATCTTTGTGCATATGTTTGGATATACGGCTATGGGAGCAAAGCGCTGGGTAGTAATAGCTGGCCTCAGGCTTCAACCCGCAGAGCTTGCGAAAATAGGTATTGTTCTTTGTCTTGCCAGATATTTTCATATGATGCAAACGTCAGATCTTCATAGAACCTCTAAATTACTTTTTCCTATAGGTCTTTTAGGTATACCAGCTGCATTCATAATAAAACAACCGGATCTAGGAACGGGGTTGCTTACGCTTATTGTCGGGATGACTATATTTTTTGCTTCAGGTGTAGATCTTAAAAAAATGGCAATAGCTGCGGTTACTTCGGTTATCTCAATGCCTATTTTGTGGTGTTTTCTGCATGATTACCAAAAGAAGAGGATTCTGGTATTTTTAAACCCCGAGCTTGACCCACTAGGAGCTGGATATAACATTATTCAGTCTAAAATCGCGATAGGCTCCGGAGGGGTTTTTGGTAAAGGTATAGGAATGGGAACTCAAAGTCACCTAGATTTCTTGCCAGAACATCAAACTGATTTTATTTTTGCGTCACTTGCCGAAGAGTTTGGGTTTATGGGTGTAGGATTACTGATAATTTTGTATACAGCTGTTCTATATATTATTATGTCTATAGCAATCAATGCTCGCAGCATTTTTGGCAAATTGGTAGTTGTAGGCATTGGGACGATTTTCTTTTCTCACGCATTCATTAATATTGCTATGGTCGCAGGTCTTCTCCCCGTAGTAGGATTACCGCTTCCATTTATCTCTTACGGAGGCACAATGATGGCTTCTATGCTTTGTGGATTTGGACTGATAATGAATGTCCATGTGCATAAGCATATGCATATCCGGGCTCAGTGAGTACAAGATATTACACCAAATTCCAGATTAAATTAGATCATTTAAAAATGGAACTTGGTGTTAGTCACTAGACTAGTATTGTACGTCTATATGCTCGCTCCCTCCGCTAACTAAAATAACATCCGTCAAACCTTCTAGTATCTTAACTATCCAGCCCATATCATGCTCATCAAACTGAGTCTTTAGATTTAGCGAAGCATCAAAGAACCAACCCTTTTTGTAATGCATAATACGATACAATCTATCCATTTGCATATCTACAGAAGTGGCAAGTTTAGCCCTAGTGTTGAATGCCGAATACTGCACTTTATTTCTAACTTCACTAAGCCAATCCGTTCCGATATCACGCAACTCTGCCTTCAAAGATGATACTAATTTCTTAACTTGCGTGCGTGTTCCAGGATTTTCAAAAGTAATAGCAGACACCATGCCCGCGCTAAGTTTATTAAGGTGGTCAAGTTTTAGAGCCATGTCCGTAGCCGCTACATCAGCAAGAGCTGCCCCAAGAGAATGTCCTGTATAACAGATTCTATACCCTTCAAGGCAATCCATATTATCAATTAACAGCTTGTTTAGCGCTTGAATTGATTGAAGTTTATAGGGATTTTTCCCAATGGCTAAGCATGCATCATCTATTAGATCGCTAAAAACCTCACCCCATTTACCATAAATTCTTGTACCCGAGATGGTGCAAATAATTTCCTTTTTAGCGTGATTTAAGGTTACTGCGCATCTGAAATGATTTGAAGATTCTTTGCTACCTAGTAAGGATTGGGTCAATAGAAATACCTCCGACTCCTCGTTTTCTAGCTGAAATGTATCGCTATATATAGCTTTAGCGTATTTAGCGCATTCAATAACTCTACGTTTAAAGTCAGTATCATTTGGTCGTGAGGATTTGTGGGGTTCTATGGGAGATGGTGGACTAGGAGTATAGAACGAAGTTTCCAATCCTGAAAAAGGATCTGAAGTAGAAGTACTTGAAAGACGTTTTGCAGCTACTGTATCTGGAGTAGAGTTAATTGAGTATGAAAAGTCAGTGGCTGTAGTAGTTGGGGTGAAAGGTTCTTCCAAATCTTGGAAGGGAGAGGGTGTGCGATCTAGTTGGGTAGAAGAAGATAGGAAAGAGAGGTCCGGATGTGCGGGTTCTATAACTTCTAACGTCTCACCTAGTTTTCGTTGTGTCGCTTCTTTTATTCTCTGTAAGTATGGCAATATTTTCATAATTCTTACTATATTTAATGTTTATAAAATATTTTCTTTGATAAAATTGGCTACTTTTAAAGACTCGTTAAATGGCACATAGTTATAATCTTCTAAGGTTTCTGTAGAGGGTTCAAGTAGCCTTGCTATTTTTAAATCGACTAACTGCTGTACAAAATATTTATGCTTGGGCATATTGGCTTTCTTGGGGCAATATATATAAATAGGTCTGCCTGAAGCAGTAGCCTCGCTGCACATAGAAATTGAATCACAAGTCATTATCAAAAAACTGCATTGAGCTAGCATACCATAATACGGGTTATAAGCCGTTTGATCGCTTTGGCAATCAAGGGGATCGTAAATGATATGAGGCCAGTCAAACGCATCTCGGAATATTGCTTTGACTTGAGGGGGTGTTCTTCTGCTAAAGCTAATAAATACAGGTAGACCGTGGTTTCTACTTATTTTGACCACCGCAGCCAAGACTTGCATTGCATCTTCAGTAGAGAATGTATAATTCTTAGTACTCCCCCCTATACATAACGCAATAAACCTTCCTATTGCCGGATAAGTTTTTTTGAAACTCTCCGAGGATTGCTTCATTTTATCTGACGCGTTATGAATCGAGCCTATAATTCGAAAAATATTTGGAGAGGGTTTAAAATCATCATGCTGAGGAAGGATAATAAGATCGAACTTATGAATATCCAAAAACGGGCGCATAATATGGATGATTTTGATGTCTTGAGCTAAATTTTTGCCTAGACTTTTGAGCGCTAAAGCAACGCTTGCCGCGCGCCTTCCAGCTGAGATAATAATTTTAGGTAGTGGTTCTGTCAGGCTTGAAGATGCACTTTTATCTATGTGAACAGTAGTTGCGCCTAGTAAAAAATTAGGAAGATGCGCTAAGAAATTATAATGCAATCTTTTGATTTCAAAGCTAAAGCCTGAGTTGAGTTTTAGATTTTCGGCAATAGCTATAGCCTGTGTGGCCGTGCCTATGCGATGATCGGCGAGTACCCAAATATCTGCCTGCATGATACCTTTGGAGTAAGATCTGCGTAGGAGCATACTCATTCTCACATAGCGATGCAAGGAGTTATTCTAAAATTCCGTCAAGAAATCTTTAGAAAAATATTGTAATGCCTCTTCAGCTGAACTTGGAAAAGGTATGAGAGTATATTGCGGATCAAAAGCATTACCATAAGTTTTGTCGTAGTATTTTATTTCAGTGTTATATTTAAGACCAAGATAAATACTTTTTAGGATGGCAAAAATCGCTATATGAGGATCAGTGAGAGGCGATGAAACCCGATGCTCAAGACGTTTTGGTAGGGCATCTGGTATACGAATAGCAACAGTTCTATTATTTGGTCCGTAAGAGACATGAGTTGGAGCCATAAGTCCCGAGTATCTGGAGTAATGATCTTCACCCGGAGCAAAAAGGAAAAATGTAGGAATTAAATAATGACATAAAGAGCTAGCAGCCAGATTCATGCTTCGGCTATCATCAAAATAGTTTTCACCTTTTTGATCGAGAAAATTAATATGAAAATGCATGGCGCTGCCGTAGTCATCGGGAAATGGCTTAGGATGGAAAGTGATAAAAGGATAGATATTTTGCAAATCTTGCTTACTATTTTCTATATTGCGAACAAGAGATAGCATATTAGTCTCAGGAGGTAGGTCGATTTCATATTGGTATAGGCCCTTTTCCTTTTTGAGAAAAAACTTTCCAGCATTAACATCGGATCCCTCGCTTTCTCCGTAGTCTTTATCCAGATAAAACTCAATTTCAGCAGCAAGGCATGGCGTTAACCCAAACTCTTTCTCTAGTCTTACGCATACATCCTCAAGCAGGTTGTGTTTGCGTATTTGATCTGATATCTTGGCAAAAGTAATGGAAGGGTTTGGTAGCATGTCGCTTAGTTTAATTGATGGCAAAGTTGAGTATAGTTTTTTTGATAAATTTTTCCAAGAATCTAGTACTACATCTAGGCAAGTATACGTGAAAAAGGATGCAGAAGATTGCAAGAAGAGCTGTGACTTGATTACACGAGCAATGGGCGGACGGGGTATTGCTGTGATGCGTCAAATCCATAGCGCAGAGGTGATATATATAGACGCTCCTACCAAATATGGATCTGAGCCTGAAGTTGATGCTATAGTCACAGATAAGCCAGGACTCGTTTTGGGAGTGCAGACCGCAGATTGTGTGCCCATACTATTTGCAAGCGGCAGGGGCGATATTATTGGCGCAGCTCACGCAGGGTGGAGGGGTGCAAAATCAGGTATTATAGAAAATACCATTAAAGCTATGCAAAACATGGGGGCAACTGATATATATGCTGTCATGGGTCCTTCGATACAGCAAGCTTCCTATGAAGTAGATGAGGGATTTTATGAGAGCTTTATCGGGGATAATCTTTCGAACCAGCAATTTTTTATAGAGTCTCATAATCCCCATAAGAAATTATTTGATATACCGAGTTACGCGCAGCATAAGCTTGCTAAATGCGGTATCCAGCATATAATTCGGAATATGGATGATACATATTCTATGGACTCAAAGTACCATAGCTACCGTAGATCTTGCCATACAGGTGAGCCCTATAACGGCTCTCTCCTATCTGCTATAATGATCAAATGATGCTAACATTATTAAATCCATATAATTTTTCTAAAATTAGCATAAGGGCGCTGCCGGCAATCTCTGCGCTTTGTGTCATGACTTTTGTGATAGGTCTTTATTTAGCATTGATTAGCTCTCCTTCTGATTATCAACAAGGAGAGATGGTAAGGATAATGTACGTGCATGTACCAGCTGCATGGATGTCCTTAGGTATCTATGTATTTATAGCGTCATGCAGTTTATCTTCGATTATCTTTCGTACAAAGCTTTCATATATTCTAGCCGTGTCAGCTGCGCCAATAGGAGCTACATTTGCTCTTATTACACTAGTTACGGGCTCTTTATGGGGAAAACCTATGTGGGGTACTTATTGGGTTTGGGATGCAAGGCTTACATCTATGTTAGTACTTTTTTTGTTATACTTAGGGTACATAGCAGTTGTAAATGCAGGAGATAATATTTTCCGGGCCGAGAAACCGGCGGCAGCACTCGCTTTAGTAGGCGCTATAAATGTGCCGATTGTAAAATTTTCTGTGGATCTTTGGAATTCTTTGCATCAGCCAGCCAGCGTATTTAAAATGAATGGCCCTGCTATACATAGCTCAATGTTATTGCCGCTGATGACGATGTTTGCAGCATATATATTGTTTTTTGTAGTGATACTAATACTTAGAAGTCAGGTTTTGATAAAGAGATTAAAGTCGTAATATTAAATGAGAAAATAGATGCTTTCTTTTCAACAAATGATCATGGATTTGCAACAATTTTGGATAGGTCAAGGCTGCGCGATTCTGCAGCCATATGATATGGAGATGGGGGCTGGGACCTTTCATCCCGCTACCGTTCTAAGGACCCTTGGACCTAAACCATGGAATGTAGCATTTGTTCAGCCCTCAAGGCGTCCTACCGATAGTAGATACGGAGAGCATCCAAATCGCTTGCAGCATTATTATCAGTTTCAGGTTATTTTGAAGCCTTCCCCGGATAACATACAGGATCTATATCTTGAGAGCCTGAAAATGCTTGGGATTGATCAAAAGCATCACGATATTCGCTTTGTAGAAGACGACTGGGAGTCGCCTACGCTTGGTGCATCTGGCCTTGGTTGGGAAGTATGGTGCAATGGGATGGAGGTATCGCAGTTTACATATATGCAACAAATTGCAGGCATAGAATGTAGGCCGGTTGCGGGAGAGATCACCTATGGCCTTGAGAGACTTGCTTTGTATATACAAGGGGTAGATAAGATTGAAAATCTCGATTGGAATGGCGAGAAAGGCGATAAAGCTCTGTCTTATGGAGATATTGATTTTGAAGCGGAAAGACAGCACTCTAAATTTAACTTAGAAATAGCAGATACAGATATTATGCTGCGGCAATTTGTGGATGCCGAAAGGCAATGCGAAGCTTTAATAGAAGCAAGGCTACCATTCGCAGCATATGATTTTTGTATCAAGGCCAGTCATCTTTTTAACCTCCTTAATTCTCGCGGAGTGATTAGCGTAGCGGAGAGGGCGTCTTATATATCAAGGGTAAGGAATTTAGCAAAATTATGCTGCGTTACCTGGATGGAGATACAAAGTTAAATTTTATTATTGATTATATTATATATCTGTGATATAGATATAACTGATTATATATTAAGAAAAATATACAATTAAAATATAAAATCTTACAAAGAGGAAGATTATGACATTTATAGATCAAGCCAAAACCACAACCTCAGCTTATGCTCAGAAATTTGATGAGAGTCTACGGGCTACAGGTATTACCTCATGGCCACCGACTCCAGCTCAAGAAGAAGCGGCAAAGGGGTGCTTAGCGCAAGCATTAAGCGATCAAGTTATAGAAGCAGCTGGTGGTGCGGGGAAGGCTGTAGAGATGGGTATTATTTCCGGCCTGGCCCACACTATAGGTCAGATAGCTTTTAAGGGTGGGTATGATTCTAAGTTACCTCAGAATTTTGATATTCATGCTTCGACTTCAGAGTTATACGGCGCAAGAGCAAACGAAGCCTTTGAAGTTCTAGAGCGTAATATTGATATCCTAGGAGATCTTTACGGTTTGCCTGAATATCCTTGTTAATATTGTTTTTAAAACTCAAATTAAGCTGCGCTATCATTCTCGTTTTTTTGCTTAAGTGATAGCGCGCCTATCTCACGCCCCTTGACAAGACAATCACCCCTAGACTACACTTATGAGTTATGAAAACCCTTTATCATTATCCTCTCTGTCCATTTTCCCGCCAAATACGCATCTGTTTTAAAGAGCTAGACATCAATATTAGTCTCATTAAAGAAGATTTTTGGCTAAGAAAGCCGCATTTTTTAAAGCTAAATCCAGCGGGGGAGTTGCCGATTTTAACCGAGCTATCAGGTCTTGTAGTGGCTGGGGTTTATCCTATTACTGAATATCTACATGAAAAATATCCAACATGCGACTTTATGGATCCGGATCCTGAAAACGCTTGCGAAATCAGACGGTTGCTTGGTTGGTTTAATGTAAAGTTTTATCGGGAAGTTACGAAGTTAATACTAGACGAGAAGCTAATTCGTCTACTTAGCAACGCGGGTACTCCGCGTACAGAATATATAAGGGCTGCGGGGGCAAATCTAGTCCACCATTTAAAATACATGACTACTTTATTGTCAAGCAGAGGTTGGCTTGCTCAAGATAGAATGACATTTGCAGACATTGCAGCTGCTAGCCACCTATCAGTTCTTGATTATTTTGGACAAGTATCCTGGGATAACTATCCAGAGGTTAAAGAATGGTATTCTATTATCAAATCTAGACCAAGTTTTAAGCCCTTGCTTCAGGATACTGCGGCGGGTTTTACACCGCCTACGCATTACACAGATTTGGATTTTTAATGAATATATCCATCAAAGAATTGCATTTAAGTAATTATCGTAATTTTGATAATTTACGTCTAAAGCTAAGCTCTGATCAAATTATCATCACTGGAAATAATGGAATTGGCAAAACCAATATCTTGGAGGCAATATCCTTTTTAAGTCCTGGACGAGGGCTTAGGTATGCTAAATTAGACGAAATATCCAAAGAAGGGCAAAGCTGGCGAGCGGGTGCTACTATCCACACCACTCTTGGTCTTGCAGAAATCGATACTAAATATGATATAATTAGCGCCAAGAGAACTACGGAGTTTAATGGTAAAAAAATCAGCAATACAGAGCTTGCAAATTTTGCAAGCATAGTATGGCTGACTCCTCAGATGGAAGGTTTGTTCTTGGGTCCTAGTAGCGATCGTAGAAGGTTTTTGGATAGAGCTTGCTATGCTTTCTACCCCTTGCATGCAAGTTTAATTAACCAATATGACCATGCTTTAAGGGAGCGCTTAAAGATACTTGAGTCTTCCGAAGGTAATAATGAATGGCTAGATATTGTCGAAGAGAAAATTAGTAGATTGGCATTTCAGATTAATAAAAATCGTGTATCAGTTATTGCTAAACTACAAAATGCCCTCGATAATTTGGACAACCTTTTTCCAAAAGCGCGACTAGTGCTTGAGCCGAATTATGAAGGACTTGACGTCAGTTGGATACAAAGTGAATTTAAAAATGCACGCAAGAAGGATCTTGCAACGGGGCGTAGTAATTTTGGAATCCACCGCAGTGATTTAATAGTATATTATAGAGACAAAGACACACTAACAAAACATTGTTCAACTGGCGAACAAAAAGCTATGCTTATCTCTGTAACTATTGCCCAAATTATGGCAAAACAAGCAGAGGGAGTGGATGGCCCTATAATGCTACTTGACGAAACCTTTGTGCATTTGGATGAAACTCGTCGAGAGTATTTAGCGGATTTTATAAAAAGCAGTAGCTCTCAAGTATGGATTACTTCGGCTGAACCTTTTGCTCTTGGTTATTTTAAATCAGCCCAGGTGATTGAGCTTGCAGGCAGTGGAATGTAATTTAGAATGTAATAAACTGGAGAAATTATATGTCAGGAAATTTAACTATAATAATGCAAAAAGCTAATGAGATATCGACAAACTCACAAAGCTTGGTAGACAGACTAAAGGATTTAATAATGTCTGAGCCAGTCACTCATACTGGTGCGCATATTGATCCATTAGTTTTTGCAATTACGATTTTTACCCTTGCTTGTTTTATTGGATATTACGTTGTATGGAAGGTAACCCCAGCTCTACATACCCCTCTTATGTCGGTAACTAATGCGATATCTGGTGTTGTAGTGATTGGCAGCATGCTCGCCGCAAGTTTTGATACTTGGAATCTTGCAAGCATCATAGGTCTTGCGGCGGTTTTTCTAGCTTCTGTGAATATATTCGGGGGATTTATAGTTACTAAGCGCATGCTTGGAATGTTTAGTAAAAGGTGAGAGGGGTTTAAAGGGGCGGTATTACTCAGGCACTCTCAGTGCTGTACGCAAACTCTGCATAAGGCTTATAACTAAGTAAAAGAGCTGGACCCCCGCGAATACGGGGGCGACACTATCCACCGCCCCCGGGCCCGGGGGGAGGCTATATTAACCAAACGCCCTGAGAAGAGCCTGATTAGCTTCTTCTTGCTTCTTAATTACGGATGTATTTAGCCCGTATATATGATTCAAATCCATCAATTCTAACATACTGTTTGTAGAATCAACATTTGAACCTTCTATAGACCCCGAGATTATTTTAATACCCGCTCCTGGGGCTACAAGTCTTACAGCACCAGAATCTAGACTAGAGCGATATACCATACCAGATAGTGGATCAAGACCGTTCATTGCATCGAAAGTTGCTATCGCAATTTGGAAAACTTTTTGCGAGGTGCCGTTATCAAACTGCGCTACGATATAACCATCTTCTGTAATTTGAATATTTACAAGTCTCCCAGCTGCTTGTCCATCTTGATTCACAAATCTTACGTCAAAGGGAGCGGCTACTTGAGTAATACCTGTAGTTCCAGGAGTGCCGTCTTCATTAAATCCACCAATTGCACCCCAATTAATAGAGATAGCGCTAGGATCTGCGCCTCCATTCCATGTGATTTGAATTGCCTCCGTGAGGGCGCTGCTGATAGAATAAATGCCACCAGATCCATCAAAGGTTATGGTGCCATAGGCGATAGTTTTGCCCTCTGTTATAATATCCATCTGTGGGTCGCCATACTCATCATTAATACCATAAACTTCCACTGCCCATTGGTTTTCATTGAGTCTTGCGTAGCCAAGCATCACGGTACGCTCATTACCCAAAGAATCGTAAACAGTCACGGCATGCGTATGTACATTTTTGGTAATTTCTCCGCCAGCAAAGTTATGCAATGAATCCGATGGATTATAAGATGCGGGCAATGTGTTTTCTAGGTTTGATGCTACGAGCCCTAACTCAGAATAGAATCTGCTGAATTTGTCAACATATGTACTAGTACCAAGAATCGTTGCAGCAACTGTTGTGAGAGGACCCGCGCCTATACTTGTTGCAGTATAACCTATAGCTCCTGCGGTAACAGCAGCGGCGCCACCAGCGGCTGTATCTGCTACAAATTCAATATAACCTGCACCTACTGCTGTAATTTCATAATGTTTATCCTTAGTCAAAACTACACCATTGGAAGTAACTGTAGTGGTAGCTAAATCACCTAGAGAAATGATATTACCTGCAATATAGTTATGATTAGGAATATACATTCTAACAGTATCGCTAGCCGCGGTAGTTGTGATTGGCAAAGTATCCATGGTATTGACTAGTGCGGCTGGCGCCAGAACTCGGCCTACTTTTTGTATCGTAATTGCGCCGGCACTAGGGAAGGGACCAAGAGGACCTGCAGCGCAACCAGTTGCTGTAAGAGTAATATCACCAACGCCCACTGCAGTTACTTCATAATAGCCATCAGGTACTGTAATAGCGTTTTGCAACCCAAATCCTGATATATAAACGATATCTTGAGCGGCTAATGCAGCGCCTGCATAACCAGCAAGCGGATTATTATTGATAACTAAAGTATTAGCGTCAGTAGTGTTAATAATTGTTCCAGCGGCGATAGTCACAGAAGTTCCTATTTGTCCTGCAACTTTTTGATAAGAGAACATATCAGTGGTAAGCACTGGTGCAAAAGCAGATGCTGCCGCTCCTAATGCTACAGTAGATTGTGATGCTATTGTAAATCCGTCACTACTAGCTGCCATCACCCTATATATACCGTCTGCAACTATGGCGCCGTTAGCAGAGTGAGCGGCGAAATCTTTAATGCGGACAAAATCTCCAGCCACTAATTCATTGTCATGTGCAGTGATTGTTACGCTACGTCTTCCGCGTTCGGTATTATCGCCTATAGATGCGGTATTTGCCGTTCTAAGGCCTGTGGATGTAGCTGTTACGGTTAATTCATCAAGAGCTGAGGCTGCAAAGAAATTTACAGATCTGCCAATAAGAGTAGCTCCGAGAGTATCTGTTTGACTGATTTTAGCTTCAAGTTCTTTAAGCGTTGCAAATCTTTGAGTAGTGCCTAATACTCCAGCTACATCAAATAGCCCAAGGGTTTGTCTGATATTGCCCGAAGAACCACCATTTGTAAAAGTAATGGCATCGTTAGCATTGGTGGATGCGACATAAATCTTGTTATTTCCTACAACTCTTGCGACTACTCCATCGAGTCTATTGAGTCTTGACGCTAGCGTTTCTAAGGAGTTGAAGGAATCATCAGTGGAGGCTAGAGGTGTAGCGTAGAGAGTATAAGACCTACCACCTACAGTAATACCTAGAGCGTCATTTTCTTTTAAAAGGGTACCATCCTGAGGCGCGGTTGAGAAAGTAAATTTAGTATCTGATCTATATGCTCCATACATAGTATTTGTTTGGGTCATTACTCTGCTTGAAGATATTCCACCATATTCAAAGACGCTAGCTACTGGATTACTAGCTTGAAGTATAAACTGATCTCCAGGTTGAATGCCTCCAACATCAGAATCTTCGGGTAATATAATATCGTTTGCTCTAGTGTTCTGATTAGCCCCTTGAGTAGAAAATCTAATCGCGCTTCCTGTGCCTTGCAGCACGCTTGAACCCGCTTCCCAGTTCATTCCAAGTTCTACTTTTGTGGTAGCGCCAGCTCTTGCGGCGATATTACGAGTGCTTATGGGTTTTAATGACTCTAATTGCGCTGAATTTGCTGGAATGTTTCCTTCTGCGTCCACTTCCCAACCTTGAAGTACATATCCTTCATGATTAACAAATTTACCATTATGATCTATCCTAAATGAACAGGCTTGAGTATATAGCACTTCGTTACTACCACTGCGGACTATAGCCATACCTTCTCCGTCGACTATGAAATCTGTAGCTATATCAGTGGTAATACTAACCCCTCTATCTGTGAACTGATTGAGGACTTTAGTTTTAACGCCATTCATTTGACCATTAGTGATAGTCGCACTAAATACTGTTTTACCGGCTTTAAAACCGGCAACTCTTTGACCAGCGACATTTGCGCTTTGTCTTTTCATTTCTGCGTTGTATTCAGTCAAGGCTCCGCTAGTAATATTTTCGGCCATAATTATGTACTCCAAATTATTTTATATATTGGGAGTTAGCAACAATCATGCCAAATTTGTTTAATGCTACCTTTCTAAGGTTTATGAGTCTTTTTTAGCCAGTCAGTATGTTTTTGGACTTCTGCTTTTATCATTTTTTTACGTTCTTTGATTACTTTCTTGGCTTCTAAAGACAATTTATCAGTTTTATCTTTGTATTGATATTCTCCACTAATATACGGGTCACTTGCCATTAATTCTTTTTCTATCTTCTTAGCTTTGCCTAAAGACTGCTGTAATCTACCCCCTGTCATTTCTTCTCTGGTATATTTCTCTCCCATGGTGACTGGGTCTTCTCCTCCTTTCATTGCTGCATCCACTCTGAAGGCTATATCTCGGGCAGCCAAGTCCTGATGATGCTGAGCTAAAGGATCGAGTTTTAGTCTAAGCCGCGCTATATGCTGAGGATGTAATATATCTGTTTGATGCATTGTTCTTTGTTTGTCAACTTCAGAACTTAGATCTTTTCTCGCTTCCTGTATATTGCGTTGAGTGCTTCTCTCGTTTGTCGTCATCCGATTTGGATCTTGAGCGTTAGGTACGTCTCTTAGGCTTTTGCCAGTGACTGCAGTAAACAAAGCTCCATATCCCGCGCCCGCGACATCAGTCATCCAATCTCCGTTAGTAAATTTCGAGCGAGATGCTTTTTTATACTCATCGCGCAACTTCTGCTGATACGCTTGCTGCTTCCGCGTGATAGCATGTTGCTTCTCTTTATAAGCACGAGCTTTTTTAGGATCAGCAAGATCTGCTACTTTATGAGTGCCTATCTCATCATTTGACATGGAATTATATTCTTGTTTATATTTCTCCTGAAATTCACGAAGCTGGCGTACTTCTACTTCAAGGCCTTTCAATGACTTTCCATTAGCGCCTGGTTTTTTCATAAGAGTAGTGACGCCTTGTTGTTCTGCTTTAGATAGTTTATCAAACGATTTACTATGTTTTGCATGAGACAAAACTTCTTGAGTAGAACCATGTTTTTGCATGAGCGTTTCTGATTCTGCCTTGGTTTTTCCAAGGGTTTTTTGCAAAGTCTCTTCAAGTCTAGTGTTATAGTCGGTTGAAGCGTTTTTATTCAGCTTAGATCTGTCTATTCCATGATTTCGTTTTACTCTGTCTACTACGGATTGATAAGCATCTTTATTACTAAGAGACGCTTCTGATCCATGACGTTTTTCATGCAGAAATTGAGAAACGCTCCCTCGTGTGCTTTCACCTTTTTCGGTTTTTTCATTCGAGCTTACGGCATTAGCGACTCCCCTGACAGCGCCGCGGTACAAATTTTCAATGCTGATTTGATCAAGGCCCATTTTCGTTTTTAATGCGCGTATACCAGTTTTTTCTTGGATTTTACTGCTAACAGATTGCCGCAGCTCAGCTATTTTGTGATGCACAGTAGCATCGGCCTCTGATGCTGCATGCGTAACGCTTGCATGAGAACCACTGGTATTTGCAAGCGATCCTGCTATTTGCACGGCAGAGGCATTGAATTTATTGAGTAGATAAACCAATATTACTAAGTAAAATAAGCCATAAAATTGAGTAAATTCTCCATCAAAGAAGTTCTTGATTCTATACATATCTTGCGGATTTTTTGGATCTAAAAATGGGAGGTCGTAATACCTCTTGGCGTTACAACCATAAGCTGGACAAAATGTTCCGTCAGATAGAGTATGATCTTCTGGGACTGGTATCATGATTTGTGTTTTACTAAATTCAGCCTGTGTCTTCGGGGAAGGAAACCACCAAGAGAAAATGGAGCGCGGAAATGAATCGTCTATTTTGACCATTTGAAATAAAGGACCCATATCTGGAAAATCTTGTCGGCAAACTTTAAATCCTAAATTGGCATATATAGTGTGCTGAACCTGCACTCCCATAAAGGCCATAATAGCTGTGATGATAATCATATTCATAGAATAAAATATCAATTGCTTTAACCAATTTTCGAATAAAGATTTTGTTATATCAAAAAGCATGAAGCATATAAAAATTGGCGCCATTACTATAATCATTCCCATCATAATCATGCTGCTCGCATATATCATGAGGCTTTGTATCGTTGCGAACACAAAAAATATCAAAGCCACAACGTAAAGTAGGATGTATAGAAATCCATGCCAGGAGGTAAAGAGGAGGGCAAGAAGTTTTGATATGAGCTGCGGGGCAACGAGTAAGCTTAAAGCGCCGCCAGCTGCAGGGCCGACCGCGGAAGCAACGCGAATTTGATCTATGATGTAGTCCACGCCAGAGGTGAAAAATACGAACAAATTATCGTTAAAAAATCGCCAACCAACATCGGGGTTGAGCAAGGCGCTAACAATTGCTATTTTAACTATGCGTATTATAAGATCCGTATGAGTGATTTGTATAGTGCCTATTAAAAAATTTATTCCAAAGAATATGACGTACATAGATAATACGGCGGACACGGTTAGTCTATAACCTGGGTTTGTAATAATACCTTCGTATATTCCTCTGATAGTGCCAATTTTCCCTTGATCATCTGAGCTTCCAAATAGACTCTTGTTGATAAGATTCGTGACAAAAGTTACGGGATCTGGATTTTCTGTCTGCACTCCTGATTTTATAATTACTATATACTGCCCGGCATTATCCTCGTAAAAAGAATCTAAAATTTTAAAATATAACTTACCATTCTTAAATTCATCTACGTTAACGCCTTCATATTTATATACTATACCCCCAGCAGGCTCTGGAGTTTCGGTAGAGGATGGGGTGTTAGCAGAGGATATTACTTGCATAGCGGGATCTGTATCATTACCAAGATTACCACGACCTTCGCCAATCGTACCGCCAACCGCACCACTTGCAGAGGAGCTAGTATTGCTATTAGTAGTGGGTGTCGTAGTATCCGTACTCTGCGTGGAGGTTGATACAACGCTACCATTTATAGCTTCACTGATCTGACCTGGTTGTAGTATATTGTTATACAAGTTGTAGTTCGCATGCTTATCTCCGAGATGAAACACGACAAAGTTTTCGGTTGGAGGGGTGCCTATAGTTTCCTGATTCGCGTTAGGGTCTTTACTCGGCTTTGCAATAAGAGCGTATAGCCCCATACCCTTTTTCATAATACATGGGGCATTATTAATTTGTGCGGATGTAGTTGTTGTGCAAGAAGACCCGCTTGACCACGCGCATGCAGGGAAGCGCACAGAAAAATTACCTAAAGTATGAGCTTGATCATCATCTCCATACCATGGGCACCAAGCAGAAAGATCTCCTGGGGCATTATCATCTCTATCCCTCCGCCAATTTTTAACGACAATAGTGAGAGGGCGGCCATTGACGACGTAACCACTATCCCTCCAGGCTCCAACCTGATTATCCTCTGTGCCAAATAACTCCGTAGGTACGGCATCTTTATTGTATCTTGCAGATACTGTAAATCTCGGAAAGCCAAAATCGTCAGCATCGATGCATTTATCTCCATTGCAGCCAGACAAAGAGAGCATTAATAAAATAAAAAATGGTAGAATTCGGACGAAGCTCATTCTTTTAAGGCGAATATATGATCAGCTAGAATATAGAGGTTTATGCAGAAGAACAAAAAAAACTCTATATGTATGCTATATGAAATAAGGTTGTTTTGTATTTATACCAAATTCCCTTCTTAAATCACCCCTATACTTCTAAGACCTGGGGTTCTAGTCTTCAAAGCTGCTATGGCACAAGGAAAAAACGCCCTCCGTCTTTGTTGGAGGGCGAGTTAAGAAGCCGGAAGTTTGTATTTGATTAGAATGACATTAGCAGCTATATTTCTTTCTAAATATTCGTGGACATACTGATCAAGAAATGCTGTTGCTCATCATAACGCTGTCTATTGAGAGCTTGTCCCCAATAGATCCTGATAGGGGCGATTCTGGTGATCCAGATGAAGCCTATACCAGCAGAAGTACGTAGTTTTTTACTGTTGTAGACATCATTTTTGGTATATAGACTATCCTTTCTAATATCCATCCCCCAAAGAGAGCCCATATCCGCGAATACCGCGCCTGTAAAATTCATTTCTTCGGGAAGGCCCACTGGGAAATTAAGTTCTGCACTTCCGGTGTAATAGTTCAATCCACCCAAAGCTTCGCGAGTGCGCTTATCTCTTGGACCAATACCTGATGGGGCAAAGCCTCGTAAGTTACGGCCACCGATTTGGAATTTATCGGAGATACGTACTCTATGCCCACCAGTACCCCTGATGTCTCCAACCTCTCCACCACATTTTAATGTTACTTTGTTGTTTACGAAAGATTTAAAAAACCTAGCATCAATATCGTGTTTAAGGAAGTGATTATTTCCTCCAACCCCTGCATATGCCTGTGATCCAGAAAGAATATACCCATTTTTAGGAACAATTCTATTATCGGCGCGATCATAAGTTATGGTATGGCCAATAGCGGAGGTAGTGAATTTACCCGCCTCTTCTGCGACAAAGACAGAGGCCGTACGTTGCTCTACGGTTAGTTTATCATTTTTGATAGTGTAATCGATGTCATGCGTCAAATCTTCGGCTAGGTTGTATCCTAGGGAAGTTTTTGCCCCAATAGTATCTAGAGAGTAAGGTTGGCCATCTTCTCCCCAAGAGCGCCCACTCTTGCCGCTTTTATTGTTAAATACTTGTCCACCTAGAGACAGATCTTTGCCCATAAAATGAGGGTCGGTTAGGCCTAAAGTATAACTTGTGTGCTTTTGAGCTCTATGAGTAGAGGCAAACAAATATTGCCCTTTACCAAGGAAGTTACGCTCATTAAAGGAAAGATTGCCAAAGGGCCCTTCCGAAGTGTTGTATCCTAGGCCGAAATCTATTGCCGCCGTAGATTTTTCAGCAACTGCAACATTTATATCATATTTTCCAGGTTTATTAGTGGGAGTCGAGGTAATTCCGATTTTGCTATCAAAATAGTCTAGGTTGCGCAAATTACGTTCGCCTTTTTCGATGCGCGATCTATTAAATACATCGCCTTCTTGTATACTGAACTCCCTTCTAATAACCTCTTCTGAGGTTTTGGTATTTCCAGAGATATTGATTTTGTTTATAAATGCTTTATCTGCCCTTTCCACCACGAAAACTACGTCTGCTATACTGGTCGTGGCATCTTTTTTAAGCTCCGGAGAAACGGATACCTGTGGATAGCCCATATTATTCATTTCTTCTGATATTTTATCCGCAATTTTATCTAACGCAGACATATCGAAGGTCTGACCTTTACGCACTGTAATGAGTTTTTTAACTTGCTCAGTATTAATATCGCTGATTTTGTTATCAACAGCGATCTCGCCAAATTTATATTTTTCGCCCTCATCTATAGAGTATGTCGCGGTGAAATATTCTTTGTTTGGAGATAGTTCTGCTGTAGCTGAAATAATTCTGACATCAGCAAATCCTACTGATTGATAGAAATTTTTAAGTAGCTCTTTATCGTATTCCATTCTATCTGGATCGTAAGTATCGTTCGTATCCATAAACTTCCACCAAGCCGTTTCTTTGGTCAGAATTATAGAGCCTAGCTCATTTGAACGATAATTGTTATTGCCAGCGAAATAGATGCGTCTTATAGAAGCTTTAGGGCCTTCGCTAATATCGAATATCACCCTGACTCTACCTTGCCCTAGGTCTTCTATTACAGGCTCTGCAGCTACTGAAAACCTTCCAGATTTTTTGTACATCTCTAAAATTTTATCGGTATCATGCTGCAATTTTGCTTTGCTCAAAGATTCACCTGCATGCGTCATAAGCTCTTTTGTGATGGTAGAAGTCTTAATTTTATTATTTCCCCTAAGCTCAATTTTTGTAATAAAAGGAGATTCTTGTACATTAACAAATAAAGTGCCATTAGCGCAATGCACATTAATATTTTCAAACATTGACGTAGCGTAGAGGTTTTTGATGGCTTTGTTTTGGTTGGTGACGGAGCATTCATCTCCTATGTGCAGCCCTAAGTAATTTTGTACAGTCGAGGTTTCAATGCGTTTATTGCCCGCAATAGTGATATGCTTTATCGCATCGGCCAAAGCAACATGCGAAGTAATCATGCTAGAAGCAAGTATAGTCAAACGAAAAATTTTACGCATCAATCACCACATAACTAAAGTAACAAACTTTTTATATCATTTGAGGTGGAAATTACAACAAGAAAAATCAGACTTCCTAGGCCAAGTTTATAATAGATGCGCTCTACTTTTTCTGAAATCCTTCTAGCTATTGCGGCCTCAAACAGCATCAAAAGTATATAACCTCCATCAAGTAGGGGAAGGGGTATCAAATTCATAAGGCCAATGTTTATCGAGATAAATGCGATGAATAAAAGAAGCGAAGCAGATCCCTCCTCCATAGATTTCCCCGACTCCTTCGCTATACTTAATGCACCCCCTATTTGGTCCATAGATCTTGTGCCTGTTACAATCTGCCCCAATGCCTTGAGTATTATATGTGAGGTTCTTAAGACGTCATGCGTCGCTAAGCTTATGCTAGCCAAGATACCAAGCTCTGTTCTTGTGGCTATAGTCGAGGCTTTGACTCCTATAAAGCCGGTTTGTTCTTTGGATAATTGAGGCGTGATCTTTAAAGAGACTATGTCCTCTCCACGCTGAAGAAGCAATGTCAGAGATTGATCTGGGTGAGACGCAATAATTTGCCTAAACTCAGAAAAATTAGATATATCAATCCCATCGACTTTAAGGATTTTATCTCCCATTTGGAGTTTTGCTGCTCCGGCAGGAGATTCAGCTATCACCTCGGATATTATGGCCGGCTCTGCTTTGACGCCATTTTGGTAATAAAATCCCGCAAGAATCGTAATAGCTAGAAGAAAATTTGCTAAAGGACCTGCAGCGACAATAATCAGTCTTTTTGCTAGGTTTTGTTTTTGAAAGGAGCTGGGATGGCGGGATGAGACATTTGAACTTCTATCTCCCTCCATTTTGATAAAACCTCCAAAGGGAACTGCGCAAACTTGCCATTCTGTTCCTTTTGAGTCTATTCTGCTCCATAATTTTTTCCCAAAACCAATAGAAAATGTTTCGACCTTCACCCCGCATCGTATAGCAGCGTAGTAATGTCCAAATTCATGTATAAATACGATGACGCCAAGAACTATAATAAATCCTATTAAGCTAAGCATACGATGCATCCTATGAGCGGAATATAGAATGATATTATCTCATAAATTTACTATGCATGCAACGACGGAGGTTTTTTTGTACGCATTGACCGAGATTGACAAAAAGTACGAATTGAGTAATAGGTAATTTACTAAATCAAATTTGTTGCTATGTTGGTTCTGATATTTTTATGGAACGGCAGATGAATAAAATAAGTACCAAAACTATTGCTCGCATAGCTACAGTACAAGCTTTGTATCAATACCAAATCAATGGGGATGAGCAAAGCGTAAATGAACTAATACAAGGTATTGTGACATATTATGCAGATACCGACCTCGAGGTACACGATGATCTTGATTTGGAGGCATCAGGTAGCCTTAAAATCAAGCTAAATATCAATTACTTTACTACGCTTATAAATTATGCTCTAGATCATTTAAAAGTTATAGATACTATGATCGAAGCAAATATGGGCGCAGGCTGGACTGTCGAACATTTGCATACTACGCTTATGGCAGTTCTAAGAGCTGCTATCTGCGAGCTTAAGTTCTTTCCGGAAGTGCCCTACAAAGTTATTATTAATGAGTTCACGGATATCGCTAGCGATATGCTTAAAGCAAATGAAGTTGCTTTCGTTAATTCCATTCTTGATAAGATAAGTATATCTTTAAGGGGTGACGTCATTGACAAATAATCAATTCCGCAATAAAGCAACAAGGCTGAAGCCCGGAGCAAGAAAGCATTCTTCTCATCAATGGCTCACAAGGCAGCTAAATGATCCTTATGTCATTCAAGCAAAGCTCGATGGGTATAGATCCCGTGCGGCTTATAAAATGATCGAGATAAATGATAAATTTCGTCTTTTTAGCAAGGGCATGAAAGTCATTGATCTAGGGGCGGCGCCAGGGGGGTGGAGTCAAATTGCCGCAAAGCACGTAGGTAGTTCAGGTGCGGTAGTTGCGATTGATTTGCTGGAAATAGAACCTATTTCCGGAGTGTCTATGGCTCAAATGGATTTTTATGACGCAGAAACTCCAGGCAAGATAATAGAAATGCTAGGTGATAAAGCTGATGTGGTGATGAGCGATATGGCCGCGAATACTACGGGTCATTCTACAACTGATCACCTTAGAATAATTGATCTATGCGAACATAGTTTTAGCTTCGCGATTGATGTCTTAAAGCCCGGGGGAAGTTTCGTTGCCAAAATTTTGCGTGGCGGCACGGAGCATGAACTTCTTGCAAAAGTTAAGCAACAATTTGCTGTAGTGAAGCATTTCAAACCGCAGTCCAGTAGAGCTGACAGTAAAGAGATGTATTTAGTAGCCACTGGGTTTAAGGGATAGGAGCTGGTTTTTGCCAATATTAGGACAAGGTGACTGGGCCGCGATGAGACACAAGACCTTACATAAGAGATGATAGCGATTATCCTACCTCATGTTTTGATAGTGCTTACCTTATAGATGATATATCCTTGATACAAGAAATTTGTCTAACCGAAGCTATGCCTCTTATCAATAGTATTAAAAAATTGCCCTATTCATCAAGAGAGCTGTTTGATTTAGTGCTGGATATAGACTCCTATCACGAATTTTTGCCTTATTGTATAAGCAGTAGAATTATCTCAAAAGATCCACTTATTGCGGAGCTTACTGTTGCAGTTTCTGCGTTTTCTGAAAGTTATAGTTCTTCGATTGTAACAAACAATTTAGAAGGAGTCTTGGGGATAGAAGTTAAAGCCCTTGATGGGCCTTTCGAATATCTTGATACTATATGGCGCTTCCAAGAAGATAATGATGGTACCATAGTAGAATTTTCATTGGATTTTGAGTTTAAATCTTTATTATTAGGCGGCTTAATGAATAAATTATTTAGCAAGGCGCAAAGCATGATGCTAGATGCATTCGAAAAACGAGCGGAGTATAAGTATGGAGCCAATAGACATCAGATCTAAGGAAAAATTATATGAAGGATCTAGTAAAATTCTTTATGAAGGAGAGGAAGAATATTCTCTAATTCAATTTTTTAAAGATGATTTTAAATTACCAAATAAAGAGATTATTCAAATCTCTGGTAAAGGCGTCTTAAACAATAAGATCTCAGCGTTTATTATGGAAAGTATGGATATTTCTGGGATAGAAAATCACTTTCTAGAAAAGATAAACATGCGCGAACAACGCGTGCAGCTCTTAGACATAGTGCCTGTGCAGGTATGTATTTCGAACATTTCTGCGGGTCGTTATGTCACAGAGCTTGGGGTTGAAGAAGGATATGTTTTTGATAGCCCCATGATTGACTTTAGACTGAAGTATAAAGAGCATCCTGGAGCAGTCATGAATGAGCGACAGTTAGTCAATTTTGGATGGATGACAGAAGATGAAGTCAAGCAGCTAAAAATAGAAGCTTTTAGAGCTGGTGCTTTTTTAACGGGGTTGTTTGCAGGTGTCGGTATCCGTATGGTAGAATGCCACTTGGAGTTTGGCAGGGTTTTTGATGGAGAATCTTTCGTATTTATGTTAGCAGATGAAATAACCCCAGACACCTGCAGGCTGTGGGATATTGAAAGTAACGAGCGTTTTGATTTTGAATCAATAGCAACGAATCCTCAAAATGGTATAGAGGTGTATAAGGAGATAGCAAAGAGATTTAGGATTTCATAATCTCTTTCTATCATTACCTCTTTCTATCATTCCTTGCGCAGAATACTCGAAAGTGAAGGCTATATATTATTTAAACTTATCTAGTTTAAATACGGTGAGTATGGGGGCTGAGATAAAAATTGAAGAATAAGTCCCAGCTACGATACCAAAAAATACTGTAATACTAAAGCTCCTAAGGGCTTCACCTCCCCATATGATAAGAGCGAAGTTCGAAAGTAGCACTGTCAATACTGTCAGCGTCGTGCGAGAGAGGGTTTCATTGACGCTTAAGTTAATTATATCATCCGTAGTTTTTTGACGATATTTGCGTAAATTTTCTCTAATGCGGTCATAAATCACTACTGAATCATTCACCGAATATCCTATAACAGTCAAAAGAGCTGCTATGCTGCTTAGGGTGAAGTCTAGACCTGTAATGCTCATGAATCCAAGGGTCATTATTGTGTCATGTACTAATGCTATCAAAACCCCAAGACCAAATTGCCATTCAAACCTTATCCAAATATATATCATAATTGCTAAAAAGGATAAGAGCATAGCTTGAGCCCCAGCTGTAATCAGCTGCGTACCTACTTGTGGTCCTACAAAATCTACTGTACGGTAATCAACTTCATATGGGAAATTTGATTTTATGGCGTCTTTGATAAGCTCAATATTTTTTTGCATATCACCTTCAGCGCTAGAGCTACCGACTTTAATAGAAAGATCATTTTCGCTTCCAAAGCTTTGAAGTACAACTTCTCCTATATTGAGATGCCCTAAAACCTCACGCATTTTTTGCAAGTCTGGCTTTTGGTTGATGCGAGCTTCAATGCTAATTCCGCCTGCAAAATCGATACCAAAGTTGAGCTTAAATAATATGAGTGCTACGATACTTATGACCGATAAAGCCACAGAAATTGTATAATTAATATTTTTTATCCTCATAAAATCAAAGTTTGTGTTATGAGGCATGAGTCTTAATGGATATAGCTGCATATTACTTATATTATCTCTGCCACCTTTACTAACAGGTATAATATGGTGTGGGAACTTTGTCTTTATGGCTTATGCCAC